>NZ_CP006842.1:3190714-3509786 GCF_000626675.1 Corynebacterium glyciniphilum AJ 3170 | reverse complement strand
CGGTGTGAGCTGCCGGAGGAGGCTTCTCGAGCGGGAGCTCAGGCGGGGGAATTCCGCTGAGTCTTCATCGGCGTTGATCCACCTGTCGAGTAGTGAGGCCCAGACTTCCTTGAAGTCCACAGCATCGGGCATAACGGGTACCTTTCGGCGGGTGGGTCGGGGACGGCGGGACGCATGAAGTTCATTCGCAGGAATCTGACGTTCATGTGCACAACGCCTCATCGCCGTTGGCCTGCGTATCCACAGCGCTGTCCACACCTGTGGATAACTCCATCGTGCTAGTTGTCAACAGGGTACTGCAGCTCTGTGGACAACCCCAACATCGTCGGCAATAATGTTCTGACCAGTGAAAACAGTGGCTAAATCTGAAGTTGAGGGTTCGGGGGTGGATAGAGTTGTCCACAGGGGCCTGTTGTGAACTGGGCCTTTTTCAGGTGACCAGGCAGTTCCGTTGTGGATAACCATGTGAGTCTTGCGCTGACGCGACATCTGTGCGTAGCCGACCGTTTGCAAGGATGACCTGCAGAGGGCCGTACGGTGAATGACACACCTGTTGTACGTCGGGATTTTGATTTGCGGGTGTGACCACGTAGGCTCGTCATCGTCTTCGAGTGTCACTGAACCGCTTTTCCGGTGTCTCTGACTCTCACCCCCGTCATCGAACGGATGGATGGCCCGGGATCTGCCGATCCTGTCCGGTCTTCCGACCCACCTGACCGCAGTCGCGGTGGATGGGCCGGTGCCGGTCCGCTGTAGGGCGGGCCGGCACCGGTCGGCCGCGGCGTTGAACAACATAAGGAGTGAGTACCGTGGCCAAGGGCAAGCGTACTTTCCAGCCCAATAATCGTCGTCGTTCGCGCAAGCATGGCTTCCGCGCACGCATGAGCACCCGCGCCGGCCGCGCCATCGTGTCGGCTCGTCGCCGTAAGGGTCGCGACAGCGTTACCGCGTAGCGCGTCCCGCCTCACACCACCACCGTGCTTGCCCCCGAACACCGGCTTCGGTCGTCCTCACTGTTCAGTGAGACAGTCCGCCGAGGTCGTAAGAAAGGGACTCGCACGGTGGTGGTGTATTTGCATGACAGGACGGATACCGTCGTCTCCGGGGGGCCTCGGATGGGGTTGGTGGTGTCCAAAGCGGTGGGAAACGCCGTCACACGGCACTCCGTGTCGCGCAGGCTGCGGCATGTCACCGCTGTTCTTCTCGAAGAATTTTCCCTTGAGCCGTGGCAGAGTCTGGTGATTCGGGCGCTGCCCGCATCAGGGGCAGCGACCTCAGCAGAGCTGGAATCTGATGTGCGACGAGCGCTCCGTCGGCTCACCGCCTGACCCTTGGGACGTGTCCCGTGGGAGGGCGCGGGCCCTGCGGCGCGTGGTTCTTGGTTACCAGAACCATCTTTCACCCCTTAAACTAGGACCGTCCTGCCGTTTTGAGCCGTCGTGCAGCGCGTACTCCCTGATAGCCTTTTCTCGTCATGGCGTGGTGAGAGGTTTTCTCCTCAGCGTTGCTCGCCTCGCTAAATGCGGTCCCTGGCATCCCGGCGGCTGGGATCCGGTACCCCCAATCCGGCGTCGGACGCGCAGATGACCGTTCACCTACTACAAGGAGATTGCACCAGCAGTGCTTGACTTCATCTACTACCCCATCTCGGCGGTGTTGTGGTTCTGGCACAAAGCCTTCGGCTTTGTGCTGGGACCTGATTCCGGTCTCTCCTGGGCCTTGGCGATCATCTTCCTGGTCGTCACGATCCGTGGCCTTCTCGTCCGCCCCACGATCAAGCAGCTGCGCTCCAGCCGAAAGATGCAGGAGATGCAGCCCCGGATGCAGGAGATCCGGAAGAAGTACGCCAAAGATCAGCAGACCCAGGCGATGGAGATGCGCAAGCTCCAGAAGGAGATGGGCGTCAATCCTCTCGCCAGCTGCCTTCCTATGCTGGTGCAGATCCCGATCTTCATCGGTTTGTTCCATGTGCTCCGGTCATTCAACCGTACCGGCACCGGCACCGGTCAGCTGGGCATGTCGATCGAAGAGACCCGGAACACCTCGAATTACTTCTTCGGCGTGGACGAGGTCCAGTCCTTCCTCGACGCGCGCTTGTTCGGTACGCCGTTGTCGGCGTTCATCACGATGGAGAAGGACTCCTACAGGGCCTTTGACCCGAACGGCAATGTGGACTTCGCCCAGTGGAACATCGTCATCGTGGTGCTTCCCCTGATGCTCATTGCGTCGGTGCTCATGCACTTCAATGCCCGCATGTCGATGGACCGCCAGAAGAAGCGTCAGGCTGCGCAGCCGAAGAAGAAGAACGCGACGGCGCAGGAAGACATGATGCAGAACCAGATGATGATGATGCAGAAACTCATGCTCTGGGTCCTGCCCGTCTTCATGTTTGCCGGCGGTTTCCTCTGGCAGGTCGGTCTGGCTGTCTACATGTGCGCCAACACGTCCTGGATGTTCGTCCAGCAGCTCCTGGTCTTCCGGAAGATGGATCGTGAGGAAGAGGAAGAGAAGGCCGCGAAGATCGAGGCCAAACGCTCCACCGCTCCGAAGCCGGGCGCCAAGCCCAAAAAGCCGAAGAAAGATGACGGGAAGTAAGCTCCCACCCGCCGCACAGACCCCGCTCCTGTCAGAGGGAGCGGGGTCTTCTGTATTTCCACGTCCGGGTCCTCGCTACACTGGGAGCGTGAGCCAGTCAGAAGAGTACCTCTCGCCCCAGGACGCCCCCTCCCCTCCCCCGGAGGCCGAGACGGTCTTCAGTGACCGCACGGCCCTTGCGTCGCGCTATGCAGGGTGGCTACGCGATGCGGGCGTTGTCCGCGGCCTGATCGGCCCGCGTGAGGTCGACCGGTTGTGGGAGCGTCACATTCTGAACAGCGCAGTCCTGGGTGAGGTTGTGGAGGATGGGGCCCGCGTCGTGGATGTCGGTTCTGGCGCCGGGCTCCCTGGAATCCCCTTGGCTATAGCTCGACCCGATCTACGGGTCCAACTCGTTGAGCCCCTGCTGCGGCGTGTGACGTTCCTGAACGAAGTTGTCGCTGATCTGGCTCTTGACAATGTCGAGGTGTTCCGCGGACGTGCGGAGGAGAAGGACATCGCCACGGCGGTTGGTGGTGCAGACGTGGTCACCTCGCGCGCGGTGGCACCTGTCGGTCGTCTGATGGGTTGGTCCCTGCCGCTGGCGAGCGTGGGTGGGCATGTGAAGGCATTGAAAGGCTCGTCGGCGCAAGAAGAACTGGTCCGTGATGCACGGGAACTCACTCGGGCTGGCGGCTCGGCTGGAACGGTCCTGGAGGTCGGTGCCGCGGTCCTGTCGCAGCCTACTTTCGTGGTGGACGTCGAGCGCCTACGCTGAATGACAACGATGTTATTTCGGCTGGCGGTTTCACGTGAAACTTTCGTTGTTCGGCGCCCGTGCGGGGACTAGGCTATCGATGAAGGGCACTCGGTACACCCCGCGTTTCACGTGAAACACGGCCACGCTGCACCACACACTCTGTCACGCAAAGGACGTTCATGATTCCTCCCGAGTGGGATGACACCCCTATCGCCGACGCTGCGCGTCGCGCTGCCCGTATTCAGAATCCGGACCGTCTCACCCTCGCCCGTCCGCCGCGGACACGGAGGATCACGATCGCCAACCAGAAAGGTGGCGTCGGTAAGACGACGTCGGCGGTGAACCTCGCCTGGGCGTTGGCACTCCACGGATTGAAGGTACTTGTTGTGGACCTCGATCCCCAGGGGAATTCCTCTACCGCATGCGGAGCTGAGCACCGGATCGGTACGCCGTCGAGCTATGAGTTGCTTATCGGCGAGAAGTCACCGGCGGAGGTCATCCAGGGCAATCCGGAGAACGAGAACCTCTTCTGCATTCCTGCGACGATTGACCTCGCTGGTGCTGAGATTGAACTCGTGTCCATGGTCCGTCGAGAGTACCGGCTGTGTGACGCGCTCAGCCCGTCCTACCTGGAGCGTGAGGGGTATGACTATGTCTTCATTGACTGCCCTCCGTCGCTGGGGCTCCTCACCATCAACGCGATGAACACCGCGACGGAGGTCTTGATTCCGATCCAGTGTGAGTACTATGCACTGGAGGGCGTGGGCCAGCTTCTCAATAACATCTCGATGATTCGTGAGCATCTGAACCCGGAAATACACGTATCCGCTGTCTTGCTCACCATGTACGATGCGAGGACGAAACTGTCGGAGCAGGTCGCCAGCGAAGTGCGGAATCACTTTGGTAGCGCTGTGCTGGAAAACCAGATACCGCGCAGCGTCAAGGTGTCAGAGGCGCCGGGATACGGCAAGACCGTGCTTCAGTATGACGCCGGGTCTCGCGGTGCCCTTGCCTACTTCGATGCCGCCGTCGAGTTCGCAGAACGCGGCGACTACCTCCCTCTCCCCGAAACTGCCCCGATCGGTGTGGCACCTGAACTCAGGACAGGAAGCAGTAACTGATGTCAGAGAAGAACAAGCCGACCCTCCCCCAGCTTCCTCAGACAGAGACTCAGCGTGGTGGTCTCGGTCGAGGACTTGCGGCCCTGATTCCGACCAGCCCGTCGAAGCCGAGGTTGGGTGCTGGCGCGGCAGACGTCATTCTCGGTCCAGCGGGTCAGCGTCACAGTGACGTTACTTCCGAGGGGCGCACTACCACTACTAGCCGCACCAAAGGCCCGGAATCTGCCGAGGTGCCGCAAGAGAACATCGGAGCGACCTACCGGGAGCTCCCTCTTGGCTCAATCCGCCGCAACCGGAAGAATCCGCGGGAGACCTTTGAGGAAGAACCCCTCAATGAGCTGGTTCACTCGATCACAGAGTTCGGTCTCCTTCAGCCCGTTGTTGTTCGTCCCACCGGAGACTCCACTTATGAGTTGATCATGGGCGAGCGTCGTCTGCGTGCCTCGAAGCTGGCCGGACTTGACACGATTCCCGCTATTGTCCGGGAGACCGATGACCAGGACATGCTCCGGGATGCCCTGCTGGAGAATATCCACCGTGTGCAGCTTAACCCCTTGGAGGAAGCCAGCGCATACCAGCAGCTTCTGGAAGAGTTTGATGTCACCCAGGCCGAGCTTGCGCGACGTCTCGGTCGGTCGCGACCACTGATCACGAACATGATCCGGCTCCTCCAGCTTCCGGTGGGGGCTCAGCGGAAGGTCGCCGCAGGTGTTTTGAGTGCCGGACACGCTCGGGCCCTCTTAGGAGTGAAAGCCGGTCCTGAAGCTCAGGATCAGTTGGCTGAGCGTATCATCGCTGAAGGTCTCAGCGTGCGAGCAACTGAAGAAGCCGTCGTGTTGCTTAACCGTGGCGACGAGCAGGTCCCGCGGAAATCCCGTGCACCCCGTGACCAGCCGGAGGCAGTCACTCAGTGGGCCACATCTGCAGCCGACGCGCTCGACACCCGGGTTACCGTACAGATGGGCGCGAAGAAGGGAAAGATCGTCGTCGAATTTGGTGATGAGGATGACTTCGAGCGGATCACGGATCTACTCAAACTTCCCAGAGAATAGTGATCAGTCACAGTTTCACGTGAAACTGTGAGCTGCACGTCGGATTCCCTGTACCTCCCGCGATGCTCTCGCGTGCCGGGTAAACTCGACCTCCGACAAAGGAGGACAATCGGTGGAGATCAGGTACAGCGCACTGCAACACGACAGTGGTGATGTGGTGGCGCCTACCGCGGGGAGCGACGTTTTCTGGGAGCTCGCGCCTGCGGTGACCAGTGCTGATCCCGCGTTCGACAAGCAGATGTGGATCCACTCCGTCCTTTACCGGTGGGGGACCTGCGGCTATACAGCGTTCGTCGGGACCGGAGATGAGGGAAGCGGAGAACGGCCAGCAGCTACCGCCTTCTTCGCTCCACCGGCCTATTTTCCCGGGTCAGAGGGAATGCCCTCGGGTCCCGTATCTGGTGATGCCATCCAGATCTCGACTGTTTTCGTGGAGCAGCCCTACATGGGGCTCTACCTGGAACATAGTCTGATTGACACTATTCTCACTGAAGCAGAACGCCGCGGAGTTGCTGCAGTGGAGGCCTATGGTCGTAACGATGCGGACGGGACTCCCCTGGGATACATCCCGGAGGGCTACCACGGCTGGGAGGAGCGTCCCCGTCGGTCGGGGTCGGACCTTGAGGCGGCCCCGGTCTTGTCGGCTGACATCCTTGAGCAGCAGGGTTTCACCGTCGTCGGAAAACATCCTCGGTTTCCGAGGTACCGCAAGAAGCTGGCGGAGGGATCGTCACTGTTCAGCAACTACGAGTCCGATGCTCACGAGATCCTGAACAACCGGATCCCGCTCAGTACCGTCCTCGGCGGGCAGCGGGCTTAAAACACAGGGTTGTCATTCAGGCCAGCTTTTCTGCTTCGAGCACGTCAGCGAACCGGTACGTCCCGGTCGGCGCCGTGTCGGCGTCCAGCAGGTAGAGACGCTTCACCGCAACAACCAGAGCTTCGGCGATGGTGTCGCGGACATCCGGATCTGTCAGTACGGCGACATCGTCGTCGTTGGTCAGATAGCCGGCGACGAACTGGACAGCCGGCATCTTCGTCATTCGGAGCAGATCCCAGGTACGACGGTGGCTGCGGCAGTTCGTCAACGACGTCCGCGTGGTGACCTCACGCTGGATGAAGCCGGAGAGCTTCTCCCCCGTCAGGGATGACGAGCCGATCTCCGATCCGAAATAGAACGAGGCCGCACCGTTGGCCCGCTCATTCGGATAGACGTCCGCCCGGAGCGAGATCATCAGATCTGCGCCGAAAGCATTGGCCAGGGCAGCGCGGTCGAGGCTTGAGGGATTGTCGCTACGGGGACGCGAAAGAATCGTCTCCATGCCGGCCGCGATCATGCGGCCTTCGGTCCGCGTGGCCAGGTCCCACAGGATCTCCTCCTCGGTGATGGTGCCGTAACGACCGGTTACGGTCCGGCCGACGACGTCCCCACCCAGGCCCGGATCAATGACAATCCGCTTACCTGTGAGCTGCGGACCTGCCGCTCTGATCTGCTCCTTCTCACGGATGGCCTGCGGTGATCCACCGGTGATACGCCGGCCCAGGTAACTCAGCGCACGGAGAGTCACCGGGCCGCAGGTGCCGTCATTGGTGAGACCGTAGTTGAGCTGGTACTTCCGGACAGCATCGTGGGTCTGCGGGCCAAACTGGCCGTCAACCCGGTCTGTGTAGAAACCGAGGTCATGTAACTGTGCCTGAAGCTCGGCAACATCATCACCGACAAAGAAGTGTCCCGGTGGTTGCAGGGAGAGCACCCGGGCGCCGAGTGTGTAGGACGCTTCACGGAGCGCCCGTAACGTGCCGTCAGTGATGTGTCCGTCGGCGATGATGCCGCGTCGCTGCTGAAAGGCCCGCAGGGCAATGTCCAGGTCGGCGTCGAAGAGTTCATCCTCAGGGGTCCACCGTTGGCCGGCGTCCCCCGAGGTATCCCCGGTGAATCCGTCAATGAATCCAAGCCGGGCGAGGGTACTGCGAACTTCGGCGACGCGCGGGCTCCGGTCGCCCAGCTTGAGTGAGTTACGGTGCACGTTGTCCTCTCGTTTCCGTCACAGGTCGTTGATGGTCAAGGGAAGAGATCACGCCGAGATGAGGGAATCGAGGCTGGCGGACAGGTCTGCTTCGGACTGCCGTCCGTGGAGCTCCACGACCTTCTTTCCATTGTGGAAGATGAAGAGTGCGGGGATGGACATGACCTGGAACATCGACGCGAGCCCTCGCTCCTCCTCCACGTTGACCTTGGCCACGGTCACGGAACCGTCATATGCGGTAGCAATGTTCTCGAGGGCCGGTTCCATCTGGATGCAGGGCTGACACCAACCAGCCCAGAAGTCCACCAGGACGGGAACGTCCGACTCGATGACGGTGCTGCGGAACGTGTCCTGGGTGACGGTCACGGGGTCGGACATAGGTGAAATCTCCTGAGGGTGATGGGAGCAAGAGTGTCCACACCACAATACCCGCGGGAGTAGGAGCACGGAAACATACGCTGAACAGTCACGGAGCGGTCACGGTAGGGTCACGATCCGGCTAAGCCGGGCTCCGGCGGCCCTCAGAGAGCGGCCAGGTAACCTTCAGCGTCCAGCGCCGCACGGCACCCGGACCCGGCCGCGGTGATCGCCTGCTGGTAATGGGAATCCACCAGGTCCCCGGCAGCGAACACACCCGGGACGGAAGTCTTCGTGGACGGCTCATCAACCTTGACGTAGCCGTTGTCCTGAAGGTCGACCTGCCCGTCAAACACGGCGGTACGGGGGTCATGGCCGATGGCCACGAACATCGCGTCCATCGGCACCTCGCGGGTCTCCCCGGTGACCGTGTCCTCGAGCTTGAGCGCCTGCACACTGCCGTCACCGAGTACCTCGGTGACGCGGGAGTTCATGATCATGTCGATCTTCGGGTTGTTGCGTGCCCGTTCCTCCATGATGGCCGAGGCACGGAACTCGTCACGACGGTGGATGATGGTCACGCGGTCACCGAACTTCGTGAGGAAGTTAGCCTCCTCCATCGCAGAGTCGCCGCCACCGATCACGGCGATCTGCTTCTCCTTGAAGAAGAAGCCGTCGCAGGTCGCGCACGCCGAGACACCGTGGCCCAGCAGCGCTTCCTCGCCCGGAACGCCGAGATACCGCGGCTCCGCCCCTGTGGCGAGGATGACCGTACGGGCGTGGAACTCCTCCTCGTCGGTGAAGACCTTCTTCAGTTCACCGTCCAACTCGACCCGGACGACATCCTCCATGCGAAGGTCGGCACCGAAGCGTTCAGCCTGATTGCGCATATCGTCCATAAGCGCCGGCCCCATGATGGACTGCGGGAATCCGGGGAAGTTCTCGACCTCGGTGGTCTGCATCAGCAGGCCACCGAAATCCATGCCCTCGAAGACCAGGGGCTTGAGCTCCGCGCGGGCGGCGTAGATGGCGGCGGTGTAGCCGGCGGGGCCGGAACCGATGATGACGACGTCATGCACAGACGGGGTGGAATCACTCATGCCGACGATTCTAGCGACGCACCGGACACCACAGGTGCCACCCCGGCTTCTGCAAGCTGCGCGCGCAGGTGACGGTGCGCCCTCGCCCGACGAGACTTCACCGTCCCGGTGGGAATGCCCAGGTGGTTCGCCGTGTCACGCAGGGACCAGTCCTGCATGTCGGTGAGCACGATCACGTCGCGCAGGCCTGGGTGAAGTTGGTTGACTGCCTCATGGAGCAGAATGCGGTGCACCATTCGTCCGGCATCCACGGTGCGACTGTCCGGCAGATAGCGCAACCTCTCCCTCAGCTCCACTGCCCGGGCAAGCTCGTCGTTACGGCGTCGGCTGTCGCGCAGGTGCGTCAGCGCCGTGTTGCGCATGATGGTGTGCAACCAGGATGCGGCGGAATTCGTACCGCGGAATGTGGCTGCCGTGCGGTGGATCTTGAGCAGTCCGTCCTGCAGGACGTCCTGGCGGTCCTCGACAGGTACACCTGCCTGGTGCAGCGCCCACCCCAGTAGCCCGGAATGTCGGCCCACCAGGTCGGTGAAGGATGTGGCGCATCCGGCGAGGTGCCGGCGCAGCAGTTCGGCGTCCGACAGCGCTTCTGACGCTGCTGCGGTGGGCGCAGCTATTGTCGAGATAGCTGACATGGTCATGAATTCCCCCAATGGAAGTGTCCCCTGCTCCCCTCCGTCCCCGCGGAGGAAAGCCTTGTGCACAACCTTAGCGAACGGAACGCATCTGCGGAGGGGCTGTGGACAACTTCACCACCGCGAGGCCGGACGGCCCAGGGTTGGGGGGCATGTGGGCTTTAATGGTGGGTTGCGATGGGGGGACGCACGCGCGCGGACACCGCCCAGCCTCGCTCCTGAACTGCTATCGACTGACCACGAGGTGTAGCAGGACGGGACACGGCTGCACGGCCGCGGACGCTACCGGTTCGGACGGTTCGGTGGCTGGCGGCGTATCGCAAAGTATCGTGCCGTATCCAGTTTTCCGGATACGGCACGATACGTCGCTTGATGTCGCGGTCACTCCCGCACGCCGTGCACCGTGACCTCTCCCACCGAGGCAGCCTCCGGCATCGGCAGTTCGGTGATCCACAGCAGCACACGGTCGCCGGTGGGCGCGTCCTCGCCGGACAGGGTCAGCGTGCCACCGGACGCGGTCTCCGCGTCCACCAGCTCCGTCTGGTCCACCGCGGTGATGTCGCCGGACCCCGAGCGCAGCTCGATCCGGGTCCCGTCCGGAACACCCTCGAGGTCGACAGAGGTCACCGACGCGGCCTCGTCCAGTGAGAGCAGCAGCCCGATCCCCGGTTTCAGGGAGGACGGCCCGTCCCCCAGCTGGTCGACGTACTGTGCTGAACTCCAGGTCGTCGCGGGGTCTCCGTCGATGACCAACGGGGCATCCTCCGGGTTGTCGAGGGTCCCGGTGCCGCTCTCGGCCGGGGCCCATTCACTGGCGTCCGACACGCCCACGGGTTCCGGTTCTGCGGCTGCCTGGGCCGAGGTGGACTGTCCGCCACGGATCGAGTCCGTGGTCACCGGCGAATCCCTGCGGTCACCGCCGAAGTAGGCCACCACGACAACGATCAGCGCGACGATGAGGAACAGTCCGGCGATCGTCAGTGTCACGGACAGCGCGGTGCGCCCCGGCTTCTCCGGCGCGGCACCGAAGCCGGCACGCTGTTCCGGGTTCGGCGCGACGTCGGCACTGGTGACGAGGTCGGCGTCCGGTGACTCGGAGGTCGTGGCCGCGCGCAACCGCGTAGCCAACTGCCGGGCGTCGACACCGTCGACCTGTCGGGCGTCGTCCAGGATCTGCTGGAGTTCCGCCGGGATCAGGTGCGACGGCACCGAGCTCAACAGCATGTCCAGCGACACGGCGATCGCGTGCACGTCCTGGCGGGATGAGCCGCCCGGCAACACACCCGGGAACGCCAGGACGGCACGGCCCTCCGAGCTGATCCGCAGCCGGTTGCGGTGGTCGATGCCCAGCGATCCGCCCAGGTCGGCGACGTCGCCGGCGGCATCCGCCAGATCGGCCATCGCGTAACCGGCGGCCAGCGGGTCGGGACCGGACTCCGCCACCCGGGTCAACGGTGCACCGTCGGTCCAGTCGGCGACGACCACGACCAGTGTCCGGGCGTCGCAGATCTCCCGCACCCGTGCCACACCCGGGGACGAGACCTTTGCGAGAGTGGCACTGCGGTCCAGCAGCTCGCGGGAACCGACACCGGCGACCTGTGGGTCGAGAATGGTCAGGGCGACCAGGTCGCCGGTCTCGTTGTCGCGGGCCTGCCACAACCGGGCCGCCGGTGAGCCACCGTGATCCGACAGCAGCCGGAACCGGCCCTGCAGGATCGGGGCACCGGGGACCAGACGCGGACCGCGGACCCGGCCTGCCGACAGCGGCGGCATCGCAGGGCCCACCACGTCCTGTCCCGTGAGGCCCGCCATGCCGGCGATCGGCATCTCGGTGATACGTGCCGCAGGACGCCCGTCCTCGTCCTCGGGGACGGCACCGGCGAAGAACCGTCCGACCACGGGCAGACGGGCCAGCGTCGCACCCACGGTCATGACCTCCGGCAGCTTCGAGCGCGACATGATCAGCATGACGATCGCCAGGAACACCACACCGGCGATCATCAGACGCAGGAGGAAGCCGAACATGAAGCCGTCCGGAATGAGGAAACGGTCCACGAGAGCGTCCAGACGCCAGACAATCAGGGCCGAGACCGCAGAGGCCCCGAGGGCCCACAAGGAAGTCTTGAGCACACTGCGCATGCCGAGGTGTCCCAGGGAACGTTTCAGCAGCCGGTGACCGATGATGGCTCCGGCGACGAATCCCATGCCGTTCGCCGCGCCCAGCAGGACGACCACCAGACGGGGCTCGCTGGCGATGTGCGGGGCGAGGTACGCCAGGGACACCTTGGTGATGGTGATGCCGCCAATGATGAACGTCGGCGTCCACACTTCCTCACGGGCGTAGAACACGCGCAGGTGCAGCAGCACGATCGCGTAGGGGACTAGCGTGAAAGCGGAGAAGCTGATTGTCCAGCCCAGGACGTTCGCGTCGTCGAGTGAGAATTCCTGGTAGGCGAACAGCGCGGGGGCGATCAGCGTGCCGAAGGCCGTGAAGAAGGCGATGACGGGCACCAGCGCGAGCATCGTCAGTTTCGTCGCCATGGTCAGGTCCTTGACGACGGCCTTGTCGTCGCCGTCGGCGGCATTGCGGGACAGGCGCGGCATCACCGCGGTCAGCAGGGTCACGCCGATCACACCGTAGGGCACCTGCAGCAGCTGCCAGGCTTGCATGTAGATCGTCGGGCCTGCACCGGAGCTGGAGGCGATGCGGTTGTTGAGGACCCAGCCGATCTGGGAGATCAGCACGTAGACCACGATTGCCAGGGCCATGCCGCCGAATTGCTTCAGCCGGTCGTCCAGGCCCCACAGCGGTCGGATATCCACCCCGGCCTTGCGAAGGTAGGGGACCATGATCGCCGCCTGCACGACGACACCCAGCGTGGTACCCAGACCCAGCAGCATGATGTGCGGGTCGGTGATCGTCACGACGTCATCCTTGCCGAGCTTCGACTCATTGGGCAGCAGGATGTAAAGACTCAGGACAGCCAGGGTGACCACGTTGTTGACCACTGGTGCCCAGGCACCGGGCTTGAAGATGCCCTTGGTGTTCAGTACCGCCATCATCACCGCGAACAGTGCGTAGAACACGATCTGCGGCAGCACCAGGTAGGCGAACGCGGTCGACATGCCGATGTTGACCTGGCCATCGGAGTCCAGTGACACCCGGGTCAATAGCGGTGCGGCAAGCACCGCGATGACCGTGACGGTCATCATCAGTGTGAACGTTAAGGTCAACAGGCGTCTGATGAACGCTGCGCCGCGGTCCGAGTCCTCTTTCTCCGCGCGCACGAGCAACGGCACGACGAGACTGGTGAGCACCGCACCGAGCACCAGCTCGGTGATGAGGTTCGGCAGTGTGTTCGCGGTGTTGAACGCACTGGCGACCCCGGCACCGAGGGCCCAACCGATCAAAGCGGTCCGCAGGAAGCCGGTGATCCGGCTCAGGAGGGTGGCTATCGCCATCGATCCCGTCGCGCGGACGACATCGGTGTCTGAGGCCGTCGTGGCGCCGGATCCCTCGTTACCGTCCGCAGCTTCGGTGATGCTCGCGCCGGACGAACTGGTGGTCTTCGACGCTGCCGCTGTCGCCTTGGTCAACCGCGGATCCGTCGCCGCCCGCTCGGCGGGGGACATGTTCAGCTTCGAATGGTCGGCACCGGAATCGGTGCCGCCGGTGGCGTCACTGGTGTCGTGGTCGGTCGATCCGGAGGAGCGGGAGGACCGGGATGGCGCAGCTTTCGCCGGCGGGGTGGCGGCGCGGAACCGCCCCCGTTCGCCGGTATGTGCGGCGTCGCCGGGGTCTTCTCGAGAATCAGTCACCGCTCTATCTTCGTGCACGCCCCCGGTGGTTCGCTAACTGCCGGTGTCTTTTGGTCACCCGGATCACGGCGAACAGGCCGAAGACGACGGCCACACCGATGCCCACGACGAGCGCGCCGTTGCCGGGGCCGGACGCCATGCGGATCGTCACCGGATCGGAAATGCGCATGTCATCCGGCGTTTCGAGATACATGGTCAGGTCGGTCTCGCGGATGTCCGAGGGAAAGGACGTCGTCATCTGCAGGGTGACACTTCCCTGTGCCGGAATCAGTTGCATCCCGGGCGTGTTGAGGGTGACCCCGTCGTCGGATTCGTAGTCGACGTTCACCCGCACCGGCAGGGGCAGCCCGTTGCGCGCCACCACGATCAGGGGTGAAGAATCGCTGGTCCGGGTGAACACGCTGCCCGGCGGCAGAAGAGACACCGACTCACGCAGCTCGCGGATCAGAGCCCGGACACTCCCCCGACGTTCGGTTGCGCGGTCGCGGGCGGCGGCATGCTCATCGGCGACCCGGCGACGATTGTCCGTCAATGAGCGAAGCAGGTCATCAACCATGGGACGCGTGAAGATCTCAGGGGTGAGAGCGACGTTGTCGTTGTCGACCATGATCCGGGTGAAGTCGTGCAGGTCCTCGGCGAGCCCTCTTCCCTCGGCGACCTCGCCCTCCCCCACCGGTGCGGGATCGGCTTCCGGTTCCTGCACCGAGCCATCGGATGCCACACCACGCAGGGCGGCTCCGAAAGAGACGGCACGGGCCGACCCGTCCTCCAGACGGCCGGTCACCGCCTCGAGCCACGTCGCCGCGTCGTCCTCATCCACGGTCCATTCCGCCGGTGGAGTGGCGATGACATTGCCGGCCGGCGCGCTGTCGGAGGAGCCGGCACCGCTCAGTTCCAGGTCGAGAACGCCGACCGCGGCCGCCATTCGTTCGGCCGCACTGTCGTCGTCGAGGTCGCGTCGCGACGTCGGTGCACTGTAGGCGGTCGTGGTGGGGCTGTTCCCGGTGGCCGCGAGTGCGGAACCCAGCGCGGCGGGGAACCGGAGGGCACGCGTCCCACCCGGCAGGGTGACGATTCCGGCTTCTCCACCGTCGTTCGTGGCCACCGAGTCATCCGCGACGAGCACCGTGGTCGGTGTTTCCCTGCCGGTGGTGCTGAACCGCTGCACCGAGGCATCGGAGACATATCCCGATCCCGGCACGACCACGCCTTCGGCGGAGTCGGTGTCGAGAATGTCCGAAATCGTCTCCGTCCCGCGTTCCGACAGTTCGGTGACCCGGGGATCGTCGACCCCGGTGACGGCATCCACATCAGCGCCGCCGAACGGGAGCGGGACGGTGCATTGACCGTCGACGATGGTGCGCAGTTCTTCCAGCCACGACGCGGCATCGGCGGCTCCGGTGCCCTCGACGGAGTCGTCTCCGGTGCGGTTAGTGGTCCACCGGTCACGGAGTCGCACCGGCTCTTCCACGGGGCTCGGAGCCTCGCCGACCCGGTAGCCCCCACTCATCCGGGATACGGTTTCGAGCAGGTCAGGGTCGATGGCGATGCACGTCGCCTCCTGCAGGTCGTCGGAGTCGGCAGCCGCCGAACGGTACGTCGACAACAGGGTGCTGAGCCGACCTTCCGGCTGCAGCTCCTCGGCCAGTGACTCGTCGGGAAGGTACAGCTCATTGGGTTCGGGAGCGTCGCCGACCTGGCCCGCACCTGCCGTGGCACTCGACGACAGGGGCCAGAGCATGGTGATCCCCGCAGGCCGGCCGGTGGCGGTCTCGTCAGGGTTCCCGGTGTTGTCGCTGCCCTCCGTCTCGGTGACGGTCACGGTCGTGCGTGTCGCGGCGACGAAGGACGTTCCCGATCCCCCCAGGTCGGCGTTGAGGTTGAGCAACAGCGGGTAGACGCCGGGGCCCTCCAGTCCCAGGCCGCTGAGACTGCCGGCACGCCCGTCGACGGGCACGGTCAGGCGGAACTGACGTTCCTCGCCGGGATCCAGGGTGCCGTCGAGCTGCTGGAAGGGACCCACCCACGGGTACTCCCCCTGATTCGACATCAACGATGTCGCCACACCGTCCGGCGCGTCCACGGCATTCTGGTGCTGGGTACGCAACTGCAGGCCCGAGAGCTCCTGGTCAGAGGAGTTCGTCACGCGGATCCGCAGGTCCAGGGCCCCGCTGCCGGTAACCGTGGCCGGTTGCTGTCCGAGGATCTCCAGCGACACTCCACTGTCCGGGTCCGCGGACCGCGCCTCGGGATTCGACCAGAGCGTCCCCCCTGCGGGACCGTCCTGTGCCGGTGCGACCGGAACGACCGGCGTGAGCGCCAACCCCACGGCCGCCACGGCGAGACAGGCCAGTGGCCGGACCGGCAGTGTCAATCGCGACGACCGCGACATCCGCCGCCTCACTACCGCGGGGTGCGTCGCCCGGCCTTCGCCTCCGCGCGGGCGAGGTCGGGCAACCGGTCGTGGGCTTGACGGGCGAGTTTGCGCTCATCGGCGTAGGCGAGACGCTCGACGAGGTTGCTCACCGGCAGCCACGCCACCTCGGTGACCTCGGGGTCCTCGTCATTGAGGTCGCCGTCGACATAGCGTAGGAGGTGGTGGTGCACCGTCTTGTGGATGCGGCGGCCTTCCGAGACGAACCAGTAGTCGATCGTCCCGAGATCGCTGACGACCTCCCCGCTGACACCGGTCTCCTCCCACACCTCACGCTCCGCGGTGGTGTGGTGGGACTCGTCCGGCTCGATGTGGCCCTTCGGGATCGACCACAGCAACCGGCCACGACGGTCCAGCCGTCCGATGAGGGCGACGTACATCCGCGACAGGTCCACCGACCCGTCCCCCCGCACCGCTTCGGCGAGCCCCGACAACACGAGGCCACCGGCGCTGGTCTCCACCGAGGTCGGCAGTTCACTGTGGTCACGCTGCTGAACGGAGCGTGCCGGAGACCGGCGCTGGTCCGGCCGTGAGGAGCTCCCGTTGGAGCGGCGACGCCGTTGGTTCATGGGGAACAAGGGTAGTGCCTGCGGGGCAGTTTGTGGGAACTGTAAAATCCGGGGGGTGACCGGACGGCAGACGCAGGAGAACCAGGACGCAGCGACGATGCTCGCCACCGCATGGTCGGCGGTGAAGGACGACGACAGAACCGACCGGACGCTCACCGCACTGGCGGAGGCGTTCGTCTCCCGTGGCCACCGGCTCTACCTTGTCGGCGGATCCGTCCGGGACGCCCTGCTTGGACGGTTGACCCCGGACTCTGGTGCTGTTCCTGAATTCGACCTGGACTTCACCACCGACGCGCGCCCGGACGTCGTGACCGCGATCCTCGACGAGGTCGCTGAGACCGTCTGGGACACCGGTATCGAGTTCGGCACCGTATCCGCCATGTTCCACGGCCTGATCGTGGAGATCACCACCTTCCGCGCCGACGCCTACGACGGGGCGTCGCGCAACCCCGAGGTCACTTTCGGTGACACGCTGGACGGTGACCTGGTGCGTCGCGACTTCCGCTGCAACGCCATCGCCCTCGAACTCTCCGCCGACGGCGACCACGAACTCCGCGACCCGTTGAACGGGCTTGAGGACCTCGCCGCCGGAGTGCTCGACACCCCGGCTGCGCCGGAACAGTCCTTCCACGACGATCCGCTGCGCATGCTCCGCGCCTGCCGCTTCGCCTCCCAACTGGGATTCAGCGTCGCCGACCGGGTGCGTACCGCCATGACCGACATGGCCGACCAGATCGGGCGCATCACCGCCGAACGGGTCGCCGCCGAGCTGAACAAGCTCATGCTCGGTGCCGAGCCCTGGACGGGCCTGGACATGATGGTGGAGACCGGGCTCGCCGACCACGTCCTGCCCGAACTCCCCGCCCTGAAACTCACCCAGGACGAGCACCGCCAGCACAAGGACGTCTACGCCCACTCCCTACAGGTCCTGCGCAATGCCACGGAGCTGGAGGGGCGGCTGGGCGACGAGGTGCCTGACGAGGCGCGCCTTGTGCTGCGGTGGGCCGCCCTGATGCACGACATCGGCAAACCCGACACCCGCGAGTTCACCGACTCCGGGGCGGTGACATTCCACCACCACGAGGTGGTCGGTGCACGGATGACCCGTCGGCGGCTCAAGGCGCTGAAGTACCCGAAACGCCAGATCCAGGACATCGGTCAACTGGTGTTCCTGCACATGCGTTTCCACGGCTACGGCGACGGCGCGTGGACCGATTCGGCGGTGCGGCGCTATGTCGCCGACGCCGGTGACCTCCTCCCCCAGCTGCAGGTCATCGTCCGGGCGGACTGCACCACCCGGAACAAGCGCAAGGCCGCCCGGCTGGCGCGGGCGGTCGAGGATCTCGACACCCGCATCGTCGAACTCAGGGAGCAGGAGGATCTCGACGCCGTCCGCCCCGACCTCGACGGCAACGAGATCATGACCATCCTCGACCTGCCGCCCGGGCCTGCTGTCGGCAAGGCGTGGGCGTTCCTCAAGGAACTGCGCCTGGACCGTGGCCCCATGGACCGTGACGAGGCGATCGCCGAGCTGAAGCGCTGGTGGGGAAACCAGTGAGTCCTGCCGCATCCGCGGAGTTCAGGAAAGGCATCCAGGACAGCTGGACCGTGGCTCTCGGGCTGATACCCCTGGGGCTGGCCTTCGGACTCCTGGTCACCCAGACCGGTTTCGCCTGGTGGTGGACGCCGGTGTTCAGCATCGTGCTCTATGCCGGGTCCATGGAGTTCCTGGCGATCACACTGGTCACCGGTGGTGTCGCGCCTCTCTCCGCTGCGCTGTACGGGTTCCTGGTGAACTTCCGCCACGTGTTCTACGGGCTGAGTTACCCGGTGGAGGCGGTGACCTCGCCGGCGGCGAAGGCCTACGGCATCTACTCGCTGACGGACGAGACCTACGCGATCCTGTCCACGAAGCGTCGGTCGGTGTGGACCCAGCCTCGGGTCATGGCGGTGCAGATGTTCTGCCAGTCCGCCTGGGTGGTCTTCGGCGTCGTCGGCGCGTTGGTCGGGTCGGCACTGCCGCTGGATCTGGTGGGCCTGGACTTCGCGCTGACCGCGCTGTTCGTGGTGTTGGCGATCGAGGCGTTGGACGTCAGCCGGGACGTGTGGCTGCCCGTCGTCGCCGTTGTCGCGGGTGCGGTCGGTTACGCCGTGAGCCAGGAGCAGATGCTGTTGATCGGACTGTCGTTGTACTTCGTGCACCTGGTGGGACGGTTCCTGTGGACGCACCGGTCACAGGGGGAACAGGGATCACGGGGAAAGGGGTCCGGCGATGAGTAGCGGCCTTCCCGCAGGCGTGGACCTGACCAACACCCTGCTGATCCTGGGCGGGGTCGGCCTGGTGACCCTGCTGCTGCGTGCCCTGCCGTTCGCGGCGATGCGGTACTTCCGCGAGTCGGCCCTGGTTGCCTGGTTGGGGATCGCCATGCCCGCCGGTGTGATGACGGTGCTGGTGATGTACACCCTGGTCAACTCCACGGAGAATCCCGGCGGTATCGGTGCGGCGCTGATCGCCGTCGTGGCGACCGCGGCACTGCACCTGTGGCGACGCTCGGCGACGATGTCGATCCTGTTCGGCACGGTGATCTACATGCTGCTGGTGAACCTGGTGTTCTGAGGCGGACTCCGTACTCTCCTCCCCCACCCACAATGTCGGATTGTCGCCCTCCCAGGCAGCTGCCGGGTTCGAAACCCTGCCTGGGAGGGTGATCATCCGACATCTGCAGGACGGGACGCACGAGCTGCATGCGCCCGGACCTCCTGCGCCCGGAAGATCGCTCCCTGTAGCTGCTCCATGAGCTCCTCCAGGTCCGCGAGTAGTTTCCGGTTGACCCGGAGAGCCTCCCACCCGGCGTTTTTCAGCTTCTGGAACAACATGAAGTCGGTGTCCGTCTGTCCGGGTTCGTCATGGTGCCTGCCGTCGTAGTACAAGGCGATGCCCAGCTCGGGGCAGGCCAGGTCCGGTACGGTAGACCGCCCGTTCCCCAGGTCGATCCTGACCTGGGACGTCCACCGGTAGCCGTCCGGAAGTTCGTCACGGACAACCAGGCGCAGTACGGTCTCCATCGGCGACTGTGCCCCGTAGTCGGTGAGGGTGAGCAGCCGCTTCAGGGTCCGGCGGCAGACGATCCCCCGGGCACCGTCGAGGATCAACTCGGCGGTGAGGTGCGTGCACTGGTACATGGCGTCGATGAACTGGATCGCCCGGACGTGACGGTCTTCCATGCCGGGGACGTCATGCACGTACCACGTTTTCTTCCCGGTCAGGATCATCGCAAGGCACTGGGCGGCGGCGGTCGCGGCAGTGACGGCCCGCATCTCCGCAAACTCAGGGTCGGGAGTCACCGTCGGGGTGCCGTCCTTCAGCGCCCGGAACACGGCACCGTTGGATCCGGTGTTGTTGCGGCGGGTCCTTGTGGACAGGAGGACGACCTTTTCGTTGTCGGCCCAGTGCGGCAGCCCGTGCAGTCCTGCGGCGCTCCAGCCCCCGACGACGGCGTCGCTGGTGAGTAACCACAGGGCGCGGGTACGGGTGACGATGTCCCAGAGGTACGGCGAAGGGTCGTCCCCGTGTCCGCAGGGCCCCAGGCGTGAGGAGGTGTCGACGTTCTCGGGCAATGGAGGCAGAACGACGCGTCGCACCAACTTCTCCCAGGAGTCCACCACTGAACGCGGGGTTCCGCGGGCAAGTGCTGTGGTGCGCAGCAGAGGGATACGCGTCGGGAAGACCCGTCGCGCGAAGTAGGGGCCGCGCCCCGGTCGTATCCGTCCGTTCCGCGCAGCCTGATTCCAGTGGTATCCCCCGAATGCCCCCATAGCTTGATCTAACTCGATCCCGGGGCAGCAGGGGGCCGATGCAGAGTTATCACCCTTCCAGGGAGCAGATCGGGCTGGATCGCTGCCTGGGAGGGCGACTTTCCAACATGGGGCCGGTGCTAGCTCGTGGCGTCCTCGAGCTTCGGCGTGATCTGCTCCAGCGCCCACAGCACGGAATCGGGGGAACCGAGGGAGAACGCCTGGGACAGGTCATCGTCGGCGACGATGGCGTGGCCCTCCTTCACTGCGCCGAGGCTCTTCCAGGGGCCCAGGTCCTCGAACTCCTCCTGGGTGATGCCGATCGGGAAGCCGACGACGACATCGGCGTCGGCGGTGTCGAGGTTCTCGTCGGAGAGCTGCGTGAAGAAGGTGTCCGGTGTCTTCTCCACGTTGCCGGTTTCCGTGAACCCGAGTGAGGTCAGCAGGTCCATACGGCCGTCGCCCTCGAAGTAGGCGGCCCAGCCTTCACCGTATTTCGAGACGACGGAGGCCGTCTTGCCGGCCCACTCCGGGTGGTCGTCCCGGACGCGCGCGATGGCATCGTCGACCTCCTGGTTGATCTCGTCACCCTTGGCGGATTCGCCGAGTGCCGTGGCGATCATGTCGACCTGGGTGTCCCTGGTCACGGTGTAGCCCTCGTCGCCCTCGGGCGCGGAGATCGTCGGTGCGATCGCGGAGAGCTGGTCGTAGGTCTCCTGGTCGCTCGCGGACTTCACGTTGAGGATGAGATCCGGGTCGAGGGCTGCGATCTTCTCGATGTCGACGTCCTGGTTGCCGCCACCGGAGAGGATCTCGGGTGACTCATCGTAGGTCTCTTCGTTCCAGGGACTCACGCCGTCGCCGCCGAATCCGAGGAAGTCGCTGGCGCCGACGGGCTGGACGCCCAGGTTGAGGGCGATGTCGGCGTCGCCCCACCCCAGGGCGACGATGCGGGTGGGCTGTTCGGGGATCTCGATGTCGCCGAAGGTGGTGGGCACCGACACGGGGAAGGAGTCGGTCGCGGTCGAGGTAGCGTCCCCGGAGCCGTTGCCGTCCGTGCCCTCGTCGTCGGAGGTGCAGGCGGCCAGTGCAATTCCGGTGGCCAGGGCGGTGGCGGCGGCGCCGATGCGCAGCAGTGAGCGTCTCATGGAGGTAAAGGTACCGTAACCTCTGTCCGGGGAACAGCGCCGAGTTGTCACGGGTATTAGACTCGTCTCCCATGGGAACACCGCCTTTTATCTCCGAGCTCCGCGACAAGGTCGGCCATGCACCACTGTGGCTGCCGGGAGTCACCGCTGTCGTGGTCCGGGACGTCGCGGAGGACGCGCCGATGTTCGCCACGCCGGACGTCCTGCTGGTCAAGCGGGCGGACGACGGCCGCTGGACACCGGTGTGCGGCATCATCGATCCGGGTGAGGAGGTCGCCGACGCGGCTGTGCGCGAGGTCGCCGAAGAAACCGGCCTGACGGTCGAGGTTGATGCGCTGATCGGTACGGGTGCGGTCGGTCCGGTGACCTATCCGAACGGGGATGTGTGCAGCTTCATGGACACCACGGTGCGGTGCGTCCTCACCCCGGACAGTGCAGCCGAGCCGCGGGTCAATGACGAGGAGTCGGTCGAGGTCGGCTGGTTCCCCGTCGCCCAGCTGCCGACGATGGACCCGAGGTTCCGGCTGGTCATCGCCGATTGCGTGGCGCAGTTGAAGCACCCGGCAGGGTTCCGGCCGCGGTTGGGGTACGTCAAACGTTCTCGTCCGGTCGCCGGCGACATCCGCGGGATATAGTCTTTCGGCCATGGACTCTGCAGGGGACGCGCCGGGCCGGCAACGTGCACTCCCCCGCGATGTCGCCGAGGCGCTGGACCGCATCCTGGACGGTGCGGTGGCGGATGACCTGGAGTCCAGCGTCCTGGACTTCAAGGAGGACCCGGTCCACACCCCGACCCGTCGTCCGGACGAGAAGGCGGCCGACATGCTGGTCAAGACCGCTTGCTGCTTCGCCAACGGTTCAGCGGGACGCAGTTTCATCGTCTTCGGCATCGCCGACCGGACCCCGGGCCCGGACGCCTTCAACGGCACCGACCGCAATCCGGCAGAGATCGCCCACCTGATCTTCACCGGCACACGCCCTCATCTGACGGTGGACGCCTGGGAGGCCTATTCCCACGGGGCACGCATCATCGTGATCCGGGTTCCTGCCGGGCTCGCGGTGCACACGGGGCCGGACGAGATCGTCCGGCACAGGGTGGGGGACGCCTGCCTGCCGTTGGACGGGGAGCCGAAGGAACTGCTCGCCCGGGCTCGCGGGAATCCCGATGACACCGCGGTGCGGTCGTCGGTTCCTCTGCAGGACTATGACGTGGAGGCGTTGGCGGCAGGCCGTGAGCTGCTGGCTGCGGCACAGCGTGCGGGGACGCTGCCCAACGGTGACAGTACCGGCACGGGTTTGCTGGCCAAGTTGGACCTGCTGACAGATGAGGGTGCCCCGACGGTCGCCGCGGAACTCCTCTTCCACCGGGCCCCGGGCGCCCGACACCTGTACCGGGCCGACGAGGCGGATTCGGGCCACCCACCGACCGAGACTCCGCTGGACCTGCCGTTGGTCCTGTCGGCGACGTCGCTCCGTGATCTGGTCAGGGCGCATGACGACTCATCGATCCCAGCTGCTGCCGCCGACGAGGCGATCACCAACGCCCTGGTGCACCGGGACTGGTCACGTCCGGAGCCGGTGGTCGTGTTCCAGTCCCCGCAGATGATCCGTGTCCACTCCCCCGGTGGTCTGCCGGGCGGAAACACCGTTGACCGACTGCTGTCGGGACCGTCGCAGCCGCGGAACCCGGCCCTGCTCAACGCGATGCAGCTGCTGGGGCTGGAACGGTGGTCGTCCCGAGGTTTCGACCGGATGTGGTTGGCGATGCTGTCGGCAGGGTTCGAGCCGCCGGTCGTCGACGCGAAAGAGGACGCGGTGGACGTGACCCTGTTCAACGGGGAACCGGACATGGAGTTCGTCTCGTTGCTGAGCGCCGTGCGCGCCGAGTACGGCCGCGGAGTCGCCCGCGATGCTGCGACGTTGGTGGTCCTGCGCCATCTGATGGCCGCCGGGACCGTGGATCTCGAGGTGGCGGCGTTGTTACAGCAGGCCGCGGAACCGGACGCGCGGTCGCTGATGACGTGGCTGGCGCAGCGTGGGGTGCTGCAGCGTACCGCCCGACGCCGCGACGAGTGGCGCCTCTCCGACCGGGTGGCGTCTCTGGTGCCGGGGAGCCGGTAGCGTCTGACCGGACTACCAGGTGTTCTCCGGCTGTTCGGCCGCGTACTTCGCCGCCCGCCCCGAGCAGATCATCAGCTGGATCTGGTGGAAGATCATCAACGGCACGATGATCAGGCCCGTGCCACCGCTGAAGAGCACGGCTGCGATCGGAAGGCCGGACGCCAGCGACTTCTTGGTGCCACAGAACTGGATCGCGACCTGGTCCTTGTAGTCGAAGCCGAGGCGACGTCCCGTCCACGAGGTCAACCACAGCATGGCGTAGACCCCGATCACGGAGCCGATGCAGATCCCGACGATGGCGATCCAGGACACCGAACTCCACACGCCCATCACGATGCCCTCGGAGAACGCCACATACACCACCAGGCCGATCGAGATCTTGTCCACGTAGCTGGTGGGTTTCGCCCCAGCGACCGTCTTCACGCCGGGGACGTTGCGCATGACCTGGCCCAGGATGAACGGTGCGAGCAGCTGCAGGGCGATGTCGATGAAGACCGAGGTGTCGATGTGCAGCCCGCCGTCCGTACCGCTCATCAGTAGAAGGACCAGCAGTGGAGTCGCGAAGACGCCGATGAGGTTCGACGCCGAGGCGCTGACAATCGCGCCGGGGATGTTGCCCCGGGCGATGGAGGTGAAGGCGACCGAGGACTGCACCGTGGACGGGACCAGGGTGAGGAAGAGGATTCCCTGGTAGAGCTCGTCGCCGATGACGCCTTTGAGTGGCATGAGGGCGAGGCCGACGAGGGGGAAGACCACGAAAGTGAACGCCAGAATCAGGAGGTGCAGGCGCCAGTGCTTCAGCCCGTTGAGTGCCTCGCGGGTGGACAGCCGGGCGCCGTAGAGGAAGAAGAGCAGGCCGATGGCGATCTTCACGACCCAGTCCATGACGTCTGCGGCGCTGCCGCGGGCGGGCACGATGAGGGCGAGAATGACGCCGAGGACGATCAGTACGATCAGCAGATCGGGGCGATATCCCAGGATGCGGTTGATGAAGTTCCTCATGGTGGGACAGTCTAGAGCAGAGCGCGCACCTCATCCCGCCCGGCGTAGGACGGTGCGGCACCGCGGCCGCGTACCGCCAGGCTCCCTGCTGCGGACGCCAGGTGCGCCGCCGTGACGAGGCTCTCGCCTTCCGCCAGGGCGGCAGCGAGCGTCCCGCAGAACGCGTCGCCCGCGCCGGTGGTGTCGACGACGCTGTCCGCAGGCACCGGGGCGATGTCCGTGCGTCCCTCAGCGGTGACCAGGACCGCTCCCTGGGCGCCGAGGGTGACAAGCACGGACGTCGCGAGGCCCGCGTCCACTGCGGCGACAGCGGCGTCGGCGACGGCCGTGGCATCCGACGTCGTGCCGAAGACCTCGGCCGCCTCGGACTCGTTGAGGATCAGCGGGTCCGCCGCGGCGAGCAGATCAGGGGCCCGGGTGGTCACCGGTGCGAGATTCAGGACGAACCGGGCGCCGAGACGCTGCGCCAGCTCCGGCAGGGCCGCGGAGTGCTCCGGGGTGAGTTCACCCTGGGCGAGCAGCACGGCGGCGGTGCCGGTGTCGCCGTCCTGTGTCGCCGGGACGGTGTATTCGTTGGCCCCGGAGGTGACCACGATGATGTTCTCGCCGTCCGCGTCATTCATGATGAACGCCTGGCCGGTGGGGACGTCTTGCGGCGCGCGGGCGACGGCGGACACGTCGACGCCGTAGTCGGTCAGGGTGGCGAGGGCGGCATCGCCCTCTGTGTCTGCACCGACTGTGCCCTGGAAGACGACCGTGCCGTCGAAGTAGCGGGCCGCAGCCACTGCCTGGTTGGCCCCCTTACCACCCAGGGCTTTGCCGTTCGGAGAGGCGATCGTCGTCTCCCCCGCCGTCGGAAATCGGTCGACCCGGACGAACGTGTCGACGTTCAACGACCCGCAGACCACGACGGCCGGGGTGGACGGTGCAGGAACAGACGCGGAGCTCATGGTGCTTCAGCGTAGTCGGCGGGGTGCCGGGCTCCCACAGTGCTGAGACCGGCATGCCCCACAGGCGGTCACCGAACGGAACAGGGTCCTGCGCCGTCGACAGGACGATCCCGGCGATGAACCGGCCGTCGCTGAGTTCCACCAGACAATCCACCTCACGGCCATTGCTGTTCCGGTAGGAGTACAACCGGAAATCGGCGTTCGATCAGGCCTGCTGGCGTCGTAGCTCTGCGGCGACGAACCCTTCGAGCAGTTGCCCGAAGTACTCGGAATTCGTCGCCAACTGACCCTGAGTCACCCCCGACAGGTGCATCGCCAGAGCACTGTCCGGCAGGAAGACCTTCGGACGCCCAATTTCACGCCGGGCGAGGTTCGCCGTCCACGGTGGAAGCTCGTCGATGAGGTAGAGGCTACGCAACAGGGAGATGTAGCTGGTGAGCGTACTTTCGGGGATGCTTGTCTGCTTCGAGAGACGGGCCCGGACGAGTTCGCCGGCCTGATTCGCTGCGAGGAGCCGGAGCACCGAGGTCACCCGGGCCGGGTCCGTCAGCCGCATCAGTTCGGCGATATCGCGGTTGACCAGGCTGGACACATAGGCGTCGAGCCAGACCGACCGCATCCTCTCGGGCAGGACCCGGAGCTCCGGGAAGCTGCCGGCCGCGAGGGCGGAACCGTAGCCGTTCCTGTCCGTCGTACTGGGCCGGGGCATGGCACCGTCCATCCGGCGGTGTCGTCCTCCTGGCGCCGGTCGGTGTGGGAGGTGATGAGAAACCCGCCGGGACGGTGGGTCCGTTCCGCCTCTCTGCGGACGCGCCGGAGAACAGTGTCGGGGTCATCGGACGGTTCCGTCCCGTCGAGGAGCACCGTCCGACTGCCGCGCGTCCCGGTGACGCATGCTGCCACGTCCGCGACCCCTGCCCCTCGCGGGCCCTGGAGGACGACCACCGGAAAGGTGTCGAGAAGTTTCCCGAGACGGGTGGGAATGTCCTCGCAGGTGTGTGCGCTCATAGACGCCCAGCGTAACTGAACCGCTTCTTAATGCCCCCGGGGTTGTGTCGGTCTGACAGGGGAAACCGACATAACACGGAGGTTCTGCTGTGCCAGGGCCGTCTCCCCCGGGAAGTACGGCTAACGGGCGTCGCGCGCGGCTGCGGCCCGGCGGGCGGCGTCGAGGTCCAGTTCGACAGGGGTGACGCTGTCGTGGCCGCCGCAGTCGCCGTCACAGTCTCCGCCGCAGGAGCTGTCGGACGATGACCCCGACGAGCAGCAGCCTGCCGCGGCCCGCTGCTGTTCAGCCTGCTGAGCCTTCGCATGGTCGATCTTCGCCAATGTCTGCGCCGCCAGCGCGGCACCCATGCCGATCAGGAACAGTGCACCGACCACCAGCAGGCCCGAGATGGCCCACAGCCATCCGCCCTGCAGGCCGACGACGCCGGCGACGATGAGGGCGACACCCGCTCCCGTCCACGTCGGGCCGGCGATACGGTGGCCGGTGTCCCACATCTCCTGGTTCTTGCGCACCTCCGGGATACGCAGTCCCACCCACCGGTTCCCCGGCAGTTTCGCGGTGACGGCAAGCACGCCGGTGACCAGCACGGCAGCGCCCAGGATGAACAGCAGGACAGAGAGAACGATCATGCACACCAGTCTATTACAATGGCTGGACATGACTAACCCTCGGAGCGAATCTGGCGAGTCCACGTCCCACCGTTACACCCCGGAACTCGCCGGCGACATCGAAAGTCGCTGGCAGGGGTACTGGCGTGACAACGGCACCTTCAATGCGCCGAACCCCGTCGGCGACCTCGCCGACGCAGGGGCGCTGGAGACGTCCGCCACCGACGCTCCGGACAAGCTCTTCGTCCAGGACATGTTCCCCTACCCCTCCGGCGTGGGACTGCATGTCGGACACCCGCTGGGGTACATCGCCACCGACGTCTACGCCCGCTTCAACCGCATGCTGGGTCGTAACGTCCTGCACACCCTCGGCTACGACGCCTTCGGCCTGCCCGCCGAGCAGTACGCTGTGCAGACCGGTACACACCCACGCACCACCACCAGCGCGAACATCGAGAACATGGAACGCCAGCTGGGGCGGTTGGGCCTGGGGCACGACCGTCGCCGCGTCGTCGCCACCACCGACACCGATTTCTACCGCTGGACACAGTGGATCTTCCTGCAGATCTACAATTCCTGGTTCGACACCGAGGCGAAGAAGGCACGCCCGATCGGGGAGCTGGAGGCGAAGTTCGCCGCCGAGCGTCCCGACTGGGCTGACCTGACGCCCGCTGAGCAGCAGGCAGAGCTTGACGAGCACCGCCTGGTCTACCGCTCGAACAGCACGGTCAACTGGTGTCCGGGTCTCGGCACGGTGCTGGCCAACGAGGAAGTGACCGCCGACGGGCGCTCCGAGCGCGGCAACTTCCCCGTGTTCCGCAAGCGGCTGTCCCAGTGGATGATGCGGATCACCGCCTACTCCGACCGGCTGCTGGACGACCTGGAGGACCTGGACTGGCCAGACAAGGTCAAGTCCATGCAGCGCAACTGGATCGGACGTTCCCGCGGCGCCGAGGTCGACTTCCAGTCGTCCGCCGGCCCGATCCGGGTATTCACCACCCGCCCCGACACGCTGTTCGGAGCGTCGTACATGGTGCTCGCCCCGGAACACGAACTCGTTGACGCACTGGTCACGGACCTCCCCTACGCGACCGGCACCGATGACCGTTGGACCTACGGAGAGGCCACGCCGGCCGCCGCCGTGGCGTCCTACCGGGGGGCGATCGCGGCGAAGACCGACCTGGAACGGCAGGAGAACAAGGAGAAGACCGGTGTCTTCACCGGCGCCTACGCCACCAACCCGGTCAACGGCGCGCAGGTCCCCGTCTTCATCGCCGACTACGTGCTCACCGGGTACGGGACGGGCGCGATCATGGCGGTTCCGGGTCACGACGACCGTGACCACGAGTTCGCCACCGTCTTCGGATTGCCGATCACCGAGGTCGTGTCCGGTGGTGACGCCCCAATCGCCGAGTCCGCCTACACCGGCGACGGCGAGCTGGTGAACTCCGCCAACGAGCAGGGACTCGACCTCAACGGCAGGAACAAGGCCGACGCCATCGAGACCACCATCGCCTGGCTCGCGGAGAACGGCTACGGCGAGGAGAAGATCCAGTACAAGCTGCGCGACTGGCTCTTCGCCCGCCAGCGCTACTGGGGTGAGCCCTTCCCGGTCGTCTACGACGCCGACGGAGTCGCCCACGCCCTGCCGGAATCCATGCTGCCCGTCGAACTGCCCGAGGTCGAGGACTACAAGCCCGTCAGCTTTGACCCGGACGACGCCTCCTCCGAACCGCAGCCTCCGCTGGCCAAGGCGAAGGAGTGGGTCGAGGTCACTCTCGACCTCGGCGACGGCGAGCGGACGTACTGGCGTGACACGAACGTCATGCCGCAGTGGGCCGGTTCCTCCTGGTACCAGCTGCGCTACATTGACCCGACGAACAACGATGCACTCGTCGACATCGAGAACGAACGGTACTGGACCGGGCCGCGCGAGGGTGTGCCCTCCGGAGGCGTGGACCTCTATGTCGGTGGTGTGGAGCATGCCGTGCTGCACCTGCTCTACAGCCGTTTCTGGCATAAGGTGCTTTACGACCTCGGTCACGTGAGCTCCTACGAGCCCTACCACCGGCTCTACAACCAGGGCTACATCCAGGCCTACGCCTACACCGACGCCCGGGGCATCTACGTACCCGCCGCCGATGTTGAGGAGAAGGACGGAAAGTTCTTCTACAACGGTGAAGAGGTCACCCAGGAGTACGGCAAGATGGGCAAGTCCCTGAAGAACGCCGTCTCTCCCGACGAGATCTGCGACAACTACGGTGCCGACACACTGCGTGTGTACGAGATGTCGATGGGTCCGCTGGACACGTCCCGACCCTGGGCCACGAAGGACGTTGTCGGCGCGCAGCGTTTCCTGCAGCGGGCATGGCGCCTGGTCGTGGACGAGGCCACCGGTGAGCTGGCGGTGTCGGACGCCGACCTGAGCGACGATGACCAGCGCGCCCTGCACCGTACCGTCGCCGGCGTGCATGACGACTACGCCCACCTGCGCGACAATACGGCGGTCGCGAAACTGATCGAGTACGTCAACCACCTGACGAAGGCTTATGTGGGTACGGCGGCACCACGCGACGCTGTGGAGCCGTTGGTGCTGATGATGGCCCCCGTGGCGCCGCATATCGCAGAGGAGCTCTGGTCGCGTCTGGGCCACGAGGGTTCGCTGGCCCACGCATCCTTCCCCGCCTGGGAAGAGAAGTGGCTGGTGGACGACACCGTTGAGCTGCCTGTGCAGGTCATGGGCAAGGTGCGTGGACGAGTGACCGTGGCTGTGGACGCGGCACGTGAGGACGTTGAGGCGGCGGCACTGGCGGAACCGAACGTGGCGGCACACGTCGAGGGCAAGACCGTGGCGAAGATCATCGTGGTCCCCGGCAAGATGGTGAACATCGTCGCGAAGTAGGTGGGGCGCTCTCCCCTCTCCGCCCCCTGATGTCGGAAAGTCGCCCTCCCAGGCAGCGAATGACGCTCTTCAGCTACCTGGGAGGGCGACTTTCCGACATGGCCCGGCACGTGGGCACATGGGCGGGCTCAGTGACCGATGATCAGTGGGATCGGCAGTGTGGTGAAGATGATGAGGAAGAAGGGGATCAGCCACCACAGCGTGCCCATGAACGGCTGCCACCACTGGTAGCGGCGCCATTTGCGGAGCACGACCAGACCGGCGACGATCGGACCGAACATCGAGATCACTGTCGGGATGATCCGGGTGACGGCGGTGTCCCCCACCGTCTGGTCGAGCACGATCCAGGCGACGATGGTGACCACGGGGAACGCGATCGCCAACTGCCAGGCCTGGCGCACGGATGTGCGCCGGTCGAGGTCCTCGAGGCGGTCGAGCGGGTCGGGGTTCTCTGAACTGTTGGGCTGCGCGGACATGATGTCTCCGAGTCTAGCCCGTGGATGCCGCCGGTCGGCTATCGCCGGGTGCTCAGACCGGACTGACGAGAACCGGTGCGGGTGAGTGTGCGAGGAGCTGGTTGGTGGACGGGCCGATGAAGACCCGGTTGAAGGCGCCGAGGACGGAGGACCCGACCACGAGGATCTCACCCTTCTTCCAGTGGACGTCGTCCATCGCGCCGCTCCATCCGGGCCCGGAGCCGACTTCGGTCTCGACACGCAGGTCCGGGTGACGCTCCTCGGCACGTTCCCGGCCGCGGGCGAGGATGTCGAGTGCCTGTCCGCGCCAACGTTCATCCGCCTCAGTGGCATCAGGGAACGGTGTGAGGGTGGGGTACATCGATGCGCCGGTAGGGCTGAAGGCGACGAGCCGGAGTGGGACGCCCCAGCGTGACGCCAGGTCCGCGGCCTTCCGGAGAGCCTGATGGGACTGCTCGTTGTCGACGTAGGCGCAGCTGACGCGGGTGACACCGTGCTTCGACAATGTCGGGGTGCGTGGCACGGTGACTACGGGCAGGGGTGCGCAGTGCAACAGTGCGTCTGCGGTCGAACCTGCCCGGAAGCGTCCGACGGGGCCACCGGAGGTCCCGAAGCGGGAACCGACGACAATGAGGTCCGCACCGAACTCCTCGGCGGAACGGATCAGGGCCGTCGTCTCCGAGTGGCTGTGGAGAAGCTCGTCGCTGTCATCGATCATCGACTCCGGCACTCCGGCATCGATGAGGGCGGTGCGGGCCGCGGCATGGCAGGCGGTCGATTCCGCCGCCGCCCACTCCTCGAACCGTTGTACGGCAGCAGCGTCGGAGGCGTCGACACGGTCGACGCCTTCAGGCCAGATCCGGGGGATCACGGTCACTGGTTTGACGGTGATCTCGGCGGTTCTGGAGAGCCAGGAGACGAATGCCGCGGTGTCAGTGCCGGTGTTGGTGTCGGCGCCGTCGGGATCCCCGTCGGGACGCCAGGCCAGCAGCACTCGCAGCGGAGTCACCGGCTACTTCTCCCCCATGCGACGGGAGTCGAAGACCTCCATGCCGGCCTCCAGGGTCGGGATGAACTCCTGTACCTTCTCCAGCTGCTCCGGGTCGAGGACGGCGAGGATGTTCGCCATCTGCTTGTCACGTTCGTCGCCGATACGGGTCAGCTCGGTCCTGCCGAGGTCCGTGAGCTTCACGCGCACACCGCGGCGGTCACTCACGTCGCGGACGCGGGAGACCAGCCCCAGCGATTCAAGGTGGTTGATCGCATTGGATGCGGTGGGCATCCGGATCGACTCCAGGTCGGCGATCTGGCTGATGCGCAGAGCACCGTGAGTCTGGAGGTTCATCATGATGGAGAGCTGCGCGGTACTGATGCTGGACTGCGTGGTCTGGCGGAAGTACAACAGGTACATCCGGGTGACGACGGGCCGCAGGCGCTTCGCGACTTCAGACGGGGTAGCGGTCATGCCCACCAATCTACCGTGCTTTGCTCCTGAAAGGTATACTGGCACCACTTTTAGGTCAGTGAAGTTCCCTACCCTGGCAGGTCAGAGGGATATCACCGGCCTACAATTGGGGTGATCAGGACCCCGAGATGAAAGACTCGAGATCGGCACGGCCCTTGTCGTCCGGGTGCTGGATGCGGGGGGACTTCATCAGGTAGGTCGACGCCGGGTCGACAGGTCCACCGAGTCCACGGTCCTTGGCGATCTTCGCCGCGCGTACGGCGTCGATGATGATACCGGCAGAGTTCGGGGAGTCCCAGACCTCGAGCTTGTACTCCAGGCTGATGGGTGCGTCGCCGAACGCGCGGCCTTCCAGACGGATGAAGGCCCACTTGCGGTCGTCGAGCCACTGCACGTAGTCGGACGGGCCGATGTGGACGTTACGGTCGTCGATCTTTCCCGAGAGGGCGCCGGTGAGGTTTGAGGTCACCGCCTGGGTCTTGGAGACCTTCTTCGATTCGAGGCGGTCGCGTTCCAGCATGTTCTTGAAGTCCATGTTGCCGCCGACGTTGAGCTGGTAGGTGCGGTCCACGGTCACGCCGCGCTCCTCGAAGAGCCGGGCGAGCACGCGGTGGGTGATGGTTGCGCCGACCTGGCTCTTGATGTCGTCGCCGACGATGGGGATGCCGGCATCCTCGAACTTCTTCGCCCATTCCGGATCGGAGGCGATGAAGACCGGCAGGGCGTTGACGAAGGCTACCCCGGCGTCGATGGCGCACTGAGCGTAGAACTTGTCGGCCTCCTCCGAACCCACCGGCAGGTAGGACACGAGGACGTCGGCACCGGTTTCCCGCAGGTGGTCGACGATCTCATCGTGGGTGGCGTCGGGTTCGGTCGACTCCTCGATGGTCTCCCGGTAGTACTTGCCCAGGCCGTCGGCGGTGTGGCCGCGGCGGACGGTGATCCCCAGCTCCGGAAGATCGCAGATCTTGATCGTGCAGTTCTGGCCGGACTCCGTCGCGATGGAGACGTCTTTGCCGACTTTGTCGGCGTCGACGTCGTAGGCGGCGACCAGTTCGATGTCGCGCACGTGATAGTCGCCGAAGCGGACGTGCATGAGGCCGGGGACGGTGTCGTCGTCCGGGGTGTCCTTGTAGAACTCCAGCCCCTGGAGCAGTGAGGTAGCGCAATTGCCGATGCCGGCGATGGCCAGCTTGATGGAGGTGTTGTCCTGTGAACTCATGGCTCCGGACGTTAGCCCTCTACGGGTTGAAAAACACGGCCTGACGTGGGGTGGAAAGCAACTTGACCGGTTAACGTGTGGTCTTGACCGATTCACCTGGGGCTGGAAACCGGATAGAATGGCCCGCATCATGTCGACCTCAGTGCAGCCCGTCCACACCGTCTCCCACGACCTGGACCGTCAGCGGACCCTGCGTGCGCTACGGCAGGGTGACCGGCGACGTTCGGACGTCTGTGACGCCGACCGTGGTCTCATGTCCTCGGCAGAGGTCTTGGGTTACCGTGTCGACCGCCCGTGCCCTGTCTGTGGCGCAGCGGGTCTTCGCGAAAGCCTGTGGATCCACGGAGCGGCAATGGGGGAAAAATCGGGAACGGCGCGTAGTCTTTCGGAGATTGGCGCTATCCTCGCTACCCTGTTTCCTGACGGCGTCGGACGGTCTGCTACGGACCGTGCCGGCGCAGCCCCTGTCGGAGGATCCGGGAGCGGGGTGGCCGTCCACACGGTGGAGGTCTGCCTCCGCTGTGGATGGAACCATCTCATCAGGGAAGACATGTACGGTGCCGGTAATTCCAGTACGGAGAGAACAGCCACGTGACTAACGACTCGACCACCCCCAACGACTCCACGAAGCGGCAACGCACGCGTACGCGCAAGCCGGTGTGGCGTCGTCTCTTCGCCTCAGTGGCAGCAGTTCTGGCCGTGCTGATCGTGGTGCCGCTGGTGACGTTCTTCGCCGCGTACTCGGTGACGAAGGTGCCGCAGCCGGAGGAACTGGTTAACAACCAGATCTCCCAGATCTTCGCCAACGACGGCACGACCGAACTGGCCCGCATCGTCCCTCCCGAGGGTAACCGTCAGAACGTGGATATCGAGGAGATCCCCGAACCTGTGCGTAATGCCGTCCTCTCTGCCGAGGACCGGGATTTCTACGACAATCCCGGCTTCTCGATCACTGGTTTCGGACGTGCCGCACTCGGCCAACTCACCGGCGAGGATGCCGGCGGCGGTTCCACGATCACCCAGCAGTACGTGAAGAACGCGGTGGTCGGTGACGAGCGCAGCCTGGTCCGTAAGGGTAAGGAGCTGGTGATCTCCTCGAAGATGTCCCGCGAGTGGTCGAAGGACGAGATCCTCGAGGCCTACCTCAACACGATCTACTTCGGCCGGAACGCCTACGGGATCTCCGCGGCTTCTCGTGCCTACTTCAACAAGCCGATCCAGGAACTCACTCCGGCGGAGGGCGCGGTACTTGCGGCCTCCATCCAACGTCCCAGTCAGCTTGACCCGTGGACCAACCGTCCAGAGGCAGAACAGCGGTGGAACTACGTCGCTGATGGTCTCGTGGGCATGGGGTCGGTCAGTCGACAGGAACGTGATGAGATGGTCTACCCCGAGGTCATCGATCCGGCGGAGGTTGATTCCGGCTCCGTGGCAGAAGGCACCAACGGTCTGATCAAGAGCCAGGTCCTCGCTGAACTGAATGCCAACGGCATCACCGAGGAGGCAGTGAATACCGGTGGCCTGAAGATCACCACGACCATCGACGCCAACCACCAGCGCGCAATGGTGGAGAACGTTCACAGCGCGATGGACGCCCAGGCTGACACCGTCCGGTCGGCAGGTGTGGCGATCGACCCGAATACAGGTGGTGTCCGTGCCTACTACGGTGGAGACGATCCCACCGGTCTGGACTGGGCCAACGCCGGACTCCAGACCGGTTCGACATTCAAGATCTTCACGATGGCTGCGGCTGTCGAGCAGGGCATCTCGACGTCGACCCCCTACGACTCCTCCCCCGTCACCACCGGTGCGACCGAGGTGAACAATGTCGAGGGTGAGTCCTGCGGCACCTGTTCGATGGCGGAGGCACTCAAGCGTTCGCTGAACACGTCGTTCATCCGTGTCGCCCGCGACCTCAACGGTGGCCCTCAGGACGTCGCCGACATGGCGCACCGTCTCGGCGTCGCCGAGGAACTCCCGGGCATCGGTGAGACGCTGCGCGAAAACGGCGGCACCCCGTACGAGGGCATCACCCTTGGTCAGTACCAGTCCCGGCCGATTGACATGGCCTCCGCACTGGCGACGTTGACCAACCAGGGCCGGTACATTCCCGCCCACTTCGTCTGGAAGGTCGAGACCTCCGACGGTGAGATGCTGATGGACAACACGGGTATGGAATCCACCCAGGTGGTCCAGCCCGAGGTCGCTGACGAGGTGATCGCTGCCATGGGTCCGATCGCGGCCTACTCCAACGGGCACTCCCTGGCCAACGGTCGCCCGAGCGCCGCGAAGACAGGTACCGCCCAGTTGGGTGACACCGGGCAGAACAAGGACGCCTGGATGATCGGCTCGACCCCGCAACTGGCGACGGCCGTGTGGATCGGCGATACCGACGGCCAGCCTCTGATGGACGGTCGCTACGGCGGTTCCATGTACGGTTCACAATCGCCGTCGGACATCTGGCAGGGCTTCATGAACGAGGCACTCGTCAACGACGACATCGAACAGTTCGACAGCTCGGTGCCGGTTGTCCAGGATCCGCAGGCCGGGTCAGCGTCCAGCAGCGGCTCCTCCGAGATGCAGGGCGGTGCTGGCGCCGGCGGTGGCACCGGTGGTGGCGCTGCCGAAGGCGGCGAGGATACGGGCGGTGCCGCGAACGATGTTCCGGACACCGGGGCCGACACCGGTAACGGCACCGGACAGGACACCGACATCGGACGGATGATCGACGACTTCCTCAACAACCTCTGATCTGCGGCGATTATGTCCAGTACAGAGCTGCTGATCACCATGGGCAGCGTCTTCATCGGATTCCTGCTGTTCGGCGGATCCTTCGCCAGTTTCATGGCGAAGCGTCGCCCTGCGGTGATCTGGAGTTTGTTCGGTGCAGCGATCGTCTTCATCACGGTGGTCCCTGTGATCGTCGCCGTGTTCTGGGGGACGGCGGGACCTGCGTCCGGATAACTTGGGTAGACGGCGTGTGGCGTGTATCCTGATCAGGTTGCTGACGCAACGAACCCTCCTGCCGTAACCACTCCCGGTCACGGCCGAAAAAACACTAGACCACAGGAGGTGATGAGGTCCGTGCGTCAATACGAGATGATGATTATCATCGACCCGTCACAGGATGAGCGCACCGTTTCCCCGTCCCTGGACAAGTTCCTGGAGACGGTCCGCAAGGACAACGGTACGGTCGACAAGGTTGACATCTGGGGCAAGCGTCGCCTGGAGTACCCGATCAACAAGCAGGACGAGGGCATCTACGCTGTCGTCGACCTGAACTGTGAGTCGGCCACCGTCCAGGAGCTCGACCGCGTTCTGAACCTGAACGACATCATCATGCGCACGAAGGTGCTGCGCAAGGACGCCAAGTAAGCGTCTTCGCGGCATCTGCATCAACGTCGAACCGACACTGACATCGACTGACAGGAGAAACTGACATGGCACAGGGAGACACCCCGATCACCGTCGTCGGAAATCTCGTCGCGGATCCCGAGCTGAGGTACACCCCCAGCGGTTCCGCCGTCGCGAACTTCCGTGTGGCCTCCACGCCGCGCCGGTTTGATTCCCAGTCGAATCAGTGGGTGGACGGCGAAGCACTGTTCCTTCAATGCAACGTGTGGCGGCAGGCGGCCGAGAACGTGGCGAACTCGCTCACCAAGGGTGACCGGGTTATTGTCACTGGTCGGCTGCGGCAGCGCTCCTTCGAGACCCGTGAGGGCGAGAAGCGCACCGTGTTCGAGGTCGAGGCCGACGAGGTCGGTCCGTCCCTGAAGTACGCCACGACCCAGGTCACCAAGACCCCCCGCCAGGGTGGGAACTTCGGTGGCCAGCAGGCCCCGCAGGGCGGCGGCCAGGCCGGCAACCAGGGAGGCTTCGGTGGAAACCGAAGCCAGGGTGGTTTCGGCGGTCAGCAGGGAAACCAGGGTGGTCAGCCCAGCCAGGGTTACGGCGGTAACGCCGGTAACCAGGGTGGGTTCGGCGGGCGCAACGCCGCGCCGGACGATGACCCGTGGAACTCCGCTCCGCAGTCCGGTTTCGACGGCGGCGACGAACCGCCGTTCTGATCTGCCGTGTGAGTTCACCCCCGGATCCCTCGGGATCTACCGAAACCATGAAAGGCTACGGATCATGAAGCTGATCCTCACCGCCGCCGTCGACAACCTCGGTGTCCCCGGTGACATCGTCGAGGTCAAGGCCGGCTACGGACGCAACTTCCTGCTGCCGCGCGGCTACGCCATCACCGCCACCCGTGGCGCTGAGCGTCAGGTGGAGAACATCCGCCGTGCCCAGCAGGACAAGGTCATTCGCGACCTCGACCACGCCCGCGAGGTCAAGGGCGAGATCGACCGCCTGAACAACGTCACGGTCACCGTGCGTACCTCGGAGCAGGGCAAGCTGTTCGGCTCTGTCACCGCCGAGGACGTCGCCGCTGCCGTGAAGGCTGCAGGCGGTCGCGAGCTCGACAAGCGCACCATCGTCCTGAACCAGGGTGACGTCAAGGCGACCGGTTCCTACAACGTCGACGTGAAGCTGCACCCGCAGGTCGTCGCGTCGCTGAACTTCAAGGTCGTCGCAGAGAAGTAGTTCTCTCCTCGTCTCCCCTGTCGCAGGAACCCGCTACGGTTCTTCGGACACCCCCGGCTTAGACACCCGGGGTCCCGGCCTAGACAACCGGCGTGTGTCCGCAGTCCGGGTATCCGCACAGGCGGCGAAGAACGCCACCATCTGTAAGACAACAGCATCGCCAGACAGGCCCGCCCCGGTCATTCCGACCGGTCGGCGGGCCTGTGGCGTATCCGGGCACGCGCTCACCGGTACTGTTGTGCACAGGACATCACCGCCCTGTGGATAACTGTGGACAACTCGGGATAGCCTCCGTCGATATTCGGGATTTATGCGCATATTTAGTTATGCCGTGACCTCGGAGAATGCTGCGATGCTCTCGCTTGGCCTGCGGTTACACATGTTGTCCACGGTGCCACCGTGTTTATATTTCACACTTTTGGGTCGTTCACCAGCGTGTTTGCGAATAAAGGCAGGTCAGTACGGTTTCTGTCCACAGGTTATCCACAAGCGGAACTGCGCGGATGCGGACGAGCGCACATTTTCTCCACAGTTCACGCACACCACCTGTGGACAACTTTCCCGCCGTAGTGCGTCGCGTAGGATTATCCGGAGGCCGAGGAAGTGCGAGGAGGGGGCTAGAATCATGGACATGAGCACACCGGAACGGGCACGCGACAGCTTCGCCGACGACATGGGGGACGCTCCCCTGCCGCCGGAGCCTGACCAGTGGGACAGTGAGGCTTTCGCGTCAGCGCAGCCGTCCGGCCAGGGTGGCTCCGGGGGGCGGGGAAGCTACAAGCGACGGGACACCGGCACCGGTGCAGGTGGCGCATTCGCCGAGCCACGACAGATGCCGCAGAACACCGAGGCGGAGATGGGCGTGCTCGGTGGCATGATGCTGAGTAAGGACGCCATCGCTGATGTCGTCGAGCGTCTTCGTCCGGACGATTTCTACCGCCCGGCACACCGGACGATCTATGAGACCATGCTTGAGCTCTACGGCGAGGGCATGGAGGTCGATCCCGTGATCCTCGCAGGGCGGCTGGACAACAACGCCATCCTCGACAGCGTGGGTGGCGCACCGTATCTGCACGAACTGTCCTCCAAAGTCCCGACCGCGGCCAATGCCGGTTACTACGCGGACCTCGTCGCCGAGAAGGCCGTCCTGCGCCGTCTGGTGTCTGCGGGGACCAGGATCGTGCAGTACGGCTATTCCGGGCTGGAGGGGAACGAGCTCGAGAGTGTCGTGGACCGTGCGCAGCAGGAGATGTTCAACATCACCAACGAGTCTGCGTCGGAGGACTACATGGTGCTCCAGGATCTGCTGGAGTCCACCATGGACGAACTGGATGCACTTGAGAACGGTGATGGCCAGGGTGAGGGGGTGCTCACCGGCTTCAGCGAACTCGACGAGATGACGAACGGTCTGCGCGGCGGTCAGATGATCATCGTCGCGGCCCGTCCAGGTGTAGGTAAGTCCACTCTGGCCATGGACTTCATGCGTTCGGTGTCGGTTCAGCAGAATCGTGCCTCGGTGCTGTTCTCCCTCGAGATGAGCAAATCTGAGGTGATGATGCGTGTGTTCTCCGCAGAGGCTGAAGTGCCGCTGTCGGTGATGCGTGGCGGCAAGATGGTGGACTCGCAGTGGGACAAACTGACCCAGCGGGTCACCGCCATCGAGAATGCGCCGATCTACATCGACGATTCACCCAACCTCACGATGACGGAAATCCGGGCCAAGGCACGGCGGCTCAAGCAGAAGCACGACCTCGGCTTGATCGTCGTCGACTACCTGCAGCTGATGAGTTCGGGTAAGAAGGTCGAGTCCCGTCAGCAGGAGGTTTCCGAGTTCTCGCGTCAGCTGAAGCTTCTTGCCAAGGAGGTTGACGTGCCCTTGATCGCGATTTCGCAGCTGAACCGTGGCGTGGAGTCACGTGGTGACGACGCGCTCCCGCGTGTGTCGGACCTGCGTGAGTCCGGCTCGCTGGAGCAGGACGCCGACATCGTCCTCCTCATCAACCGCCCGGACGCCCAGAACAGGGATCATGAGCGAGCCGGCGAGGCCGACCTGATTCTGGCCAAGCACCGCGGTGGCCCCATCGGCACGATCCAGGTCGCACACCAGCTGCACTACTCGAAGTTCTCGGACCTCAGCAGGGGAGTGTGACTACTCCTCGAACTGCTGGGCGAGGGTGGCGAGGATGCCGTGAAGGTCGGCAGCCTGATCGTCACTGAGGACGTCGAACATCATGCTGCGTACCGAGGCCACGTGGGAGGGGGCCGCATCCCGGATGGTCTCGAGACCGTGGTCGGTGAGGACCACGAACGCGCCACGGCCGTCGGAGTTGCAGGTCTCCTTGCCAAGGAGCCCCCGGTTCATCATGCGGGTGATCTGGTGCGACAGACGGGAGCGGTCCCAGGTGAGCCGGTCTGCAAGCACGGCCATGCGCATCCTGTGGCCGTCGGCCTCGGAGAGGTTCACGAGGACCTCGTAGTCGGGCATGGACAGGCCCGTATCGCGCTGGAGGTCCCGTGCCAGGGCGGAGTCCATACGCCGGGCCACGGACAGCCAGGATCGCCAGAGGCACTGTTCGGACTCGGTGAGCCAGGGGGTCGTCTTGCCGTTCGTCATGTTTCCCATTCAACCACAGCAATGAAGTAGTTGACACATCAACTACTCGGGTCTACTCTGGCCCCTGTATCGCACCCCACCAAGGAGAACATCATCATGAGCAGCATCAACGACTACAGCGGCACCTACACCATCGACCCGGCGCACTCCGAAATCGGATTCACCGCACGCCATGCCATGGTCACCAAGGTTCGTGGATCCTTCACCGACTTCACCGGATCAGCCTCCACCGGCGACGGTCTGGAAAACGCTTCGATCACCGTGGAGATCCAGGCAGGATCCATTGACACCCGGAACGCCGACCGTGACGGGCACGTGAAGTCGGCGGACTTCTTCGACGTCGAGACGTACCCCACGATCACCTTCGCGTCGACGGAGGTCCGTGCGGACGGCGATGACACCCTGGTCGTCACCGGAGACCTGAGCATCAAGGACGTCACCAGGTCGGTCACCATCGAGTTCGAGTTCGACGGGGAGGTTACCGATCCCTGGGGCAACAGCCGGATCGGCTTTGAGGGGTCCACGGAGATCAACCGCACGGACTTCGGGTTGACCTGGAACGCACCGCTGAAGAGTGACGGCGTGCTGGTGTCCGAGAAGATCAAGCTCAACTTCGATATCTCAGCAACGAAGAACGCCTGACTACCTGACTAATCCTGTCGGGTGTTCTAGCATCACGGACATGACTTCAGTTGTGTCCGCAGGGGAACAGCGCCGTTTCGGCGCCCTCGTCTTTGCCGGGGGAGCTCTCGGCGCATTCCTGCGATGGGCCTTCACCGTGGACACCGGCGTCGCGGGATCCCTCTGGCCCCTCCTGGTAGTCAACCAGGTCGGGGCTTTCGCCATGGGGCTTCTCGTCGGCGCCCTGCCGTTCGTCCGGGACATCGGGCGGGACGGCTCGCCGGGCCGTCGGAACAGGCTCCGCGTCTCCCTCGGTACCGGGCTGCTCGGGGGGTTCACGTCATACTCTGCGATCGCCGCCGCCACTGTGCAGGATGCTGGTGGTGTGCTCGGTCCTGTCGTTTACATCGTGGGGACGGTCGTGCTGGGGCTGGGCCTCGCCCGTGCCGGCATGTGGTGCGGCGAGCGCCTCGTGCCCGGTGACGGACACGTCGAGGGGGAGGATGTATGACCGGCCAGATCTCATTGGTTGCAGCCCTTCTGGTCGCCCTCGGAGGCGGTGTCGGGTCATGGCTCCGCTGGCGCATCGACTCGGCGATCAAACAACGTACCCGCAGTGACCTGCTCGTCAGCCTGTTGGTGATTAACACCCTCGGATCATTGATCCTGGGCGCCCTCTACGGACTGACGGACAGCTGGTGGCTGCTCGCCCTCGTCGGTACCGGGCTCTGCGGCGGGTTCACCACCTTCTCCAGTGCGTCGGCGGACGCGGTGCTGCTGTTCCGCCGCGACCGTGCGTTCCCTGCGCTCATCTCGGTGGTAGGGATGGCGCTCCTGGCAGTGGCCGCCTTCGCGCTCGGCCACTGGCTCGTCGTCTGGTGATCAGCTCTTCTTCGCGGAGATCCACACGTCGATCTCCGCATGGACCGGTTCATTGCCGGCGTCGTCGATCAACGCGATGTCGAGCGTCACCAGTTGGCCACCGGTCTCGCGGGTGATGGTGGAGAAGTCGGGGAACTCCGCCGTCGCGGTCACGGTCAGCCCGCCGGTGGACTTCGTGGGATAGTCGGCACGCATGCCGCGGGGCAACCAACGGTGGGAGGTGGGAACAGTGGACTCGCAGAGCATGCCCATGGCCGCTTCGGCACCGTTGAGTGCGGCGATGACGTGGAAGGTGCCGATGTGGTTGCGTACGCCCCACCAGTCGCCGATGCGTACTACCGCGCGTCCCGGTTCGGCGACGCGGATGCGGGGGAAAACCGTCCGGAAGTAGGGAGCTTTCAGACTGAAGCCCAGGGAGAACAGTCCGCGGCCCGGTGCGCTGCCGCTGAGCTTCTTCCACAATCTGTAGGTGCCGGTGGCGGAGCCATGTCCGGACGCATGAGTAGTCATGCATCCAGACACTATCCCAGCAGATTTCCCACCACAGGCGAACCGCAGCAGCGGTGACGCACATCCGCGAACACCGGTACCGTGGAGGGCGGTAACGGTAACGGTGGAATACCGCCCGTCCCCGGCGACGTTGTACGGGGTGCGGAACGAGAGCAAACCAACAAGCGAACCAACAGTCAGGAAGGTGCGGCCATGGCCACCACGACGATCACCAGTGAAAACTTCCAGGACACCATCCAGGGCGACGGCATCGTCCTGCTCGATTTCTGGGCGGAATGGTGTGGGCCGTGCAAGCGGTTCAGCCCCGTCTACGAGAATGTGTCCGAGAAGTACCCGGACTACACCTTCGGCAAGATCGACACCGAAGCCAACCAGGATATCGCCGCAGCGTTGCAGATCCAGTCCATCCCCACTCTGATGGCGTTCCGCGACGGCATCCTCGTCTACCGTGAGGCCGGCGCGTTGCCGCCGAAGGCACTCACCGACCTCATCACCGAGGTCGAAGGCCTGGACATGGACGATGTACGCAAGAAGGTCGCCGAGCAGAACGGCTAGGGGACCGGCAGGCCGGTGAGGCCTGTCAGGGGCGGACGGTCAGATGGTGTTCGCGTCGATGACGGCGCGGTAGCGCACCTCTGAGCCCAAGACCCGCCGATAGGCGTCGTTGACGCCGTCGGCGGCGATGAGTTCGATCTCTGCGGTGATGCCGTGCTCGGCGCAGAAGTCGATCATCTCCTGCGTCTGGGCGATGCCACCGATATTTGATCCGGCGACGCTGCGTCGGCGCCCGGTGAGCTGGTTGGCGCGGATGTTCATGCCCTCCGGGGGAAGGCCGAGCATCACCAGCGTGCCGTCCGGTGCCAGCATGCTGATGTACCGGTGGATGGGCAGTGCAGCCGAGACAGTGTTGAGAATCAGATCGAACTCATCGGCGTGGGCCTTGTGGAAAGTGTCGGCGGCATCCCCGCCGGTTGCCACGTAGGACGAAGCGCCGAACCGTAGTCCGTCGTCCTCTTTCGACAGCCCGTGGGAGAAGACCGTCACCTCCGCGCCGAGCGCGGTGGCGATCTTCACCGCGACATGGCCCAGGCCGCCCATACCCACCACGGCGACGCGTGAGCCCGGGCCGACACCCCAGTGTTTGAGGGGCGAGTACGTGGTGATCCCGGCGCACAGCAACGGTGTCATCGCGGCCATCCTCTCGCTGTCCAGGCCGCCGGCGACCTCCGGCATCCGGATCAGGAAGTCCTCCCGGCAGACGATGTGGGTCGAGTATCCGCCTTGCGTGATTGACCCGTCGTGCCGGTCGACACTGTTGTATGTGCCGGTCATGCCGTTGAGACAGTAGTTTTCCTCCCCAGCGGTGCAGGAGGCGCACTCGCCGCAGGAGTCGACCATGCATCCGATACCGACGATGTCTCCGACGGAGTACCGTGTCACGTCCGCACCGGTGTCCCGAACGGTACCGATGATCTCGTGGCCGGGCGCCATCGGAAAGTTGTCGTGCGGCCAGTCGCCGTTGACGGTGTGGATGTCGGAGTGGCAGATGCCGGACCAGCGGATCTCGATCAGGCAGTCGTCAGCGCGGAGATCGCGCCGGGTAACGGTACCTTTCGTCAGATCAGCTCCGGCCGAGGTGGCTTCGATACAGGCAGCAGTGGTAGTCATGCTCTCCGATGGTAACCGTCCGCACCGCAGAGGCGGGACGCGCGAGGCGAAAACCCTTTATGCTGGGGAACGGACCCGACCGGACGAGACCCGGACAAGACACCGTTAGGAGTACCGCCATGGCGAACCCCTTCTCGAAGGGCTGGAAGTACCTCATGCAGTCCCTCGACACCACGATCGAGGAGAACGCGGACCCGAAAGTTCAGATTCAGCAGGCGACGGAAGCAGCCAAGAAACAGCACCGTGAGGTCACGGAGTCTGCCGCCCGCATCATCGGCAACCGCAATAAACTGGAGATGACGCTCAACCGGTTGGTCAAAGACCAGGAGAAGCTGCAGAACAATGCCCGCACGGCACTGCAGCAGGCCGACAAGGCGAGCTCCGAGGGGGATTCCGCTGCGGCATCCGAGTACACCAACACCGCCGAGATCTTCGCGACGCAGCTTGTCACTGTCGAGCAGGAGATTGAGGACACCAAGACGATGCATGCCCAGGCGACTCAGGCTGCCGAGCAGGCCCAACAGCAGCAGCGACAGTCGGAGGCCCGGCTCAAGGAGCAGATGGGCCAGATCGATCAGCTGCGGGCTCAGGTGGACCAGGCGAAGATGCAGGAGAGCTCCAACCAGGCGCTGGAGTCAATGCAGGGTATCCAGGCGGATGACAGCGTTCCGACCCTCGACAGTGTCCGCGACAAGATCGAGGCCCGCTACGCCACAGCGCTCGGTGCCCAGGAGCTCACCGAGAACAGTGTGCGCGGCAGGATGGCCGAGATCGAGACCAGTGGGCAGGACATGGCGGCCTCTTCCCGGCTGGACCAGATCCGCGCGGAGCTTGCCGGTGGCAGTGCTGCCGGCGTCACGGGTGAAATTACCGCCGGAGAAGACGGCACTGGAGAGGATGGCGTAGAGGACGCGGAGGCGTCACCCGAGCCGTCATCTGACGACACGTCCGAGGCGGGCAAGCCCGGGGCGCCGTCCGGTCAGTAGCAGTCTGTACTGGAGGGTTGCGTCGTCCCCCCGCAACCTCTAGGATTGCAAAGCTTGAGCACGGGAGCGTGGTGTTCCGCCGAGAGGCGGCCCCGGGCACTCCGGATACTTGTGACAAGACCTCCGTACGGAGGTCTTTTTGGTTGCCTTCATCCCGAGCCAATCGCTGCGACGTGTCACTCGCCGTCGTAGCCCACCGGTGACGATGTCTCCACGGCTGGCCCGTGCGCGAACGTCGCCTTGCACCTTTGGGAGGACCTCCATGGCAGACACCAGAACCACGTCCGGCTCGCGCCCGGACACCACAGGCGTCAATGTCGGTCTGTTGATCGGCATTCTCGTTGCTGCGGCATTCGTCGCGATTCTTAACGAGACCGCTCTGTCGAACGCACTACCCAGCCTGATGCGCGAATTTGAGGTGGGGGAGGACGTCGCCCAGTGGCTGACGACGGTCTTCATGCTGACCATGGCGGTGGTCATTCCCACGACCGGCTATCTGATGCAGCGGTTGACGCTCCGGACGATCTACATCGTGGCCCTGTCGCTGTTCCTGGCGGGAACCGTGCTGGCCGCCGTGGCACCGGTCTTCGCGGCGCTGCTTGCTGGCCGCGTCCTGCAGGCCGCGGGGACGGCGCTGATCATGCCGCTGTTGATGACCACGATCATGATCCTCATTCCGGTGGAACGCCGTGGTTCCGTCTTCGGACTGGTCACGATCGTGATCGCGGTCGGGCCGGCGCTCGGGCCGACATTCGCGGGTCTGGTCCTCGAGCTCGCGAGCTGGCGGTGGATCTTCCTGGTGATGGTGCCCCTGGCCCTGCTGGCGCTTGTCATGGGTATCTGGCAGATCCGGAACTTCGAGGAACCGAGCCGTCCGCCGTTCGATCCGGTGTCCGTGCTGCTGTCTGCGGTGGGTTTCGCCGCGGCGATCTACGGTCTCTCCGGTCTCTCCAAAGCTGCCGAGGGATTCCCGACGACGGCGGTCGTGTGCCTGGTCATCGGCGCTGTCGTCCTGGTCATCTTCTTCCGGCGTCAGGGCACGCTGATGCGTGCCCAGGCCGCTGGTGACCACCGCGCGCCGCTGATGAACACCACTCCGCTGAAGATCCGCGAGTTCTCCTGGTCCCTGGGGCTGATGCTGCTGTCGTTCGGCTCACTGTTCGGTTTCATCATCATCATGCCGATCTTCGGTCAGAACGTACTGGGCCTCTCCGAGTTGCAGACGGGTCTGGTCACCCTCCCCGGCGGCATCATCATGGGGGCGATGGGCCCGATCGTCGGACGGTTGTACGACGCCCACGGAACGCGTCCGCTGATCATTCCCGGCGGCGCGCTGCTGGTGGTCGCGATGGGCCTGCTGCTCATGCTCGACGAGAACAAGACCTTCTGGTACCTCGCCGCAATCGCGGTGGTGCTGAACATCGGCCTGTCGCTGCTGATGACGCCGTTGATGTCGAATGCGCTCGCTGCGGTCCCGAATGAGATCTCCTCGCACGGTTCGGCGATCCTCAACACTCTGCAGCAGCTCGCCGGTGCGGCCGGAACCGCGTTGTTCATTGCCGTCATGGGTATCGGTTCAGCGAACTCCACGGCCGGGACGCCCACAGGGGCGTTGGTGGACGGTGTTCACGTGGCCTTCTTCCTCGGTGCCGGCATCGCCGTGCTCGTGTTCGTGCTGACCCTGGTGCTGCGTATCGATGCGCGGGACATGGCCGCCACGGCCGATGAAGATCAGCGAGATGAACAGAACGCCTGACCGGCGGGTTCTGACCGTCGTCATCGCGCTGCTCGTGGCACTGATCGCTGTCGGGGCAGCGGTGGTGTGGTGGTACGGACAGTCGTACCTGGAGCGCGCCGGGGGACTGCGTGAGTCTGAGGCCCGTACCCACTGCGGTGACGAGGTCCGCTGGGAGACCGGGTACGGCAAGGACGCCGAACTGGATCTGTGGGGGGCCAGGGTCGACCAGGACGGCGACCGGTGGATCATTGACGGCCAGGTGTTCGCGGAACACCTGGACGGGGTTGAGGTGACGCATGGAGCGCGCACGGACGGCGAGCAGTTCCGGTGTCTGGTCTCCGCGGACCGGGTCGTCGTGGAGATGGTGGACTGACCTGGCGTGTCAGCCCCGACCGCCGACGTAGCCGAAAGCCCGGAGACCGGCGTCACGGTAGTTCTTCAACGCCCGTAGATAGTGTGGGTCGGACGTGACGACGATCGCGGTTCCTCCCCTCTCCGTGATCGTCTCGGCGGTGTACTTCACATTCTGCAGGGTGTTGCCGGCCTCTTCCTCAAGAATGATCTCGTTGTCGACAACCATGTCTGTCAGAGCGTCCTTCATGACGGCAGCTTCGGACGGGCAGTCCTCGCGGGTCTGTCCGCCGGTGACGATCACGGGGTTCTCCGGGTGCTCGGCGAGGAGCGTGGCGGCGGCGTGCAGCCGGTCGGTGAGCACCTGAGGTGTCGAGCAGTCCTCCTGCAGTTGTGCGCCGAGAATGACCACGGGCGCTGTGTCGATGTGCCGGAGAATCGAGTGCGCCAGGGGAGTGCGGACGAATTCGGAGTCCGTGATGTTGTAGACCTGCTGTTTGGCTGCTGCGACGAGATCGTCGACAACGGAGACGGAACCGGACACCGCACCCGAACCCGAGACGCTGCCACTGGAACCGAGGGAGCTCGACGAGTCTGCCAGGGCCGGGGTGGTCGTCGTGACGCCGACGGTCAGTGAACAGGCAAGGACGGCGGCGGTCAGCCGACATCCCCGTTTCCGAGTGGACGACGGTGAAGGAAACGACACAAGAGCTCCTGGAAAGTTGAGGGCACTCGACGCAGTGGCGCACGTAGTGATAGCAGCATAACTGACCCTCGTAGGCGCGGAAAGCCCCCGGAACTGTGGATCTACCTCATGAACGTCTCGCTGCTCGTCGGCGTGGAGATCGGCAGTGGGGTCGAACGGGCCCGCCAACTCCAGGCCGGCACCCGTGAGGAAAGCACGGAGTCGTCCGGCCCCCGGCACGATGCCGACTGAGGTTCCGGCGTCACCACGGCCGGTGACACCGCCACGCCGACGTCAGCTGCTCGCAGCCTCTCTGGCTTCACGGCTCGACGCCACGTCATCGACGATCTCGACGATGTGCTGGAGGCCGGTGATCATCGTCCCGTAGACGGGCCAGTGCCTCGTCGGCAGATTCTCATCATCCGAGAGCTCCTCGGTGAGTTGCTTCAGGCGGGATGACAAGGACTCCACTTCGGCATCGGGGTCCGCCACCGCCCGACCGGCGTCGCGGGAGATCGACGCCCACTCTTCGCGGAAGCGGGTGTCCCACTCTCCGTCCGCGTAGGAGGCTTCACGCAGCGTCCGGGCGAGGTTGCGCAGATGGGACGCGCCTTCGTCGGCCCGTCGCAGGATGTCCTCCCAGCTGGCCTCCTCCGGATCCGGTGTCTGTCGATCCTGGGCCCGCGCCCGTCGCAGCCGTGACAGATACGACCGCGGGTTAGCCCGACGACTCTCCCGGGCGAATCGCACTATCGACCAGGCTGAATTGAGTTCCCCGGTGATCGAGTCGGTTTCATCGATCCAGGCATCCGCACGGTCCGTGTCCCAGGACGACGCGAACTCCTCGCCCATGTTTTCCAGGACCGACCCCATTCTGCGATTCACACTGTCGACGTACCGTGATGCCTGCCTGTCACGCAACGGAGGCAGGACCAGCAGGTTCACCACGACTCCGACCAGGATGCCCACCCCGATCTCGAGGATACGGTCGCCGAACTGTTGCTGTTGCTCGGAGAAGCCGTCGCTCAGGATGAAGATGGACATCGTGGCAACGGTGACGCCTTCATCGCGGATCCACCGCACCCGTGCCAGCACCAGACCCACGAACAGGGCCAGTGCGTACGTCCACAGGGAGACTCCCAGGAACGTGCCGACGAGGAAAGCGACCCCGATGCCTAGGAGAGAAGCGATGGTCGACTGCACACCGCGCGACAGGGTGCGGTATGCCGTGGCATCGATGGTCAGGAGGGCGACCCAGGGAGCGAGGAAGGGGAAGCTTGTGTTGAGGAACGTCACGGAGACCCACCACGCCGCCGTGGCGGCGATCACGCATTTGGTGATCTGCAGTCCCGCGGTCGACCCCTCCGGGCTCCTGACCGTATCCCAGAGGCGGCCAAGGAACCCGTGGTCGTCGTTCCGTATCCGGGTGTTCAGGACCGGCCCCCGTCGTCAGTGCGGATCATCCGTTCAGCTCCGCAGAACCGAGTTCATCGGGCGCCTCGAAGCGCAGGACGGCCGCGATACTGCCGGGCAGCGGGGCATCGATCAGGGCGACGTCGGCGTCAACCTGGGCGCTGCTGACGACGGCTTCGCTTTCGCCGCGGGTGGGAACGTCGTAGTTGAGCAGCAGTGTCTCCACCGCGCCCATGCCGGCAGCCTGCATCACGGCGTGCACACCCTCCGCACTCCGGCCACGTGCGCGGGCTTCTTCGAAACGCTCAGCCTGGGCGAGTGCTGCACCAGCGGCGATGTCGCTGGCGATGGCACCGACCGCCTGGTCGAGGGCTTCTCCGGCATTGTCTCCGCTGGTGTCGGCGAGTCCGCCCTCGTCCGTTTCCTGGACGATCTCGGCCAGCGCCGGGGACAGCTCCTCCTTCACCGCGGTGCGCCCCTGGGTTTCGCCGGCGAGGACGAGGACATCGGGTGACCAGGTACGGGCGGTGGCATCCAGGTGCTCGGCGATGCCGCGGGCGTTCTGCTTGACCGCTTCGTCTGCCCGACGTTGGATGTGGTTGTGTGACAGCGCGCCTTCGCGCGGCTTCCGGACCGGTTCATCACTGCGGTTCTCGACGACCTCCTCGCCGGACTCGTCGAGGTTCTTGTCCCGGGTGGCGACGAGTCGACGCACCACGGCGCCGGTCTGGTCTACCACGGCCAGAAGGATACGGACAGCTCCGGCACGTTCTCTGACGTAGGCGGAGAGTTCAGGTATGTCGCCAAAGGCGGAGGCGTCCCCGGCCCCCGGGCGTGCGTCCCACGGCTCATTGAGCAGGACGCCGCCGGCGTGGGCGACGATGACGCGTCCGTCGACCTGGATCTCGGTGATATTGCGTACGGACAGGGCATCGTCCACCGGCGACAGCAGCTGCTCGTCGGCACCCGCCTCGGTGAGGTGCTCACGCTGGGCGTTCCAGCGCAGTCGGATCTGGTTCTCGGCGTCCTCGGACGGGGTGTGGCCCTCCAGGTAAACGGTGATGAAAGGCCCCTCGGCGTCGCTGATATCCCGGATGGTATCGAGTTTCATCGTACTGTTCCTTTCTGCGGTGCTGACGGTGTTTACGGGGTCATCTGGCCGCCGTTGACGTGGATCGTCGATCCGACAACGAAACTGGATTCCGGCGAGGTCAGGAAGACGTATGCGGGGGCAAGTTCGACGGGCTGGCCTGCTCGGCCCAACGGCGTATTGTGGCCGAACTCAGGCAGCGCCTCCTTGGGTTGACCGTCGGATACCTGCAGAGGTGTCCAGACCGGCCCGGGTGCCACGGCGTTGACGCGGATGCCCTGCGGAGCCAGTTGGGTCGCCAGTCCCTTCGTGAAGTTGTTGATCGCCGCCTTGGTCGATGCGTAGTCCATCAGGTGGTCCGACGGGTCGTAGGCCTGGATGGAGGTCGAATTCACGATCGTCGCACCGGCGCTGAGGTGGGGCAGGGTGGCTCTCGTCACCCGCACCATGGCGTGGAGGTTCACCTCGTAGGTCTGCTTCCACTGCTCGTCGGTGATGTCGTCGAAACGAGGTACCGAGATCTGACGCCCTGCGTTGTTGACCAGGGCGTCGAGTCCGCCGAGTTCCTTGACGGCCTGTTCCACGAGGTCCGTGCAGTACCGTTCATCGGCGAGGTCGCCGGGCAGCAGGACGGCGCGTCGCCCTTCCGCCTCGATGAGGTCAGCGACGCGGCGGGCGTCCCGTTCTTCGTCGGGAAGGTAGGCCAGCGCGACGTCGGCACCTTCACGGGCGAAGGCGAGCGCAGTGGCCGCGCCGATGCCGGAGTCTGCACCGGTGACCAGCGCTCTCCGCCCTTCCAGGCGTCCGGTTCCGCGGTAACTGGTGGCCCCGATGTCAGCCTCGGGGACCAGTTCGGCGTCCAGTCCCGGTTCGGGCTGGTGTTGCTCGGGCGGCTCGATCCTCGGGAAGCGGGTGACGGGGTTGTTGAAGGTCAGTTGATCGGTCATGGCTCGTGCTCCCATCTGCATATCGCTTATCGGGAAAGTGCCACGACCCTACCAGTAGCGTGACCAGCAGGTATGCGGGCCACCCGGAGGGGTGGCCCTATGTGTGGGGGGCCGGGTCAGATGACCAGGTGGACCAGCAGAACTACGCCGAGGGCGACGACGGAGAGCACTGTCTCCATCAACGACCACGTTTTCAGCGTCTGCGGTACCGTCATGCCGAAGTACTCCTTGACCAACCAGAAGCCGGCGTCATTGACGTGGGAGAAGAACACCGATCCGGCGCCGATCGCCAGCACCATCAGGGCGACTTCGGTCGACCCCATGCCGGCGGCGACCGGTGCCATGATACCCGCGGCGGTGACGGTTGCCACGGTCGCTGAGCCGGTGGCCAGGCGGATGAACACCGCCACCAACCATCCGGCGATCAGCGGCGAGACCGGCGCGCTCTGCACCCATTCGCCGACGACGTCGGCCACGCCGGTGTTGACCAGCGTCTGCTTGAAACCGCCGCCCGCGCCGACGATGAGGATGACCCCGGCGATCGGTCCGAAGGCACCTCCGATCTGGTCGGAGACCTCCTGTCGGGTACGTCCCACGCCGAAACCGAGAAAGAACATCGCCAGAAGAACTGTCGCGAGTAAGGCGACGATCGGTTCGCCCAGGAACTCGAAGGTCTTGTACACCACCGAGTCCTCGGACACCTGCAGCGATTCCACGACGGTGCGTGACAGCATCATCACGACCGGGAGCAGCACCACGGCAAGACCCCGGCCGACCGAGGGCCGGTCGGAACCGGTGTTCTCGGTGATGTCCTGCCCGGAGATGGCGGTGGGGGCCTCGATCGGTACCCACCGTGCCATGACCTTCGCCGATAGCGGGCCGGCGATCGCCACGACGGGGACGGACACCAGCAGACCCAGTGCCAGTGTGAGGCCGAGGTTCGCGCCCAGGGCATCCACGGCGATCAGGGGGCCGGGGTGCGGGGGCACCAGGGCGTGCAGGGCGGAGAGTCCCGCGAGAGCCGGAATACCCAGCAGCATGACCGGGAGCTGGGACCGACGGGCGGCCAGCATGACGACAGGGATCAGCAGGACGATGCCGACCTCGAAGAACAGCGGGATACCCAGCAGCATCGCCAGCCCGGCGATGACCCAGGGTCGTAACCCCGGGGCGGTGCGGTCGAGGAAGGCGTCGACGATACTGTCGGCGGCCCCGGATTTCACGAGGAACTGCCCGATCACTGCTCCGAGGGCGATGAGGACACCGACGTCCCCGACGGTCCCGCCGAATCCTTCGGTGAAACTGCCGAACGCCTCCACCAGAGGCGTACCGGCGACCAGCGCCAGGACGGCTGAACCGATCATCAGGGACAGGAACGGGTTGAGCTTCGCCCAGACGATCAGCCCGATGATCAGGGCGATGCCGATGACAGCGGCGACCACCAGCTGGGTGTCATCGGCGGTGCCGGCTGATTCCGCGTCGGCGGCGAGGAGGGTCAGCGTCGACATCATTGCGGCCGTCCCTCGTGGGCGAGCACGGTCAGTGCGTCGATGGACAGGATTTCCGCGGCGAGCGACTCGGGGGTCTCGGTGGCGTCGACCGTGATGCCCTTCTCATCGGCATCGAGGCCTTCGAGGGTGTCGAGTTGGGAACGCAGCAGTGACGCCGGCATGAAGTGGCCTTTGCGCACCTCCATACGGGCGGCGAGAACGTCCTCCGGGGCGTCCAGCAGAACGAAGAACTCGTCGCCGACGGCCTCACGCAGTACATCGCGGTAGGACTTCTTCAGGGCTGAACAGGTCACGATGGTGGAGTGGCCCTTCTCTGCCTGGGCGGTCATCCAGTTCCGCAGTTCCTGCAGCCAGGGCCAACGGTCGTCGTCGTTGAGCGGCTGGCCGGAGCCCATTTTCTTCTTGTTCGCCTCGGGGTGGAATACGTCGGCCTCGGCGTAAGGGACGCCGGTTCGCTGTTCGAGCTGTTCGGCGATCGTGGTTTTTCCGCTGCCGCTCACACCCATGATGACGAGGTGGACGGGGCGGGGCCGGGTTGTATCGGACATGGCACTCGTTTCTGGTTGGACGGGTGGTCTTGCGGAGACTGTACTCCTGCAGCCCTCCACGGGGAAGGTTCCGAATGTGGCCGTCTCTGTGTTTTCGTGTGGTTTCTTCTCGTACGCTCAGCGCAGCACGATTCCGGCGTAGGTTTGACAATAAACGTAGGCGGAACAATATACCGTCGGAGGAGAGATGGCTATGGGGATCCTAGGCACTGTGGTGGGTAGGGCAGGGGTGTCGGGCGTGCGGGGACTGGCGGTACTGGCCAGCGCAGCGGTTGCGGCGGCACTGGCGGTGTCTCCGGTGCAGGGGCAGACCCTGCCGTGGGGAGGTCAGGCATCCCGGGTCGAGGCTGACGACGTCGACCCTTTCTATGACGCTGCTGGCCTGACCCCGGGTGCACCCGGAACGGTGCTCCGCACAGTCACCGCGCCCTATGCGCCGGCTCCGTCGGGTCCGGACGGACACCAGTTCGCCGTGCCTGACCGGGTGCAGAAGATGATGTACTCCACCACCGCCATGGGCGGTGATCCCGTTGCTGTCAGCGGCTACATGGTGGAGCCGACGGTGCCATGGACAGGGCAGGGGAACCGTCCCACGGTGGTCGTGGGGCGGGGCACGGTCGGCCAAGGGGATCAGTGCGCCCCCTCGCGGAACTGGCCTCTGGACAACCAGCCGGATCCGGTGGATTCCGGGCGCACGGTGGCTCTGGAAGGTGCGTATGACTGGGTGTTCGCCGGCCACGGAGTCCGGGTGGTGGTGACCGACTACGTGGGAATGGGTACACCGGGGATGCACACCTACATGAACCGGGCGGAACAGGCCCACGCGATGATCGACGCGGCCCGCGCGGCCCGCACTCTCGTCGAGGAACACGGAGATGAGTTCGGGTCCGTTGGTTTCTACGGGCATTCCCAGGGTGGTGGCGCGTCGACCGCCGCGGTCGAAGCAGTCGCCGACTACGCCCCGGAACTGGACGTTGTCGGCGCCTACGCCTCGGCCCCGCCCGCTGACCTGGAGTCGGTACAGCGCACCATCGACGGATCGAACCTGGTCGGCGCGATCGGCTTCACCATCAACGGTCTCAACGCCCGGTACCCCACCTTGGCCGCCGAACTCGACACCCACCTCTCCGAGCATGGCCGTGATGTCCTCGATGACCTGGCCGGCATGTGCACCGACGAGATCGGGGACACCTACGGGTACCAGACCACCGAACAGTGGACGGCGGACGGTCGTCGGCTCGACGACCTCCTCGGGGAGATCCCCGAGGGTGTGCGGGCCATGAACGAGCAACGCATCGGCACCGGCACGCCCGCCGCACCGACGATGATCGTCTCGGGACGCTACGACAAGACAGTCGCCTACGGTCAGGCACGCGAGCTCGCCGCCACGTGGTGCTCGGACGGGGCGCCCGTCGTCTACCGCGACGACATCCTCCCCGAGATCAGCGATCAGAACCACTTCCTCCAGGCGGTCTCCGGAAGCACCTTCGGTATTCCGTTCCTGCTCGACCGGTTCCACGGGCGCCCGGTGACCGGCACCTGCGACTTCCCGGCGTGAATCCCCGTACACCAGTACAAAGGACACCATGACCCACCACACCCCATCCACCACAGACGACACCACCGGAATCGCGGCCCTGTCGCTGGCAGACCGCGCCGGGCTCGGATCAGGCAGAAATTTCTGGCAGACCAAGGACATCGGTGACGTCCCGTCCATCACATTGACTGACGGGCCGCACGGGCTGCGCAAACAGACCGGTGGCGTCGACCACCTGGGGCTGTCCAGCAGCGTCCCGGCCACCTGCTTCCCGCCGGCCGCCGGTCTCAGCCAGAGCTGGGATCCCGGACTCGTGGAGCGCGTTGGCGCCGCACTCGCCGAGGAAGCGCAGGCTGAGGACGTCCAGGTTCTCCTCGGGCCGGGAGTGAACATCAAACGGTCACCACTGGGTGGGCGCAATTTCGAGTACTATTCCGAGGATCCGCACCTGGCGGGGGCGCTTGGCACCGCCTGGGTCACCGGCCTGCAGGACGGAGGCGTCGGGGCAAGTCTGAAGCACTTCGCGCTCAACAATCAGGAGCACGACAGAATGCGGGCGAGTTCTGACGTTGATCCCCGGCCACTGCGGGAGATCTACCTGCGGGCCTTCCGGAAGATCGTCGAGGACGCCCGCCCTTGGACAGTGATGTGCTCTTACAACGCTGTCAACGGGGTGCCCGTCCGGCACAGCCGCGAACTGCTCACCGACATCCTGCGCGGGGAATGGAGCTTCGACGGTGTGGTCGTCAGCGACTGGGGTGCAGTCGGTGGGCGGTTACGGTCCGTCGCGGCAGGCCTTGACCTGCAGATGCCGTCGGACGGCGGGACGGCGGACGCTGAGGTCGTGACGGCGGTCAGCAACGGGCAGCTCGATGAGGACGCGGTGACCGTCGCGGCGGAGCGTGTGACGGCATTGGCCCGCCGGGCGACCGCGGCACGCCGCGAGACCTCTTTCGACGATGAGACCGTGGAGAAACACCATGCACTCGCACGTGAAGCTGCGGCGAGGTCCGTCGTCCTGCTGAAGAACGACGGTGCGGACGGACGGCACATTCTGCCGATTGCCGCCTCTGGGGTGACCGGTTCCGTCGCCGTGATCGGTCCCTTCGCCGAAACGCCGCGTTACCAGGGCGGGGGAAGCTCCCATGTGAACCCCACCCGTATCGATTCGCCACTGGAACTCCTCAAGGAACGTCTGGCTGCACCCGTGACTTATGCCGCGGGTTTCACCACCGACGGGTCAGGGCGTGACAGCGGACTGCTTGCCGAAGCGGTGGAGGACGCCGCGAATGCAGACATCGCCGTGGTCTTCCTGGGCCTGTCACCGGACCAGGAATCCGAGGGCTTCGACCGGACCGACCTGTCGTTGCCGCCGGAACAGCTTGGACTGTTGCGTGCTGTGCGTGCGGTGCAGGAACGGGTGGTTGTGGTGCTGTCCCACGGTGGCGCGCTGGACCTCGGGGAGGTTTCTGACCTTGCTCCGGCGATCCTGGACGCCAACCTGCTCGGGCAGGGCGGTGGCGCAGGAATCGCCGATGTACTGACCGGAGAGGTGAATCCGTCCGGCAAACTCACCGAGACCCTGCCTGCCAGGTTGGCCGACACCCCGGCCTACCTTGACTTCCCTGGTGAGCACGGGCACGTCCGTTACAGCGAAGGGTTGTTCGTCGGTTACCGCTGGTACGACGCACGCAACCTGCGTGTCGCCTACCCGTTCGGGCACGGCCTGTCCTACACGACCTTCGAATATGACGAGGTCTTCGGTCAGCCGGATGACGACGGCGACGGCATCACGGTCACCGTCGGGGTGAGCAACACCGGACGTCGCGCCGGCCGCGAGGTAGTGCAGGCCTATGTGTCCGTGCCTGATTCTGACCAGGTCAGGGCGCCTAGGGTGCTGGCCGGGTTCGGTTCGGTCACCCTGGAGCCGGGTGAGCGTGAGGAGATCGAGATCCACCTGGACCGGCGTGACCTGGAGTACTGGGATGTGCGGGTGGGCCGTTTTGTCCTGGAACCGGGGCGCTACGTGGTCCACCTTGGGTCATCCAGCAGAGATCTGCGCGGGTCGGTGGAGGTCGATCTGGAGGGTGAGGAGGTGCACGTTCCGCTGACTCTCGAGTCGACACTCGGAGAGGCGCTGGCGGTGCCGGCGGTGGTGGACGCGCTCGGGGACGTTCTCGGCGGGATGACGGGGGACGGCGGTGACGGTCTGGGCGTCGACATGGTGAAGATGATGGCGAGTATCCCGCTCGACCGGATCATCACCTTCAGCGGTGGTGCAGTGACTCGTGAGCAGCTGGAGGAGCTGCTGGAAAAGGCGAATTCCTAGGTAAGGCGGTGAATAGCGCCCAAAGATGCTCTCGGCTCAGCCGTCGTCGTATAGGTCAATCGCCAGAACACGTCCGATAGCCCGGTTGCTGAACGGGCAGTGTCGGAAGGACGTTGGGCTGGCGTGGTCTCACTATGAGACGCTGGAAGAACGCGGCTACTACAGGAGGACTTGTACAATACCGCCCCCATACTTGCGGGTACGCCATCTGGGGCGGAGGAGCAAGATGAAAAGGGCATTCATGCACGAAGGAAAAGAAGATCGCAGCCTAGAATTTGCACACCCAGGAAAACCATGCGACGAGGCAAGACTCGCGAATATTGAGTCCACCCTCGGGAAAGTCCTGCCACCACGCTACCGCGAGGTAATCATGACCACCGGGGGAGGGATTCTCGGGATAAATACTCGAGTAATTCTTGACTCACATTCTTCCAGTAGAGATGATGAGGTATTTCATATCGATCAGATGTGGGGAAACGGGGCAACAACTAACGGATCCGATAACAATATTGACAGTGTTGTTCCGTTCCTCGCTGACGAATATCAAATTCCTGATTCAGTTCTTCTTTTCGCGACCTCAAACAGCGGAATGCACGGTTATTTTGTCATCAACTATTATCTCGAAGGATATCCTCCAGGCTCGGTTCTTTATGTCGACGATGAGATCAACGGGCAGATAACCAAGATTTCCGACACGTTCGATCAATTTATTGGCAATGTCCAACAAGATACAGAAAGCCCCTCAGGTAGGGACTACGGCACCCCGCAACTTACTCCCGTTGAGGGCGCAAAGAAAGGTGCACTTTCTGAAGATCTGATCCGCATGGTTGACACCGCCCCTGTCCGAGATGCCGAGGAATTAGTGCGGGCTGCCGCCGCTCAGAAAGTCTCTCAAGAGAAGCCATATGCCATCGGTTCTGATGAGAACTCAAAGATATTACTCGATATATTCATGTGGCTACTTAGTGGCTATAGGCCAGTGTGGAATTTTGATGATTTTGCATTTGGCCGGAAAGAGACGAGTTCTCCGAATTTCGACACCATAATTAAAGACTGCTTCAGCACTGGCGAAAACTATATGGGGTTTAACTATTCTCGATTTAAGCTGAATATGTGGTGGGACGATCGCGTGGGTAATGGATTCCTCGTCAATTCCGGGCAGGGGTACCAGTTTAAGGAGGACTATCTGAACTCCTTGTTCAACACTCTGCGCGAGACCCTCTGACTGTGCATTTCTACTGGATCAAAGGAGCACTATGACCAACTTCTTTCCCCGCACGGGTGCTTGTGCTGCCGTAACGATGACCGCGGTGCTGGGCCTGACCGCCTGCACTGGAGATGATTCAGCCACGACAGTGTCGAGCATCCCCGCCTCGGCGAGCGGGGCTGCATCATCCGGCGTCGAGTCTGCAGAACAGCACGGAGACCACTCTTCGCTACTTGTCGGCGATCAGGACACACCCGAAGGTTTTGTCAGGACCGATCTGACAGCGGAGTTCGCTGAGACCGCCGACCTGTTCTCCGTTCCGGAGTTCCCCTCGATCCAGGGCTCGGTCACCCCGGAAGAGTGTGCAGCGCTGTCGACAAGCGTCGGTGATGTTTTCCCCTTGTTAGGTGGTGATGCGCCCTCAGCGGCGATAGCCAGCTTTGCCGACGATACGTCCGCCGACGGTGATTCTGAGCGCGAAATCATGGTGTTCGTGGATACCTCTGGTGCCCTTGGGGCGCCGGTGGACATGGACAACTGCTCCGAGTTCACTCGCACCGGCGGCGAGGGGGACTATGCCACCACGATGCGGTACACCGCCGAGTCGCGTGACCTCGAGATCGAAGGGGCTGACACCCTCGCGGCAGCGCAGTTGTCGACCTCAGTGGAGGAAGGCCAGATGGTCGCTGGAGGTCCCGCCGACGATGCGACGGCGGATATCGTCGTGGGTACCGTGGGAGATACGACGTTCCTTGTGTCCTCGTCTGTACCAGGGATGCAGGAAGAACTGGATACGTTGGCTGCTGCGCAGGTCAGGACACTTTCTGGGTAGTCCGGACTTTTCGACCCCGGCTGCGCCTCTACCGGGATGAGAGGGGGCACGGGCGAACGGCGTTGATTCACCGGCAGTTGCGTGCGATGGGGATGGGCAGCTGGTGTCCAAGACTCCCGCGGACATGTTCGGCTGCCCGGTACCAGGTGCTGATCGTGCCTCCCAGGGAAGACGGTGCGGGGGGGATCTGCCGGGGGGCAGACACGAAGACACCGGCGAGAACGTGTCACACAACAAAATCTTGACACTGGTGAGACTAGCGTCACATAATACTCGTTAGTATTGCAGGTGGAAACGAGAGAGGCGTGACATGGAAGAGTTTGCAGGACAGGTTGCCGTCATCACCGGCGCAGGTGGGGGACTGGGCAGGGCCCACGCCCTCGCGCTGGCGGAACGCGGTGTCAAAGTCGTGGTCAACGACCTCGGAAACGCCGGTGCGGTGGTCGATGAGATCATCTCGGCGGGCGGAGAAGCCATCGCCAGCGACGCCGATGTCTCCGATGTCGATGCCTCCGCGGCGATGATCGAGGCCGCGGTACAACGGTGGGGCCGCATCGACATCCTCATCAACAACGCCGGCATCCTCCGCGACAAGAGCTTCGCGAAGATGGAACTCGCCGACTTTCGCACGGTCGTGGACGTCCACCTCATGGGGTCGGTCAACTGCACCAAGGCAGCGTGGCCCCACATGGTCGAGCAGGGTTACGGGCGAATCCTCATGACCACCTCGGCCTCCGGTATCTACGGAAACTTCGGCCAAGCCAACTACGGCGCGGCGAAGTCCGCCCTGGTCGGACTGGCCAACGTGCTCGCCATCGAGGGTGCGCGCAAGGGAATCAAAGTCAACGCTCTGGCGCCGACGGCTGCCACGCAGATGACTGACGGGCTGATCGACGAAGACGCCGCGGCCAAGCTCGGCCCCGAGACCGTCGCCCCCGGCGCCGTCTTCCTCGTCTCGCCGGACGCACCGACCGGCGTCATCCTCGGTGCAGGTGCCGGTGTCTTCGCCGTCTCCCGCATGCTCGAGGCCGAGCCCGTGGCCTTGCCTCCCGAGGAATGTACCGCCGAGGGCATTGCTGCCCGATGGGACGAGATCTCGGATCTCGGTAATCCCCACACACTCGGATCGGCCTTCGACCAGACTGCACTCTACGTGCGGATCGTGACCGAATCGTCCGTCGTCGTCGGCGCGGAGAGGTGAGTCCTGTGTCGATCAAGAACGCTCCCGCCGCCCTGGGATCCATCCACACCATCGCCACGCGCAAAGCCATGCTCCGGCTCCTGCCGATCCTGTGCCTCGCCTACTTCATGTCCTATGTGGACCGCACCAATATCGCCATGGCGAAAACCCAGTTGCAGGCCGATGTCGGCATCAGTGTGGCGGCCTTCGGCCTCGGCGCCGGGCTGTTCTTCATCACCTACGCCTTCCTCGAGGTCCCCAGCAACCTCATCATGTTCCGGGTCGGGCCCCGCCGGTGGATCTTCCGTATCGCGGTGAGCTGGGGCACTGTCACCGCCTTGATGATGTTCGTGAACAACGACATCACCTTCTACCTGCTCCGGATTCTGCTCGGCGCCGCTGAGGCGGGGCTGTTCCCGGCCATGATGTTCATGATCACGCAGTGGTTCGCCCAGAAAGACCGGGCGACCGCTATCGGGTACACCTATCTCGCTGCGACGCTCGGCATCTTCTTCGGCGGCCCCATGGGTGGGGCATTGATGGGGATGCAGGACACTCTGGGTCTCCACGGTTGGCAGTGGATGTTCCTGGTTGAGGGAGCACTGACCATCCTCGTCGGGTTCGTCATCCTGGTCATGCTGCCGGACAAGCCGCAGACCGCCGCGTGGTTGAGCCAGGAGGAGGCCGACGCCCTCACCGACGCCGCCACCGGCGGGGATGAGGCCCATGAACGCCATTCTCTCAAAGGCAACATCAAGGTCGCCTTCGGACGTCCCTTCATCCTCCTCGTTGGCCTGATCTACTTCCTCAACCAGGTCACGAACAACGGCGTCACCTTCAACGTCCCCTCCATTGTCGAGGAGATGAACGTCAACAGCACGTTCACGGTCGGTCTGCTTAGTGGCGTCACCGGCATCGGTGGAACCATCGGTGTCCTTCTCATCCCCAGGATCGCGAAACGCTACACCAACGAATCTGCGATTATCGGCTACCTCGCCATCGGCTGTGCCGTCGCCGCTGCGCTGTTCCTCATGACGTCCTCCCCGGTGATCCGCATCGTCCTCATCGGAGTCCTGGGCTTCCTGTTCATCGGGACCCTGCCGTTGTTCTGGTCGGTGGCGATGCCCCGGATGACCGGACTGATGGCCGCCGCTGGCCTGGCGTTCATCAACACGGTCGGACTGACGGGAGGATTCGTCGGCCCCTATGTCTTCGGCCTGGCGGAGACCGCGTCCGGCACACCCACCACCGGTTTCTGGATCATCATCGCCGTCTCCATCATCGGTGGGCTCCTGGCCATCGGATTGGGCAGGGCCCTGAAGAGTGAGGACCGGGCGATGGCCAAGGAAGCAGCGCTGGCAGCGGCCACACAGACCACATTCCGACAATCGGATATCAATGACCGCTATGTCGGCGATGCGCGCGAACCCAACGTAGACCTCAAGGAGAAGCAGTGACCGAACAGTACGCAGAGCCCGAACTCGGTTTCCCGTTGTCGGGGATCCCCGGCTTCTATGCGGCGGAGATGCCGGACACAGTGGTTGCGGAAGCCGGTGGGGAGACGCTGACCTGGCTGGAGCTGGATCGACGGAGCAACGGGATCGCCCGTGGCCTGAGAGAGAAAGGTTCGGAGCGCGGCCGCATCGTCTCGCTGTTGATCCCCAATTCCATCGACCTGATCCTGGCGATCTTCGCCTGTTATAAGGCAGGCGCCAGCCCGCAGGTGCTCTCGCCACGGATGACGCTGCACGAACTGACAGCAATCCTGGACCTCGGTAACCCTGCTGCCGTCATCGTCGCCGAGGACGGCAGCGGCCCCGACCTCCCCGGCACCGTGACCTTACCGGAGCTGGCTGAGCGACAGTCTGAGGACAGCCTGGACCCGCAGACCGCCATCGCCTGGAAGGCCCCCGTCTCGGGCGGTTCCACGGGGCGGCCGAAGATCATCCTGTCGGGCCGGGAGGCTGTCACCTCGGACGTCGACCCGACCTTCTGGGGTATCGGGCCACGGGAAAGGTCGCTGATCACCGCGCCCCTGTTCCACAACGCGCCACTGAACACAGCGCTGTGCAGTATCTTCCGTGGCGGTTCCGTGTCCCTGCTGAACAAGTTCGACGCCGAGGGCACCCTGGCGGAGACTGACCGTTTCGGCGCCACCTGGATCTACCTCGTTCCCACGATGATGCGCCGGATCATGGCCCTGCCCGAGAATATCCGGGCGTCGTACTCATTGGCGTCTGTGCGGTCTTTCTGGCATTGCGCAGAACCCTGCCCAGCCTGGCTGAAGCGGGAATGGATCGAGTGGGTGGGGGCCGAGCGTCTCTGGGAGCTGTACGCCGGTACAGAAGCAGAGGCCGGCTGCACCATCCGCGGCGATGAATGGCTGGAGCACCCAGGGTCGATCGGTGCCGTCACCTGGGGAGAGATCATCCTGTTGGATGATGACGGCAACGAGATCACCGAACCCGATGTTGCAGGTGAGGTATTTATGCGCCCGCCGGAGGGCATGCCGCCGACGTACCACTACATCGGTGCGGAACCGAGGACACACGGTGGCTGGTCGTCACTGGGCGACATGGGCCACTTCGACACCGACGGCTACCTCTACCTCCACGACCGCAGCTCCGACATGGTCACCGTTGGTGGCGTGAATATCTACCCTGCCGAGGTCGAGGCGGCACTGATGGAGCATCCCCGAGTACTTACCGCGGTCATCATCGGCCTCCCGGACCCGGACACGGGCAACCGGCTGCACGCCATCATCAACACCACCGGCAAAGGGGTCGCAGACGACGACATAACGCAGTTCCTCGGCGATCGTCTGTCACGCAACAAGCTGCCGAAGACCTACGAGACTGTCAGCGAACCTCTCCGCGACGATGCCGGCAAAGTGCGGAGACCCGCACTTCGCGCGGCCAGGCTAGCTACCCTCGGAAACACCGACGATTCCAGAAAGGCATCATGACCACCACGAACTACTTCGACATCTCAGGACGCACCGTCCTGGTCACCGGTGGTGCACGGGGCATCGGCCTGATGATCGCCGAAGGGCTTCTCCGCGCCGGCGCCACCGTCCTGGTGTCCACCCGTAAAACCGATGCTGCGGAGGACGCTCAGCAGGCGCTCTCGGAGTACGGGAACGTCCACGCGATCGCCGCGGACATCTCGACCGAAGAAGGATGCCGGGAACTCGCCGAGCAGGTCAGAAGCCACACCAACCACCTCGACGGCCTGGTCAACAATGCCGGTGCGACCTGGGGCGCCGCCTTCGACGAATTTCCGCCCTCCGCCTGGGACAAGGTGCTCGGGGTGAACGTCAAGACCCCGTTTGTGCTCGCTCAGCTCGTGCGTCCGTTGCTTGAGGCCGGCGCGGGTGCTGATCCGTCCCGCATCATCAACATTGGTTCCATCGATGGCCTGGCTGTCCCGAACTACGAGAACTACTCCTACTCCGCCTCCAAGGCGGCGGTGCACCACCTGACCAAGCACATGGCATCCACGCTGGCCCCGTCGATTCTGGTGAATGCCATCGCTCCCGGGCCGTTTCCGACGAAGATGATGAAGTGGGTCATCGACGAACGTGGTGAGGAGATGAACAGAGCGAACCCTCTCGGGCGGTTGGGGCGACCTGAGGACATCATCGGCCTCGTGACGTTCTTGTTGTCTCCGGCGAGCTCCTTCATCACCGGCACGACCATCCCCCTCGACGGCGGGCTGACGTCCACGATGTCCGTCGCCATGTACGACCCGATCAACACACAGAACTGAACCAAGGAGAACTGAGCAGCATGAGAGAAGCAGTGGTGGTTTCCACCGCACGCACCCCTATCGGCCGTGCCTACAAGGGTGCCTTCAGTGACACCCAGGGTCAGGAGCTCGCCGGACATGCGATCGCCGCCGCCGTAGAGAGGGCTGGTCTCGACCCGTCAGACGTGGAGGAGGTCATCCTCGGCTGCGCCATGCAGGAGGGGTCCACGGGCTACAATGTCGCACGTCAGTCAGCCCTGCGCGCCGGGTTACCCGTCTCAGTACCGGGAATGACCGTTGACCGGCAGTGCGCGTCCGGCCTGATGGCCGTGGCGACGGCGGCGAAGGAGATCATGGTCGACGGCCTGCAGATCGCCGTCGGCGGGGGCGTCGAGTCGATCAGTCTCGTCCAGAACGACCACCGCAACACCTACCGCGCCGTCGATCCGTGGCTGAAGGAGAACGGGCACGACGTCTACATCCCGATGCTGGAGACCGCGGAGAACGTGGCGGAGCGTTTCTCCGTCTCGCGGCAGGTGCAAGACGAGTACGCCCTGGAATCCCAGCGACGGACGGCCGCTGCACAGGAGGCAGGCCTGTTCGACGACGAGATCGTCCCGCTGGGAGGGCTCTCCCTTGACGAAGGAAATCGGCCGTCCACTACGGCCGAGGGACTGGCCAAGCTCAAGGCCGTGCTGCCGGACCGCCCCGGGCATGATGCCACCATCTCCGCCGGCAACGCCTCCCAGCTCTCGGACGGCGCGGCGGCCGTCGTCCTCATGGAGAAGGACGAGGCCACACGCCGTGGACTGGAGCCCCTGGGCACCTACCGCGGTATCGCCGTGGCCGGGTGTGAGCCGGACGAGATGGGGATCGGGCCGATTTTCGCGGTGCCGAAGTTGCTGCAGCAGCACGGTCTCAGCGTCGATGACATCGACCTGTGGGAGCTCAACGAGGCTTTTGCCTCGCAGGCCGTGTACTGCCGTGACCAGTTGGGTATCGACCCGGAGAAGTACAACGTCAACGGTGGCGCCATCGCCATCGGCCACCCCTACGGCATGAGTGGTGCCCGCATGGTCGGCCACGTGCTACGCGAAGGACGACGGCGTGGGGCCCGGTACGTGGTCGTCACGATGTGCATCGGCGGCGGAATGGGAGCAGCCGGGCTGTTCGAACTGTGACTGTATAGACTGGAGCGCATGACAGTGGACTCCTTCGGCGTCGATATGACAGCCCATGATCAGGCACGTCATCAGATCCTCGACGCCGCAGCCGAGGTCTTCCAGCTCAGAGGGTTCGACCGCGCCACCATCGATGACATCGCCGAGGAGATCGGCGCGACGAAAGGGCGCGTCTACTACTACTACCGCTCGAAATTCGACATCTACCTCGCCGTGTATGAGGAGGGGATGAAGAACGTCCGGCGTGTGGTGGAACCGTTCTCCACAGGTACCGGCACCGGAGCAGAGCGGCTCACCGCCATGAGTGAGGCGCACCTGGTTAACCTCATGCAGAACCTCGGGTACCACAATGCCATTCACCAGGGCGTTCCCGGTCAGCGTTTCGCTGCCCTGAAAGAGCGTCAACGTGAGGTGCTTGCGACGATCAACGGGCTCCGCGAGGACTACGAGGCGATGTACCGCCAGGTGCTCGAGGACGGTATCACTGACTCCAGTATCCGTGAGGGGGACCGTCGTCTGATGACCCGGGTCCTGCTGAGCAGTTTGAACAGCACGGCGATGTGGTTCCGGCCCCGCGGCGGGCAGGACGAGGCGGAGATCCGGACGCTCGCCCTTCAGATCGTGTCGCAGGTGATCGGCGGCATCGAGAACCGCTGACATTCTTCTGAAAACACATAGTTTTCATCGCCGATAATCCCGGTCCCCATAATGGTGATCGGGCTTTCTTCATCTAAACGACCAGGTCACGGACTTTCGTTCGAGGTGATGCCACGCGCGAAAGTAAGACGTCCCCACTGTCGTGTCGGGCTGACGCTACGGTGTCGTCAACTGACTGACGACCCGGAGGCGGAATGCGGGACACGAAGCGAAAAGTATGGGCGACTCTCCTCGTCCTGGCACTCGGCGGCGGTGCGGCACCCGCCTGTGCGAGGACGGCCGACGACCCGCCGGGAGAGACGACACAGACCGCGCCCGTCACCGCCCCGGCAGAGATCCCCACGGTGCAGGACGATGCGTCCTTCTTCGCACTTCCGGACGGCGGCGGGGACGATGATCTGCGGCGTCTCGCTCCCGGCGCACCACTGAAACAGCGCACCATCCCGGCAGCGATCGAGGAGTTCGACGCCCCGGTGCAGGCCACCCAGGTGCAGTACCGCACCACGGACACCCTCGGGGAGCCCTCGGTGGCCGTGACCAGCGTCATTCACCCTCCGTCCTCCGTCGAGCCGTCCGGAAACACGGTGATGTACGCGAGCTTCTACGATTCCATGCGCCCCGAGGACGGCCCGTCCCGCGTCCTGTCGGGGAACGTCACCGAAGGTGGCGCCGTAGTCCTGGCGGAACTCGCCTTCATCGCACCGCTGCTCGCCGCCGGTCATACCGTGGTCATGCCCGATATCCAGGGTGAGGGGGAGATCTTCGCTGCCGGTCCGGAGTACGGGCAGATTATCCTCGACGGTCTCCGTGCGTCTCACCGCACCCCCGGAGCCGATGTCCCGTCCGACGCCCCCACCGCCCTTGTCGGCTACTCGGGCGGGTCCATCGGTGCAGGCTGGGCGTCGATCCTCGCGGAGGAGTACGCCCCGGACGTCGCCGACAGCATTGTCGGGGTTGCCCAGGGCGGCACTATGGTGCGGCCCGAGCACAACCTCGTCTACGCGGGGGAGGGCAGCGGCTGGTCCGGCGTTGTCGGCATGGCGATGGTGGGGCTGGCGCGTGCGTACGGGGTGGACCTGGACCCCTATCTCACCGACATCGGTCGGCAGGTCTTCGCCGACATGGACCGTGTCGCCATCGGTGACGCCTCCGATTCCTACGACCATCTGCGGTGGGACGAGATCATTCGCCCGGAGTACCCGGATCCGGACTCCATCCCGGAGGTACGTCACCTTCTGGACGACACGAACATGGGCTTGCGTGCTACCCCGCCCTACCCTCAGCTGTTGGTACAGGCCGGAGGCGGTGAGGCGGAGAACACGCCACCGCATCCGGAGCTCGGCGACGGTGACGGGGTGATGCTGCTCGGTGACACCCGTGCCCTCGCCCGGCAGTACTGCGCGGACGGGACGGATGTGGACTACCGGGAGATTCCGACGGGTGGGCATACCGTGGGTGGCGCTGCATGGGCGGCGCAGATGGTGCCCTGGGTCAACGCCCGCTTCGCCGGCGACGAGCCGACGACATCCTGCGGGCAGATTCCGGAGGGCAATCCGCTGGAGTGAGTTGTCGGCTCAGCCGGCGTGGCTCGAGCGGAACCGGCGCAACCGTAGTGAGTTGGAGACCACGAACACCGAGGAGAATGCCATCGCCACACCGGCGAGCATCGGGTTGAGCAGTCCGATTGCAGCCACTGGGATCAACGCGACGTTGTAGGCGAAAGCCCAGAACAGGTTGCCGCGGATCGTGCCGAGGGTTCGCCGCGACAGGCGGATGGCGTCGGCGGCGGAGCGCAGGTCGTCGTTCATCAGGGTGATGTCGGATGCCTCGATCGCCACGTCTGTTCCAGCCCCCATCGCCAGGCCGAGTTCCGCGGCGGCGAGGGCTGCGGCGTCGTTGACGCCGTCACCGACCATGGCCACGTTCCGGCCCTCAGCCTGGAGTTTCTCGACGTGGTCGACCTTCTCGTCCGGCATGACCCCGGCGATGACGTTCTCCGGAGCGATCCCCACCTCGCTGGCGACGGTACGGGCCGCACCCTCGTTGTCGCCGGTGAGCAGCATCGGTGTCAGACCGAGTGTCTTCAGGCTGGCCACGGCGTCGGCGGACGTCGGCTTCACCGTGTCCCGTACGGTGACCACCCCGGCGGGCGTCCCGTCGATCTCGACGACGACCGGCGTACCACCGGCGTCCTGCGCCTCATCGAAGGCCTGCTGGAGGTCATCGGGCAGGTTTGCAGCGGGCCGTCCCACCGTCACGGTGGCTCCGTCGACCGTTCCGGTGACGCCCCGTCCTGCGGTGGTGGCGAAATCGGTGGCCTGTGGGACCTCGCCGCGCTGCTCGGCCTCGCGCACGATCGCCCGGGCGATCGGGTGCTCGGACCCGGCTTCCACGGCCGCGGCGGCGGAGAGTACATCGGTGGAGACGGCGGCAGCCTCAGTCACACCGCTGACCGCCATCACACCGGAGGTGACCGTGCCCGTCTTGTCCATGGCGATGGTGTCGACGCGCCGGGTGGATTCCAGCACCTCAGGACCCTTGATCAGAAGACCGAGCTGTGCACCCCGTCCCGTCCCGACCAGGAGTGCCGTCGGCGTCGCCAGGCCGAGAGCACACGGGCAGGCGATGATCAGGACGGCGACAGCCGCGGTGAATGCTGGCGCCACGCCGCCGCCGGTGGCGATGTGGACGATCAGGGTCGCCACGGCGATGAGGATGACGACGGGAACGAAGACCTGCGAGATCCGGTCCACCAGTCGCTGTACCGGGGCTTTTTTCGCCTGCGCATCCGTGACCAGCTTCGCCATCTGGGACAGGGTGCTGTCCTCACCGGTGCGGGTCACGCGGACGAGCAGGCGTCCCGAGGTGTTGATGGTCGCGCCGGTGACGGTGGAACCATCGGTGACCTCGACGGGCACCGATTCTCCGGTGAGCATCGACTCGTCTACGGCGGAGTTGCCGTCAGCGACAACGCCGTCGGCCGCGATCTTCTCGCCCGGCCGCACCACGATCATCTCGTCGACCTGCAGTTCCTTGATAGGAACGCGGATTTCAGCGCCGTCGCGCAGTACCGTGGCGTCCTTCGCCCCCATATTCAGCAGTGTGCGCAGCGCCTCGGAGGAGCGTCCCTTCGCCCGGGTCTCGAACCAGCGTCCCAGCAGCAGGAAGGTGATCACCACCGCGGCGGTCTCGAGGTAGATCTCGTCCATCGTGGAGTGCGACGGCAGCAGGTGCATCTCCATGGTCATCCCGGGCATGCCGGCGTTACCGAGGAACAGCGCCCAGAGGGACCACACGTAGGCGGCGGTCGTCCCCATGCTGACCAGGGTGTCCATGGTGAAGGAACCGTGACGCAGGTTCGCCAGCGTGGCACGGTGGAACGGTGCGCCACCCCAGAAATAGACCGGGGTAACGGCGGTGAGGACGGCCCACTGCCAGTTGTCGAACTGCAGCGCCGGGATCATGCTCACCAGGACCACAGGGACAGTGATCAGCGCGGAGATGATCGTGCGCTTCTTCAGGTCGGCGGCCTCGCTGTCACGGGCGGCGTCGACGCGGGACTGGCCGTTGTCCGGGGTGTCGGTTCCGGCACTGTGGTGCTGCGCGTCGTCATCTGCGTCATCGGCGTCATCGGCCATGGTGAAGGCGTCGTATCCGGCGCCGCGGACCGTGTCGATGAGGATGTCGGTGTCGGCCTTGCCGGGGTCGTATGTGACGGCGGCGGACTCGGTGGCGAAGTTGACGGTGGCCTCCACGCCGTCGAGCTTGTTGAGCTTGCGTTCCACTCGTCCTGAACAGGAGGTACAGGTCATGCCGGTGACCCCGAGGTCGAGGTGGATCACATCGACGGGGTCAGCCGGTCCGACAGGCGTGGTGGTCATGGCTTACGCCCTCACGCTGTAACCGGCTTCGGTGACGGCGTCGGCGACGGCGTCGTCCTGCACGTCTTCACCGGTGACGGTGACCCGGCCGGTGGCGAGTTCCGCCTCGACGGAAGTGACGCCGACGATTTCGCCGATCTCTTCTTCGACGGAGGCCTTGCAGTGTCCGCAGGTCATGCCGTCGACAGTGTAGTTCTTGGTGATGGTGGCCATGGTGTTCTCCTTTGCCTTACGGTCGCGTACGTCGCCGACTTTATACCCCCATGGGGTATCTCGCAAGGGTGTGGAGGTACCGGCCGAGGACGTGGCAGACCTGACAGCGGCATGGCACGGGTAACGGGCGGTTTCGACCTGGTTACCGACCGGTACCCCTGCCATGTAACCAGTACCTCTGCCATAGCCACACTGAGACCGGGAGAACCGTGCTGATCCCGTGACGCTGGGCGGGGATGGGGAATAGCATCCGGCCGGTCACGGTTGTCCCGTACGTGACTACGACAACCACGACAACAACCACCTCCCTCTTCGATCCGCTGGACGCCGGCACGCTCCACCTGAACAACCGGGTGACCATGGCCGCGCTGACCCGTCAGCGGGCGGAGGAGGACGGCGTCCCTAACGACCTGCACATCGAGTACTACCGGCAGCGCGCCTCAGCTGGCTTGGTGCTGACGGAAGGTACCTTCCCTGCGTTCAGTAACCGTTCGTTCCCGGGGCAGGCCGGTATCGCCAACGACGAGCAACAGGCTGGCTGGGGGCAGGTCGCCGATGCGGTTCACGCCGAGGGCGGCACGCTGGTCATGCAGATCATGCACGGCGGCCGCACGTCCCACCCCGATCTGCTGCGCGGCGGCGAGCCGGAGGCGCCGAGCGCGATCGGCACCGGCGGTCCGGTCCGTGGTTTCTCCGGGAAACTCGACGGTGTGGTGCCGAGGGCACTGGAGACCGACGAGATCCCACGGATCATCCGGGAGTTCGTGGACGGAGCGCGCCGGGCAATTGACGCCGGCGTCGACGCCGTGGAGATCCACGGTGCGAACGGTTACCTGCTGCACGAGTTCACCGCGGCGTCCTCCAATCACCGCGACGATGTCTACGGTGGTTCCCCGGAGAACCGGGCGCGACTGACCGTCGAGGTCGTGCGGGCGGTCGCGGAGGAGATTGGCTCGGGACGCACCGCGTTGCGCATCTCGCCGGAGCACGGTGTACAGGGTGTTCCGGAGGACGACCGGGAGGACGTCCTGGCCACCTACGGTGCCCTGATCGACGGCATCAACGATCTCGACATGGCGTACCTGTCGGTGTTGCACGCCGATATCGACGGCGACCTGGTCGCGGCCCTGCGGGAGCGCTTCACCGGGGCGTTCCTGCTCAACAGTGGTTTCGGCCACGTCACCGAGCTGGACGAGGCACGCCACATCGTGGAGGACGACCTGGCGGACGCCGCCGTGGTCGGCCGCCAGCTCATCGCCAATCCCGACCTGGTCCGTCGCTGGCAGGACGGTCTGGAACTGAATACGCCGGACTCGTCGACGTTCTACGTCGGCGGGGCCCACGGGTACACGGACTACCCCTTCGCGGAGTAGGTCCGGGGCCCGGTTCAGGTCAGGTCACTGACCTGCGAAGTCGTATCCGGCGCGGATGAGGTCGGCGAGCCAGTCGCTGCGGGCGGCGGCCTCCGTCTTCACCACGACGTGGTGGTTCCACTGGTTCGTGCTGACCTGGGATACCTCATGGAAGTGGGGGTCGTCGACCCGGTGGTCCAGGGTTACGTTGATGTAGAGGGTGCCGTCCGACGTCTTCTCATAGGCCCAGAGCCAGAGGAACTTCCGGTTCACCGAGAAGCTCACCTGCGCCTTGGCCTCCCGGTTCACCGGCCCGAGACCTCCGGTGAAGGCGGCGATGCCGTCGAAGAACGCCTGGGTGGTGGGTTTGGCGGAGAAGTCGCCGGTCATCTTACTGGTTGACGAGGTCATGGGGTTGTCCGTGGCGTCGACATGCGACCAGGGTACTGCGGGATGACCGCGGCCATCGGGAGCAGTCGGGGATCATCCCTCCCCATTTCATACAACGGGGCGTAGTTGGTCCTGCTGCTCCGCGCGGCGGGTACTTTCGCACGAGATCGGGGGAGCCCGCCGCCAGCGACGCTGACGACGGCCCCGCCGTTATAGGGGCAAGCTCCTGCCCACAGAACCCTCCGGCCGCTCGGGCTTGATCGTGACATGTCCTACCTGATCACCAGGCTGTGAGATCGTCGTGGGGATTCCTCTACCTCGCAGGTAGCTGCGGTTTCTGCGCGACGAGTACGCCTTGTCGGCCAACACCCGTAACGGTGTGGTGCAGGGTCTGCCAGGTCCCGGTGTCGGTACCCGGACACGGTCAAGCACCTCGGGCATCTGTGGGGCTCGTCGCCGGCCTGTTCCGGGGTCAGCACGCACGAGACCGGGCACACCCCGGCGTCGACGGCGAGGTGGATTTTTGTTGACCAGACACCTCGGCCAAAGCCGTGGTCAGCGGGTTCATCACGGTCACGGTGGTGACTATCATGACGGGGGTCCCGGTGGCATGGACGTGCCCTCGACTGGTGGTGGAGTCCACGCTGAACTCCCACGATAGTCGACTGTTCTGGTGTACTTGCGACAGCAGTTGGGTGTGGATCTTCGACCACACACCGGTGCGTTGGTAGCAGGTGAACAGATCGTAGACCCGCCACCAGGGGCCGTAGCGTTCGGCGAGATCACGCCAGGGAATACCGGTGCGTACCTGGAACAAGATGCCGTTGACCAGGCTTCGTGGACACCAGGACCGGGGCCGGCCGAGGTGTTGCTGTGCTGGTAGTAGTGGTTTCAGGAGGTTCCACTGGTCGTCGGTGAGGTCGTGTCTGGCGCTGGCGGGTCGGGTGTGCACGCCAAGGTTTCCTTGTTCACGTTGATGATTCGACACCAACAATCGTGAACGGGGGAACCTTCTTTGTGGTGGTCAGACACACCGACGCCTAGAATAACGACTTTCGTAACACGACCTAGCGGCGCTTCCTCTTCCCACGCAGCCTCTTGGTTGGTCGGCGCGCGGACGGCGGGATGGGCCTGCCGGCGCGCCCAACGGGCTGCAGGCCCATCTCTACCACCAATCGGTCGAGACCCGGATCGGAACGCGGAGGATTCGTCAGGTAGATGAACTCGAGGAGAGCCCCTTTTGCGCTGAAGAGAAGACCATACGCTCGATCCGATTGCAGCTGGTACCCCTTGACTCGCACATACTGAGACAGTTGATCGCGGTAAGCGAGGGTGTTCCCGGTCTCCGGAGCTACTCCAATGAAAACGGTGGGATGCCCCCACATGCCCGCGAAAGATATGAGCATGTCGTGGTAGTTGCCGTCCACGGAGGTTCTCCGACAACACTCGCGGATGCCCTTCACTAGTCGTGTCTGCGTCTCACCGGCAAGGCCGAGCAGATCAGTCGTGCATCGTAACCAGCCAGGCTGACCTCGGGCAGCGATCGAATCGACGATCGGGACGATCTTCTGAGCAATATTGAAAGTTGGTTTCGCGGGGCGCGGTTCAAACTCGGGAATCTGATCGCGCAAGTACCACTCGCTTAGCGGTTGGCAGTGATCGGCAACCATAGTCCCGACTGCACTCTCGTCGCGCCGCCTTCTGCCCCGGGCCTTCACTGGAGGGACGGACACATGTTCACGCCGCACTTCGTCCGGGTCATCGTCGACGTATAGGTCTCCGTCGAGGAACAACATGAAGAGATCGAGTTCATCGGCCCCGCGGTAGAACGTGGCGACTCCACTGTCAGTCCGTCGTCGCAGATACAGAAGAAACTCACTGGGCCGATCGCAAATCTCGGCGATGACCATCAAGTCATGCAACGACGCAACCCACGGAGGCCGCCGCTCAGCGAGCAGTCCAGCAGCCTGAAGGTCTCCAATGGCGACACCGAGCGGACCGACATCGTCTAGCAAGATGATGACCGAACGCACCTCGCGGACCTGGGACAGATCGAGCCATGAGTCCGGTGCGAGCCAGACGCCTCTGTTCACTTCAATCAGCCGTTGCAGCCGTGCGGCTTGTTTGTTCGCGTCGCCGATCGTCGCCTTCAGATCCGATTCGAGTCTGCGAACATCGCCACGTCGAGACTGACTAGCGACGGACTTCGCCTTCACCTCGACAATGATCGCGACATCGTCGACCAAGAAGAGACCGTCTCCCTCGACGCGGTCCGCCACAAAGTTTACGTCGCCGCATCCGGCATCGACGTCAGCCTCGCTCCGTCCCTTCTTCGCCGCGTAGTAATGGAAACCCGAATGAAGCGCCGCGCACCCGAGAACACGTTCGAAACTTGCGATTGCAAGGCCCTCGCTTACCGACTGCCGAGCCCGCTGGTCGTAGCGCCGCATGTCGGACGAGTGTGGCGCGAGTGCTCGCTCAAGTACACGGCGGAGCGAGTCGAGCCCAGGATCATTGACTGTCGACACAAAGCCACCTACGCCGTCCGCAACGAGCGGAGTGATGAGGAACGAATTGGTGGCCGTAAGGAGATCGAAGACTCTCGTCCCCGCAGCGATCGAATCATCGAAGACTTGGGAGTACGAGTTCAGGACGGTGAGAACTCTCGCCTCGTCTAGCTGGCCAGCTTCGGCAAGTTCGTTGGCGCGGATCGTCGCACGCTCCCCAGGCAGGAACATGAGGTCGATCATTGCTTCCCGGAAACGGGCGATCACTTGTTCCGGCATCTCTTCCGGAGAGACCCCCTGGTATTCGAGCATGATGTCGCCGGTTTCATCACGGAGACTCGTCATCCGATCTGCAGAAATAGCTTTCAGCGCATTACGGACACCGACCACGTCGTCGTACCCGTAGCCCAGGTGCTGATTCATGAGTCCCTCGACCACGGGATGCTGGAAGAGACGACGCTCCTGCTCATCCCTGATGTGGTCGTACTGAAGGTTTCGAATGTTCAGCACGGCACCCTGGTACTCCGACGCAAGACGCGCCAGCACATGCTCGCTGAGATAGGCCTCATACTGCTGCCGGTATGTCGCCAGTCGCGCAAGCCGCTTGGCGCGCGCGTGCAGCTCTGCGATTTGCTCGTGCGGACGAGTCTCCTCACGGGGGACATCGCTCGGCTTCCGACTAGAGCGAGAAAGCAGCATGGCAGCCACCAACTCCACGGCCAACGCAGACCCGCCTGGCGTCGTCACTCGTGGATCGGGAACCGGGGGGAACTCACGCATCCGCATCAGCTCAATCACATCGAACGCGTCAGTCTCCGCAACAAGATCAAGCATCACGGAAGTCTCAAGCTCCACCTGCTCGCGAAGAACTGATCGCACGTCCGCGACGGACTCGCAGCCAGAGAATAGAGACAGCTCTTGCGCTGGGTCTCCGAAGTCCTCGACATCGATATCACCAAGCACTCGCGCGAACCTTGCCGAGCCCCCACTCGCTCCAGCACCGATCATGTCCGTCCCTTCCAGCTAGCCTCCGTTTGGCGGCGGTGATAAGGCCAGTCAAGCCGCACTCCGTCCTGACCATTTTGACACGGTAAGCGTGTCAAAGATCCCATGTGGTATTCCCGATTCGCCTGGCACCAGTGAAGATGGTCAGCAGGCCCGGCGCTCCGGAGCTGATGCGCAGCCCGTAGACGAACTCATTGAGCAATCCTGCTCTGCCGATCAGTTGTGGCGGCTTGGCACCGGGCGAAGGGCGGAAGGGATTCTGTGGTCGCGCAGACATGAGCTTCCTTCTGTGTACTTCAGTGTACTTGGTGTACCTCTGTGTACTTCCGGTGTCGCTCCAATCCCTTAGTCATCCTGCCGGTCGTCTGACGTTGGTCGGGAATGTTTGGCGCATACGGAACGCGGTGTCGACCTCCGGCGATTCTTTCGGCGTCGATGACGGGCTGGCGGATGAGGATGTCGAGGATCCTCCAGTCAGCGGAAACCCAGGGCGGGGTTTCAGGGGAAACATTCGGCCAGTCCGACATGGGATACGTTTATGCCATGATTCGTTCTTCCTTTTCTGCCCGCGCGGTGCTACGGGGCGGACCTCGCCTGAGTGCTGGGCGAGGTGACAGTGCCCACACACCCCCGGAGAGCTGAGTCGCATCGTTCCGGGCAGGGAGGATTGAAGTCCCTGCGGCGGCGACAAGAACCGCTGTCCGCCAGTCTCTCCGTTCGGCTCACGCGCTCAACGGACGGAGGAACTCCTGGTCGGGAGGCCGAGTCCCCCCTGTTCCGCTGATCCAGTAGAGGCTGGTCATTCGGTAGCATTCCCGCCGTCCTGCACCAGCGCGAGGCCTGTAGCCCCGACAACTGGGAGCTGGCCACGGCAGAGTGGCCGGTCCGGTGGCAGACCTACTGGTCGTTGTGGTTCCTGGAAACGACCGGACCCTCTGCCACGGCACCATTGCGGTCGCTCAATGGGGAAAAGTCGGACCCCAGCAGCCACCTCCCGTAACCCCCTACAGCGGCAGCCGCCGCACGATGAACTGCGGCAGGTTCTTCAGGATCAGCATGATCGGGCGGAACAGCGGGTGGATCCAGATGACCGGCTTGCCACCGTCCACCCCCGCGGCGACGGCCTTGGCGGCGTCGGTCTTGTCCACGGTCAGTGGGGCGTCGTCCAGCGCGGCGGTCATGTTGGTGCGGACCTGGCCGGGGCGCACGGTCAGCACCTTCACCCCGGTGCCGCGCAGGGCCTCACCGAGCATCCGGTAGAAGCCGTCCACGCCGGCCTTGGTGGAGCCGTAGACGAAGTTCGAGCGACGCACCATCTCACCGGCGACGGAGGAGAACACCACAATCTGGCCGTGGCCCTGTGCCTTCATCCGGTTGGACAGCAGCACGCCGACAGAGACGGCGCCAGTGTAGTTGACCTGGGCGGCCAGCACAGCCTGCTTCTGGTCGGTCCACTGCACCTCGTTGTCGCCGAGCACACCGAAGGCGACGACAGCGAGGTCGATGTCGCCACCGGCCCAGATCTCGTCAAAGACGCCCGGGTGGGAGTCGAAGTCGGTGGCGTCGAAGCCGACGGTCTCCACGGAGGAGGCACCGGCGGATTCCATCCGGCCGACGGCGGACGAGAGGTCCTCACCCGGGCGGGCGGCCAGCACCACGCGGGCCGAGCCACGGGTCAGGAACTCCTCGACCACGGCGAGCCCCATGTCGGAGGCGCCGCCGAGCAGCAGGATGGACTGGGGTTTACCCACAGCGTTGATCATTGGAAGTGTCTCCTAAAAACAGGCTCTAGTTGAGCTCGAGGCGGCGGGACATGTCGGAGGCGAAGACACCGGTCGGGTCGATGGACCGCCGGGTCTCCAGCCACCCGGACAGGCCGGGGTACATCTTGTGGAAGTTCTCGGCGGAGGTCCGCGACTCCTTGGCCAGGTAGAGACGTCCGCCGAACTGCATGACCTGCTTGTCCAGCTTGTCCAGGAACTCACCGAGACCCGGGCGGATCGGGAAGTCCACGCACACGTTCCAGCCGGGCATCGGGTAGCTCAGCGGTGCACGGTTGCCTTCGCCGAAGAGCTTGAACACGTTGAGCGCAGAGTAGTGCCCGGACGCCTGGATGTCGCGGATGATGTCCTTGAAGGCCTCAACGGCTTCGGTCGGCACCACGAACTGGTACTGCAGGAACCCCTTGGAACCGTAGCCACGGTTCCACTCCCCGATGAGGTCGAGCGGCTGGTAGAACTGCGTGAGGTTCTTGACCTGGTTCTTCGCCGGTGCGCCCATGGTGTAGTACGCCAGGCCCACCGCCGAGAGAGTCAGCTTGTTCAAGGTGAAGGACGGGAAGATGTCCGGCACCGTCATCAGCTGGGGGGCGTTGAACTTCAGGGGGTCCGCCGCCAGTTTGGGGGCGTACTCCTTGAGCTGGTCCAGGGTGGCCAGGGAGCCGCGCGAGATCGTCGCCCGGCCCAGCTTCGGGGCGGGGGAGATGCAGTCGAACCACGCCGAGGAGTAGGTGTAGTTGACCTCGGAGCCGTCGGAGTGCGCGGCGATCGTCTCGTCGAGCGTGTCCGTGCGGTCGGTGTCCGCCAGGAAGTAGGCGGTCTCCGTCTTCGTCATCCGGATGGTGGCACGCAGGATGATGCCGGTCAGGCCCATGCCGCCCACGGTGGCCCAGAACAGGGTGCCGTCGGGGTCGTCCGCGGAGCCTTCGGGCTCCAGGTGCAGGACGCGGCCGTCGGCGACGAGCAGTTCCATGGAGACCACGTGGTCGCCGAAGGAGCCAGCGGAGTGGTGGTTCTTGCCGTGGATGTCCGGGCCGATGGCACCACCGATGGTGACCTGCCGGGTGCCGGGCAGGACGGGGACCCAGAGACCGGACGGCAGTGCAGCCTTCATCAGCTGGTCAAGGGTGACGCCGGCGTCCACGTCGACCAGCGCGGTGTCCGGGTCGATGGAGTGGATGCGGTTGAGCTGCTGCATGTCGATGACCAGACCGCCGCCGTTCATGGCGGGGTCGCCGTAGGACCGGCCCATCCCGCGGGCGATGACGCCGCGCTTGAGGTGGTCGGGCTTGTCGGCGTTGTCGTCGGCGACCTGGGCGACGGCTGCGGAGATGATGTCGACATCAGGGGTGGCGAGGACCTCGGCCGAGGTGGGCGCGGTTCGTCCCCACCCGGTGAGCGTCCGGGTGTGCGTCTTCAGTTCCATGGGGACCACCCTACCGCCGGGTGGGGCGGATTCATGTCATAGTTGGGGCATGGGTCGGGTCAGAGGTACGCAGGATGTGGCGTGGGTCGCACAGGAATGGGAGACCCTGCGGGGGATGCGCTCGCGTGGCGAGATCGGTGAGGAGTCCTACCTGCGCAGGTGTGAGGAACTCTCGGATTGTCTGGGAACTTCCCGTGAAGACGAGGAGTTGGCGTACCGGATCGACCTGCTGCGTTGTCTGGAGGGGGAGGCGTTGGACCGGCCGGACACCGTCGAGTTGTTGCCGGGGTTGTGGGAGATGCACCGGGAGGATCCGGAACGCTTCCCCGCGAACCCCGACATGGGCAGGCCCACGGGGGGCGACGCCGGCGACGCGGATGATGCTGGCGCCGCTGATCTGCCGGATATCTTCGATCTGCTGTGGCAGGAGATCGTCCTGAGCGCTGCGCAGCGACCGGACATCAGCCTGGCAGATCTGGAGGACCTGAGCGAACAGGCTGTCGGAGCGTTGCGGGAACTGGGACGTTCCGAGATCGATATCGCCGAGACGCGCGTGCGCGTCCTGCTGGCATTGGGCCGGTTGGACGAGGCCCAGGAGCTGCTCGACGACCTCCCGGAACCGTCCTTGCCGGAGGAGATGACCTGGGCAGAGGCGCACCGTTTTCAGCGCGACCTGGATGTCCGGGGCATGGTGGCGTTGCAGCGTGGCGACCTGGGGACCGTGGTCGGGATTGTCGAAGCGATGGAGAACGCCCCGGAGGCCCACGTGCAGCCGACGGTGATGCTCGCGGAGTCGTTGATTCCACTCTCCGGGGTCGTCGCGCCTGAGGTCACGGCCGCTCGGGCGGCGTTCGTCGCGGACAGGGCGGTGGGCTCCCCGGAGTTGTCGGACGCATTGTTGCAGGTCGCTGAGTATCTTGCGGTGTCTGGCCGGGCGTCGCTCGCACTGGGGCTGCTGGACCGGATGCTGCCGGTCATGGCGCTCCACCGGCGAGTCCCCGCGTCGGATGTCCACCTGCTGGAAGGGCTGCATACGGTCCTGGCTGCGGCGGTGGAGGCCGGGCACGGTGCAGTGCGGCCCTTGTTCGCCGGGTTGCCGGCGGTGGCGGACTGGCTGGCGTTGGCCGGGGAGCAGACCGGCGGCGGGACGGTCGCCGGTCTCGCCCGGTGGACCGGCGAGCGGGCGCGCTCCGCGGCGGCCGCCCTGGACCAGCGCAACGGCAATGATGTCGAGTCGAGCATCGGGTTGGCGCTGCACCGTGCTCCGTCGGGTGCGCCGTCGGCCCCGGGGGTCCCGGTACCGGAGTCGCATGCGTTGTCGGTGACGCCGATGATGCCGGCGCGTCTGCCGTCCTGGGTGGAGGACGCCTGGCTGCACCTGCCGCGCGAGGTCGCTGACTGGCGCGGCGAGGTCAGTGGGGAGGCATCTCCGGAGATCCCGGTGGCCGGTCCAGTGGACCTCTCGATCCTCGACACGGGCGACACTGTTGCGGCACTGATGATGTATTCCATGCTCGGACTGTCGGAGGCAGTGGAGGCCACGGTCGACCGGTTGATGGAGATCCGTGACGGGCGTGTCGGTCTCGGCCCGCATGAGGCACTCGTCGAGGAACTGTTGCGCAGGTACGACGTGCAGGGCGCCGGGTACGACGACAGCGATGATGTCGACGACGATATCGGTGACGATATCGGGGACGACCCGGCCGAGGATGACGAGGCGGCGGCCCCGCCGGTGCTCGACGAACTCGACGAGATGCTCCGGGAGCGTCAGCGCACCCAGGATGACGCAGAGGACGCCGGCGCCGACCCGGCCACCATCCTCGCCAACAGGGTGGAGACCGTCGCCGGATTCTGGCAGGGTTCCGGCCCACTCGTCCGACGCGTCATCGAACAGGATGTCCTGATGGGCGGGGTGTATCCCGACACGGAGTCGCTGCGGCTGGCCCTGCGTGCCTTCCGGCAGGTCACCCGGCTGGTGCCGCGATCGATACCGGAGGTCGGTTCGGCACTGCTCATCGGCATCGCCGAGCTCGCCGCTGACGATCCGGCGGTGGATGCGCTGGTGGCGCAGGTTGCGCACTACGTCGCCGGGGTGGCCCTGAGTCTGCCGGTTCCACCGCCCGGCCCGGTGGCCATGCTCGGCGACGACGCTGCACCGGAGTTGCTGGACGAACTGCTCTCACTGGGCGTTTCCCTGTCCGGACACGGTGCATTCCATGAGGCGCTCGCCGTGTATGAGCGCTGCCTACGCCTGGTGTCGGGTGAATCGGGGGAGGAACCGACGATGTCGGACGAGGAGGGCGCGCTCATGCGTATCCACCTCATGGCGGCACGTGGCGAGACCTTGGCGAAGCTGGGCAACCACCGGGCTGCAGCCGGAGCCTTCGCCGAGGCGGCGGACAGTGCCCAGTTCAGGGAGGAGTGGGAGGTCGCCGCGGAGTACCATGTGACCTGCATGTCCGCACTCCTTGACGACCGGGATTTTCCGCGGGCCGCATTCGTCCTGGAGGGTTTCGACGATATCGAGGGGCTGGACTGGGCGCGCTTCCCCCATGCCTCGTTCCGTCGCGAGGCGGAGGCGACTCGCCTGGCGACGGCACTGGTGGGGGAGAACTTCGCCCGGGACTGGCCGGCTCAGGTTGACCGACTGAGGGAGGCCTACCAGCGGTTCCATGTGGTCGCGACGTCGGTGGACGCCGAACTGCCGTCGGAAGAGTTGGGACTGCGGGCCGCTGGCGACCTGGTCGACCATGTACTGAACATCAACCGGGGCCTGGTGCACACGGACCGGGTGGACGAGGCACTGGTGTTGACCGCCTGGGCTGCCGGTGTGGCGAAGGAGGCGGAAGGGACGTTCACCCGTGCGGGCGTGAGTGTCACACCGGGCGTCACGGTGGAGTCGGCACGTCTCGAGGCGTTGACTGAGGAGGCGCTACTGCTGCATGTGACGGGTCGCGACAATGAGGCGTTGCTGATCTTCGAGTCGGTCGCCCAACAGGCACGCCGGGTCGAGGCCGACTGGCTCATCGCTGCGGTGACACGGCGTCTTGAGGCGGCGGCGCGCTATGGCGGAGATCCGGTGGTCCGTGACCGTTACGCCGCCCTGCTCGGTGACGTGCGGGGCTGATTCGTCCTACAGGTCCATGACCTCACGGATCGTCTCGGGGAGTTCAGCGACGCAGGTGATGGTGGGCCCGTCGTAGTCGCGTAGCTCCTGGTTGACGATGCTCCGACTCGTGGAGTCGAGCACCGGGAGTTCCTGTGCGAGCAGTCGCACCATGAACTCATTCAATGGTGCTTCGGCGTGCGATGCAGCCTCGTAGCTCTTGTCGGCTGCGGTGCCGCCCACCACGCTGGTCTCTGCACGCGACCCCTGCGTCCCGGCGGGTTGGCCTGCGGTGGCCTTGGCGATGTTGCGCCGCATCTGGTTCTTGGCGCGGTCTCTTCCGAACATGACATCCAGCGTACAGCGGTGATGTCCGGGTGCTGCTCTACACTCGGTGGCGTACGCGGCTCCCGTACCGGGGGTGCACGCAGAGATGGCAAGGAGGACCACGATGGCCATGAAAACCAGGGCAGGAAACAGGGCACTCACGCAGAAGGAGTTCCGGATCATTGCCGCCACCACACTGGGGTACTACCTGGTGCGCGATGTGGTGAAGCGGAAGTGGCCGCGCCGTGCCGGCCAGGCGGCGGTACTCGCCACCGGGGTCGGCCTCGTCCTTGCCGACGAGTGGGAGGCCCTGTCGGACAAGGAACGACAGGAGGTCGCTACGGGTCTGGCGCAGGCACGTGAGGCACTGGAGACAGGTCCGGTGCCCGGAACGGTCGCGTTGGCGGCTGGTGGCGCGGCGGCGGTCGGTGCCGCTGCCTGGCTCAACGGGTGCGTGGACGCCGCCGGCGCGGCGGTCGTGAGCCGTGTCGGTGGGCGGATTCCCCTGGTTGGAGGGGTGTTCCGCACCGTGCCGTCGACGGTCTACGGTGCAGCACAGATCGGCGTCCTCTACGTCGTGAACGAGCGGGTGCGCGCATGACCGACCCGTCAGGCGTGGGAACTCAGTCGCAGCAGGCGGGGGTGACGCGCGCCCAGGATCCGCCGGTGATGGTCGCCTCCACCGTCGGCGACGTCACCGCGGTGTGGCAGGTCGAGGTCGATGCCCGGGTCCTGCTCGGTGACTTCAGCGGTGCCTGGCTCGTCGACTCTGACGGCGTGCACGGTTTCGCTGCGGGTGCCGACTGGATCGACGGGCGCGATGACCGTGAGACGGTCCTGTCGCTCATTCTCGGGCGCCCGGTCATCGTGTCGGGGGAGGCCGCGGGCCTGTCGGCGGGCCTGCCAGACGGGGTACAGGTCGTGGATCTCGAGGCAACGGTGGAGAACGCCCGGGCAGCTGTCGAACGCAACCGGGAAGACTTCGCCGAGGCGAACCCTGGCAAACAGCAGCCACCCTGGGGTGAGATTGAGTTCGAGGAACAGGGCGGGCTGCCGCCGCAGGGGTTGGACGGAGATGCCGCTGAGGCGGTGACCCGGTGCATGTCCACCGCCCGTGGGGTCCGTCGTCTCGCGCAGAGCTGGAATGCCGTCGAGAAACTCCGTGTGCAGCGGCTGGGCGGCGAGTTGCGGGCCCTGCCCCTCGTCCTCGCCTGAGAAGCGGGTCGGGCAGCGCGAGGCCACGGCAACAACCCGGCAACCTCGCTACCCTTGGTGGCATGAACGCACGGCATGCTTCCCGGACGGACCGCACCCGCGGCCCGGCGACCGGTGACGGTCTTGCCGCGGTACTCCGGCTCCCGCTGCTGGACGAGGGGACGGGCACCACGGCGGGTGCGGACGCCGCCCCGCCGGCCACGCTCCTGGTCCTTGCCGAGTACCACCGACAGTCCACCGGGTTCTACACGCGTGCCCTGGGGCTCAATGACCGTCTGTCGGTCGCCGAGACCGTCCGCGCGGTGCTCATCGCGTTCGACTGGCCGGGCGCTACGCGGATGCTCGACGGCTCCTCGGCCGGTCCGACCTGGTCACTGCAGGCGCGCCGTCGCGACCGTCTCCGCGTCTACAGCCGCACCGCCGGGCCGATCGGCACCACGCTGGACGAGGCACTGGGCCGTGACGGCACGGCCTCGCTGCTCGTCGACGACATCGCCATCACCCTGACCACCGCCGGCGCGATGACCAGGGACGAACACACCCCGGACGCCGTCTGTCTCGCCGGCGAGTTCATTCCCGAATTCCGGCAGGAGCCGGGCGGTCAGGGCAGGACGCCAGCGCCGAATGCCCTGGTGTTCGCCGGAGCGACCGGAGACAGCGCGGGGGGTGCCGCGGGTGTCGACATCCCGCGGGATGTCGACCTTGCCGCCGTGAATGTCGCTCTGACCGGTGAGGAAACCGTCGAGCAGATTCTCGCCGGGCTCGCCCCGGAACTCCGGGAACTGTTGCTCGACGGTGACCTCTATGAGTTCACCCCCCTGTTGCAGGCCCTCGATCTCGGACGTCCCGCGCAGGTGCCGGACAGTGCGCGTGCCGTCCTGGACGGTATTCCCGCCGAGACGAGTCCACTCGGACGTGCCGCCGCGTGGTCCCGGATCGTGGCACTGTCGACCCTGTCGGACCGGGTCACCGCGGACGAGATCTCGGAGATGCTGATGTCCGCGCTCGGTTTCACCCTTGCCGATGCCGACATTGCTCCGGGAGGAGGGCGCCTGTCCACCGACCCCTTGAATGCCTCGGAGATCCGTGGACTGTCGTCGGCGACGGGGCGGAGCCTGGCGTCCTGCGGTGCCGGAGCGTGGGAGGCGAACGGGACCGTCGGCTCCGTGGTGACACCCCTGGTGCCGCGCAGCAGCCTGCTCGAGCGCCTCGAGATGTACCGCTACCTTCTGCAGCGGCACGAGAGGGAGGCCGGCGGCTGAGAAGTCGGCACGACGTTGCCGCGAGGCCCGCCCGACACCACGGTGTGTCGCCGGTGTTTCGTAAATGGCGGATGTGCCAGTAGCGTATGTCCGATAAGTCTCCGGGATTTCGCCCTCCCGAGGCCCAGGATCGAGACCAAGAACGACACCAGTGCAGAGAGGACGCCCGTCGTGACCGACGCCATCGCCGAACAACCGGGCTCCGCCGCACATGACAGACCGGACGGGTCGTCCGGCCCGCAGCGGCAGCCCTCGTCGGAGCGGTACTGGAGGCTGATCCGGCAGTTCCTGAAGTTCGGGATCGTCGGCGCGTCAGGTGTCGTCGTCAACAACGCTGTCGTCGTCGTGGCGAACAAGACCACCCAGTCGCTCTGGGACTTCGACGGGCACGAGGCCTTCGCCAACCTGCTCGGCACGCAGTTCCACATCCGCTGGTACCACGTGTTCGCTGTGCTGGCGTTCGTCGTGGCGAACCTGTGGAACTTCAATCTCAACCGGCGATGGACGTTCAAGACGTCAGGGAAGTCGTCCTGGTTCCGGGAGCTCGTGCCCTTCATGATGGTCGGCATCGGGGGACTGCTCGTGACGCTGGCTGTGCAGACCGCGATGATCAACCCCGAGTCTCCGATCGCGTTGTCGCGGGAGATCTGGGACGGGTCCAGTGGGCTCCGGGACCCCATCTACTGGGGAAATCTCATCGGCGTCTGCGTTGCGATCCCGGTGAACTTCCTGTTCAACAAGATGTGGACCTTCCGCGCCGCGCGTGACCACCACGTGCCTGTCCACCTGACACCGCTGCCTGAGGGAGATGACAAGTGACGGGGAGTGCGACGGACGTGCCCGGTGCCACACACGAGGGCGGGACGATCGAGCGGTTGACGCTGAAGACCCAGTTGTTCCGGTTCATCATGACCGGCGTGGTCGGCGCTGTCGTCGACTTCGGCAGCACCTACCTGTTGTTCCTTGCGGGGCTGGGCGACGGTGCGTCGAAGACGGTCGGTTTCATCTTCGGTACCCTCACCGCGTACCTGATCAACCGCCGGTGGACGTTCCAGGCCACTCCGTCGGTGAAACGCTTCCTGGTCACGATGGCGGCCTACCTCGCCACCTACGCGGTCCAGGTCAGCCTGTACAAGCTGAGTATCCCGTGGCTCGAGGACATGGATCTGGATCAGTTCTGGGTCCGCGCGATCAGCTTCGTCATTGCGCAGGGCACGGCGACGGTGCTGAACTTCATCATCCAGCGATGGGTCATCTTCCGCAGCTGAGTCGACGTCGAATCCACAGGGGCGGATTGCGAGTCTGGGCGCCGTGAGTTCATCAACCCGAGGCCGACAGACTCGGATTCCGCCCCTCTGCCGCAGCTTCTACGGCCGGTAGAACTTCTCCGCGCGTCCCTTCGCCTGCAGGGACAGCCACTCGCGGAAGCCCTTCAGGTCACGCTTCTGCACCAGGAAGAACCAGCCGAAACGTGCGTACTCCTGGGGCAGCAGGCGGCGCATCCCCGGCTGATTCATCAGGAAGCCGCGGTTTCGGTAGGTGAAGTAGCGCTTCGTCGCGTTGTCGGGGTACTGGGTGTGCATCCGTCCACCGAGGATCGGCTTGAACTCGTCGGCGCCGTCGGGATGCAGGTACGACGTGGTCAGGCAGGTGCCGAAGGGGAGCCCGGAGCGCACGAGACGACGGTGGTACTCGACTTCGTCGCCGCGGATGAAGAGACGGTAGTCGGGGACACCGATGACTTTCATCGCCTCGGCACTGAGGAGAGTGCCGTTGAAGAGGCTGGCGATGCCGGGCAGGAAATCACCCTGCAGTTCGTGCAGGTAGCGGTGCCACACCACCCCCTGTCGCAGGGGGAAGGCCAGACGCTCGGGCTCGTCGATGTTGCAGACAGCGGGGGACACTTCGGCGAGGCCGTGGGATTCGGCGACGCTGTAGAGGTTCTCCAGGACGTGCTCGTCGGCGGGGCGTCCGTCGTCGTCGGCGCACCACACGGCATCGATGCCCAGCGAGAGGGCGGTGAGGAAGCCGAGGGCGAAGCCACCGGCACCGCCGAGGTTGGTCTGTGACGGGACGTAGACAGCCCGGTCACCGGCGAGTTCCTCCAGAAGGACGCGGACCTCGTCCTGACAGCCGTTGTCGACGACGATGATCTTGTCCACGGGGTGTGTCTGAGCGCAGACGATGGCCAGGGAGTTGCGGAGGAGCGCGACCCGCTGGTGGGTGACGATGACCGCGGCGGTGGAACCGTCGCGGTGGAGGTGAGCTGCTGACTGCACGGGTGTCTGCATGGATGTCATTGTGCCACGCGTGGCTGCGCGTCCAGCTGTCGGCAGCGCCGAGCAAAAATAGCTAACCTGGTTGATATATTTTTCAACGTGCGAATCCGCGGCACCGGTGTACTGGTGTCCGACAGGGAGTGATCACATGGTCGGCACCACAGGCACCACAGGCACCACAGGCACCACAGGCACCGCCCGCGTCGCCGTCATCGGCGCCGGTGTCAGCGGATTGACCGCTGCCTACGAACTCTCCCAGCGGGCGCAGGTCACCCTGTACGACGCCGATGAGCGGTCCGGGGGACACGCCGACACCACCACTGTCACCACCGCCGGTGGCGAGGTGAACGTCGACACGGGGTTCATCGTGCACAACGACCGCACCTACCCGGTGCTCCTGCGCATCTTCACTGACCTGGGTATCCGTACGCGCCCGGCGGAGATGTCCCTGTCGGTCCGCGCCGACGGCGCTCATGACGGCGAGGGGCTGGAGTACGCCGGTGCCCGCGGCATTGTCGGCCTGTTCGGCGATCGCCGGAACCTGCGGCGTCCGGCGTATCTCAGGATGCTCGGGGAGATCCTGCGTTTCCACCGCCGGGCGCGTCGGCTGCTGTCTGCGCAGGGGGATGTCACCGAGGGGGAAGCCCCAGAGGACGAGACCCTGGAGGAGTTCCTGCGCCGGGGACGGTTCTCGGAGTACTTCGTCCAGCATTTCATGACACCGCTGGTGGCCACCGTGTGGTCCTGTGACCCGGCGACAGCAGGCAGCTACCCGGCGCGCTACCTGTTCACGTTCCTGGAGCATCACGGCATGCTGCGGGTCTTCGGGTCCCCGCAGTGGCGCACCGTCATCGGCGGCTCGCAGGAGTACGTGCGACGTATCACCGACGTCGTCACCGAGCGCGGTGGCGAGGTCCGCACGGCTGCGCCGGTCGCGCGGGTCAGCGAGCATGATGGCGGGGTCAGCGTCACCACCGCCGACGGGACGTCGCGGATCTTCGATGCCGTGGTCGTCGCCACCCATCCCGACCAGGCACTGGCGATGTTGGCGACGCCGACTCCTGCACAACGGGAGATCCTCTCGGCGATGCCGTACTCGCGGAATCAGGTGCAGTTGCACACCGACACCCGCCTGCTGCCGCGGACACCGGGGGCCCGCGGGTCGTGGAACCACCTGGAACGCGGTAACGGTGCGGTGGTCGTCACCTACGACATGACCCGGCTGATGCGTCTGCCGGAGGTCGACGGGACACGCTACCTTGTCACGCTGAACGCCGCTGACCTGGTGGATCCGGAGACGGTGATCACCAGCAGGGACTACGCACACCCGATCTACACACCGACGTCCGTGGCGGCCTCGCGACGGTCGGCGGAGCTGGATTCGGATCGGATCGTCTTCGCCGGTGCCTGGCAGGGATGGGGTTTCCACGAGGACGGTGCCCGGTCGGGGTTGGCTGCGGCGCGCCGACTGGTCGGCACGGCACGGACGGAGAAACCGACCCGTCTGGCGGAGCCGGTGAACCGGGTCCTGCGCACCACGGTGAGACATGCCCGTACGACGCCGGTCGACCACCGTTTCACCCACCGGTCCTGGATGTGGCTGGTGGACCTCGACCACCTGCCCGATCACGGCGCGGCGGCGTGGTGGCGCGGGGTGTTCCTGGGCCGGGACCACCTCGGCGGCGGTCCGGATATCCGCGACGGCGTGGTCGATCTGCTCCGACAGCGCGGTATCACCGCCCCGGTGGGTCGCGTCCGGATGGCCGCGATGCCCCGGGCGTGGGGCACCGGCTTCAACCCGTTGTCGGTCTTCTGGTGTGATTCGCCGGAGGGCGAACCGCTGGCCACTGTGCTGGAAGTGCACAACACCTACGGGGACAGTCACGCCTACGTCGTCCAGCCGGACGAGACGGGCACGACGAGGGCGGTCAAGGAACTCTATGTCTCGCCCTTCCACGGCACCGACGGTGACTACGCGATCCGGGTGCCGCGCCCGGACGCCGGACGGGTACAGGTGGGCATCACATTGCACGTCGGCGACTACTCGTTCGCCGCGTCCGTCCGCGGCGCCCCGGCACATGACGGTGCTCCCCGGTGGCTCGACACGGTACGCGCCGCTCCGGCGGCACTGGTCACCGCCGTCCTGATCCGCGTCCACGGCATCTGGCTGTGGGCACGGGGACTGCCGGTACAGCCCCGGCCACACACCACACGAACGGAGGTCCACTCGTGAGACCGTCAGTGAACGTCACCGCACCGGGGCTCGTCCCCGAGGCTCCGCAGGCGCCGGTAGCGGCCTACGTCACCAGGAGACTCCTGGTCCGGGCAGCCAGAACGGCGGGCATCACCGTCGCCCACGGCAGTGGTCCGGGCGCGGCGGACGCCGACCTGAGGATCCTGCGTCCCGATGCCTTCTACGCCAGGCTCGGAGCCCGTGGCCTCATCGGCTTCGGGGAGTCGTACACCGCCGGGGACTGGGAGGCGGACGACCTCGCCGGCACACTCACCGCCCTGTGCCGGAAGTTCACCGCGCTGGTCCCCGGGTGGATGCAGCGTTTCCGTGCGGTATACCTGCGACGACGCCCACGGGCGCACCGTAACACCGTCGACGGGGCGCGGGCGAACATCAGCCACCACTACGACCTGTCCAACGACTTCTTCGCCACCTTCCTCGACCCCGGGATGAGCTACTCCTCGGCCTTGTTCGAGTCGCCCAGTATGAGCCTCCGGGAGGCGCAGAACGCCAAGATGGACCGGGTGCTCGACCGCGCCGGGGTCGGATCCGGCACCCGTCTGCTGGAGATCGGCACCGGCTGGGGTGAACTGGCGATCCGCGCCGCCCGGCGTGGAGCTCACGTCCACTCGGTGACACTGTCGTCCGAACAGGCTGATCTGGCACGGGAACGTGCGGTCCGCGCCGGGGTAGCCGACCTCGTGGACATCGAGATCCGTGACTACCGCGAGGTGGCGGGGCAGTATGACGCGGTGGTCTCGGTGGAGATGATTGAGGCTGTCGGCCACGAGTACTGGGACGCCTACATGGACACCCTCCGGGACCGGCTGCTGCCTGGTGGCACCGCGGTGATCCAGGCGATCACCATGGACCACCACCGCATGATGGCCTCGAAGGACAATGCGACGTGGATCACCAGCTATATCTTTCCCGGCGGGTGCATCCCGTCCGTCGACGCCTTGGATGCTGCCGCCGTACGCGCCGGACTGCACCCGGGTGCGCGTCGGTTCTTCGGCGCCGACTACGCCGAGACCCTGCGACAGTGGGACGAGGCATTCCGTCGGGAGAGCGACGGGATCGGCCGTCTCGGCTTCGATGACACATTCCGTCGTCTGTGGCATTTCTACCTGGCCTACTGCCAGGCCGGCTTCGCCGCCGGTTACATCACTGTCGGCCAGGTGGAGTACCAGCGGCCGCACCATCACCAGGAGAACCAGTCATGACCAGCACAGTCACATCCGCCGGACAGACGACCGTCGCCGAGCGACTCGTTGCCCTGGTCACCCAGGCCACCGGCGTCACCGCCGGTGACCTGCCTGTACAGATCCGGGCCTGGGACGGTAGCACCGCCGGGCCGGACGGGTCCGACTGCCCGACGCTGGTGGTGAGAAACCCGCAGGCACTGACCCGGCTGCTGTGGTCGCCGGGTGAACTGGGGCTGGCCCAGGCGTACGTCACCGGTGAGATCGATGCTGAACCCGCGCAGGTCGGTGGACCCGGCAGCGGTGCCGGTGATGCACTCACCGAGGGCTTCACCCGGCTCACCGCACTGGCCCGACGCCCGGAGGTACGGGTCCGGCTGACGCCGTCCTCGCTGGTCAGTGTCCTGCGCGGCGTGAAGGACCTGGGCGTGGTGGGTCGACGCCCCGCCCCGCCGTCCACGCAGGCGCACCTGCGGGGACGGGTGCACACCCGTGACCGTGACCGGTCGGTGATCGCCCACCACTACGACCTCTCCAATGAGTTCTACGCCCAGATCCTCGACGAGACGATGTCGTACTCCTGCGCCTGCTTCGGTGCCGGACCCGACATCACACTGGAGGACGCCCAGCGGGCCAAACTGGACCTGGTGTGTCGGGCGCTCGAACTCACCGAGGGCCAGCACCTGCTGGACGTCGGCTGTGGTTGGGGATCCACCGCCATCCACGCCGCCGAGAACTACCGTGTGCAGGTCACAGCGGTGACGATCTCACGCGAACAGCGTGACTGGGTGGAACATCTCGTCCGCAACCGCGGCCTGGAGGACCGGGTCACGGTGCGGCTGCAGGACTACCGGGACATCACCGGCGAGTTCGATGCCGTCTCCTCGATTGAAATGGGCGAGCACGTGGGGCAGCGCAACTACCCGTCGTTCATCCGGATGCTCCACGACCGTGTCCGACCCGGCGGGCGCGTGCTCATCCAGCAGATGTCGCGCCGGGGACGCCATCCCGGTGGAGGGCCGTTCATTGAGGCGTTCATTGCTCCGGACATGCACATGCGTCCGCTCGGCGAGACCGTGTCGATGCTGGAGGACGGCGGCCTGGAGGTCCGCGCGGTCCGGGGCATGAGGAACGACTATGCGCGCACGGTGGACCACTGGATCGACCGTTTCCACGCCCACCGTGACCGGATCATCGCCCTGGTCGGTGAGGAGGTCTTCCGTGTGTGGCACCTGTATCTCGTCGGCGGCGGCATGGCTTTCCGGCAGGGACGGATGGGCGTCGACCAGATCCTGTCGGTCCGTCCACCGGACACGACGGCGCCGACGGCACCGGCCGTACCGCACGCGGGGGTGTGACATGGTTGTCGACTGGTTGATCGTCGCCGCCGCCTGTGCGGTGATGACCGTCCTGGTGATGACGGTGGTCGCCATGGTGATCCGTCGGCACGGCAAGGTCGCGGTGATGGACGTGCTGTGGGGTCCGTTGATCCTGCTGAACTCGGTGACCGCTGCGCTCACCGGGCTTGTTATCGGGGGCACGGGCCCTGTGGTGTGGGTGATGCTGGCCGTCATCGTGGTCTGGGCGGGGCGGCTGTCCCGTCATCTGGTGACCCGGTTCGGAAGCGATAAGGAAGATCCGCGCTACGACGACCTGATGCAGAAACCGACGGCGAGCCTACTGACCTCGGTGCTGCTGCCGCAGGGGTCGGTGGCCTGGCTGGTGTCCGTTCCCGTCCAGGTCGCGGCGGCAGGTGGTGCAGGCGGAGTGACACCGCTGGTGGTCATCCTCGGAACCGCCGTGGCCGTGGCGGGACTGGTGATCGAGTCAGTCGCCGACCGCCAGCTGGACGACTTCCGCGCGGAGGGTGTCTCCGGCCGGGTGATGGACCGCGGGTTGTGGTCCTGGAGCCGACACCCCAACTACTTCGGAGAGTCGCTGGTGTGGTGGGGCATCTGGATGGCCGCTGCCGCGTCCGGCGTGGGTGTGCTGGCCGCGGTGCTGTCGCTGATCTCTCCGGTGGCGATGACCGTCACCCTGGTGTGGGGGACTGGTGCACGGTTGCTGGAGAAGCGCATGGCGGGCCGGGACGGTTGGGAGGACTACACGCGCCGGACGTCGATGTTCATTCCGCTGCCGCCGCGGCGATGATGTTGCGCTTCATCAGCGGGAATACCGCCGCATGGAATGGGGCGACGACCCACCAGTAGGCCCGTCCGCGCAGGCCCCGTGGCAGAAACACGGCGTCCTGCCGGTAGACGGTGGTTGTCCCCTCGTCTGCCTCGTACCTGTCGACCCGGAGGATCAGCCACGCCTGCCCGCTGACCTTCATCTCTGCACGCAGCACCAGCAGGGTGGGACGGTCGATGCGTTCCACCCGCCACCAGTCCACGCGGTCGCCGGCGGCGAGGTGACGGGGGTCCCGACGCCCGCCCAGGCCCGGGCCGCCGACCAGCCGGTCCATGATTCCGCGCACGTTCCACAGCAGAGGCGTGGAGTACCAGCCGTTACGGCCCCCGATGGACTCCACGACCTGCCACACCTGCTCCACCGTCGCCGTCGTCCGTGCTTCGCGGCTGTCGGTGTACACCGTCTCTCCCGACCAGTCCGGGTCGGTGGGCAGCTCCCCACCGACGTCGGCGGACTGCCAGGAGCGGTCCCAGGACGTCGGGACCTCACCGGTGGCTTCGCGCTGCAGAGCCCGACGCACCGCCGTGGGGTAGTCGGCGAGGCCGCCGGGCGGGTCGGGGAGGACGTCCCGAATCCGGTGCCCGTCGGTGGTCACGGCGTCTTCCGCCATGGACTGCGCCAGCGGTACCGCCAGTGAGCGTGGAACGGGTGTGACCAGACCGATCCATCCACCGGACAGCTGGTCCATCGGCAGCGGAACGGGCACGGCGGCGATCAGACGGCGTAACCCGCGGATCCGGCCGTAGATCCGCAGCAGGTCCGAAAACCGGTAGGTCTGCCCGCACCCGATGTCGAACTGGTCGTTCACTCCCTCGAGACTGTCGGCGTCGGCGGCGTGGACGAGGTAGTGCAGGACGTCCCGCACGCTGATCGGTTCGATGCGGTTGTTGATCCACCGCGGTGCGACCATCACCGGCAGCCGTTCGGTGAGATGGCGGATGATCTCGAAGGACGCCGACCCTGACCCGATTACCGTTGCTGCACGCAGCACCACGGCAGGGACGGGACTGTCCAGCAGGATGCGGGCCACGCGTTCGCGTGACCGCATGTGCTGGGACAGGTCCGCCAGATCACGGTCCGGTGGATGCATGCCCGAGAGGTAGATGATCCGCGAGGCGCCGGCGGCCGCCGCAGCGTCGGCAAGATTCATCGCAGCGTCGCTCTCGGCGTCCTCGAAACCGGTTCCCGTGCCGTCACCCATGGAGTGCACGAGGTAGTAGATGATCTCGACACCGGCGACCGCCTCGGCCAGGGACGAAGGGTCGGACAGGTCGGCACGCACGGTATCGACCTCGTCGTACCAGTCGAAGCGGGTCAGCCCGTCGGGGTGTCGGGAGGCAGCGCGGACGCGGTGGCCCGCAGCGAGGAGCTCAGGGATGAGGCGTCCGCCGATATAGCCCGAAGCGCCGGTGACGAGGATGTCCATGGCACCAGCGTAGGCACGTCAGTCGTCCTGTGCGGCGTCGTCCGGGGCGAACGCCTCGACCAGGGCGTCAAGGAACTCGATGACAGACCGACGGTCTCCGGCGGGAACGTTGTGGGCGGCCTGCAGCATCTTCTCGTGCATCGGGGACAGCCAGTCCTCCACCTCTTCATGGGAGAGGTCGGTGGCCACGATGATCACCGAGCGACGGTCGTCAGGGTGCGGGGCACGCCGGACGTGGCCCGACTCGGTCAGCCGGTTGAGCAGCTTCGCTGTTGCCGCGGTGGAAATGTGCAGTGTCTCCGAGAGCCTCTTGGCGGTCAGGGGATCGCCCCGGCGTTCGCCGGCGATGATGTGGCGCACGGCTTCGGTGTCGGTGGAATTCAGCCCCATGTCTGAGCCGATGTGTCGGCGCATCTCCTGATCAGCAGCCCGAAACCGCCGTATGGCGTGCAGAAGCGCCACGGCGGGGTCGGAACCGTCGTACCAGTAGTCCGTTGACATGGGGTCATCATAACTGGTGGCAGTAACTAACTAGGGTAGCTATCCTGGAGAGGATCCTGGCTGGCGAGTGACGAGGAGTGGAACATGGGGCGGACCAGCATGAGCAAGGACGCGGCGGCCCCCGTGCCCCTCACGGTGCCACTGTTCGTCCTCGCCAGCGGGTTCCTGGCGACTGCGGTCGCCTTCCTCGGTGCCGGCGTTGTCGGCGGCACACCGGTTGCCGAGGCGGCCGGTGGTTGGCTCGGGCAGGACGCCACCCCGCTGGCCCCGGCAACTCCGGCATTCCGAATCTGGTCGGTGATCTATGTCGGTCTGTTGGCGTATTCGGTCTGGCAGGTGTTGCCGTCCCAGCGTCGGTCGTCACGCCAGCGCAGACTGCGCCCCTGGGCGGTGGCGGCAATGCTGTTGAACGCGGCGTGGATCTGGTCGGTCCAGCTCGATCAGTTGACGCTGAGTCTTGTGGTGATCGTGGTGTTGTTGGGTGTGCTCGTGCGGGTCCTGGTACTCACAGTCGAGACTCCGCCAGAAACCAGGGTGGGCGCGGTCCTCGCCGACGGCACATTCGGCCTGTATCTCGGCTGGGTCACGGTGGCCACGGTCGCCAACGTCGCTGCTGTTCTCGCGGCGAGTGGCGTCGAGGGGCTCGGACCGCCGTCCGGTCCGTGGGACGATGCGGCGGCTGCCGTGGTGCTGACGGGGGCCGCTGCCGTCGGTGTAGCGACGGCCTGGCGTAGCGGAGGGCGCCTCATGCCGGCGATCGGACTGGCCTGGGGGCTGGCGTGGATCGGCGTTGCCCGACTCGAGGGCGACTGGGAATCGGGCATCACGTCAACGGCGGCGTTTCTCGCTGCCGCGGTGGTGCTGACGGCTGCGGTGCTGTCAGGGAGCCTCCGGCACGTCCAGTGACTTCCAGAGGCGCCCGACCGTCGACGGCGACAGGCCTGTGTGCCGTGCCAGCTCACGTCGCGTCCAGGTTGTCGGGCCTCGTCGTCCTGCCGGTGGTCGCGACGCCATGATCTCCTGGATCTCTTCGGCGGTCATTGAGGGCGGACGCCCGGAGCGGGGCTCGTCGGCCAGGCCGTCGAGCCGACGGTCGATGAATCTGCTGCGCCACTTGCCGACCGTCGGTCGTGAGACGCTCAGTTCGGCTGCCACGTGCGTATTCGTCGCGCCCGCGGCGCAGGCGAGGATGATCCGCGCCCGGAGGGCGAGTGGGCTGTGGGATCCGGCGTCGTTCGCCCAAGCGGTGAGCGTCGTCTGTTCCTCGTCAGAGAGAACGAGAAGGGTCTTCGGCCGTCCGCGGCCTGGGTTGTGAGGGGAATGGGAGAGACCTGCCATGTAGCTAGCTTAGCTAGCGATGATTGAAAGTTCTCATTATGGTGGATTTTCGCGAGGGGTCCTCTTTGTTGTCTAGCTTGGCGAGCAATGTTCTGGATCAATGTCGTATAGTGACGTGATGCAGATTTCCGGACAACACGACAACAACGGACCTGATGAACCCGATGCGCTGCTGCTCCTGTCGTTCGGCGGTCCCGAGCAGGAAGCCGATGTCATTCCGTTCCTGGAGAACGTCACTCGTGGCCGCGGAATACCGCGTGAGCGTCTCAAAGATGTCGGAGAGCACTATTTCGCGCTCGGGGGGAGAAGTCCTCTCAATGATCTGAACCGGGACATGATCGCCGGTATCCGGGCGGAGCTGCAGTCGCGGGGATCCGAGATCCCGGTCTACTTCGGCAACCGGAACTGGCACCCGTTCGTCGAGGACACGGTGCAGACGATGGCCCGCGACGGAATCCGCTCCGCCGCTGTCTTCGCCACGTCCGCCTGGGGTGGATACTCGGGCTGCCGCCAGTACCACGAGGACATCGCCCGCGCGCGTCGCGCTGTCGTGGACGCAGGGCTGACCCCTCCGCGACTGCGCCGTCTCTCCCAGTTCCACGACCACCCGCTGTTCATTGACGCATTCGCGCGTGCGGTGGATACAGCCAGGGCCATGCTCAACGAGGCGGACCAGGCTGACCTCGTCTTCACGGCGCACTCCATCCCGCTGCGTGCCGACGCGGAAGCGGGGCCGCCCGGCCTCGGCGGGCACCTTTACTCCCGACAGGTGGGTGACAGCGCGCGGTTGATCCGGGACCGAAGTTCCTTTGCGGCCGAGGTCGGGGCATCCCCGGTCGAGGCCGAGGTGGTCTGGCAGTCCCGTTCCGGCCCGCCGTCCGTGCCCTGGCTGGAGCCGGACATCTGCGATCATCTCCGGGCCCGGGTCGAGCAGGGGAACACCCGGCCGGTCGTGCTGTGCCCCGTCGGTTTCCTCTCCGACCATGTCGAGGTGCTCTGGGATCTTGATACCGAGGCGAGGGAGACGGCCGAAGATCTGGGCATCGACCTCGTCAGGGCAGCGACTCCGGGGTCAACGGCTGACTTTGCGGCGATGGTGGTCGATCTCGTCCGGGGTGCGAGCTCCGAGGGGCTAGGATGCGTACCCAACTTCGGTTCCGCCGTCGATGGTGCTTTGTGTGCGCCGGGATGCTGTGGCGGCTGAGTAGCCGGACCGTGCCGTCACCTCAGGATGTTGGTCAGGTTCGTCACGATCTCGCTGCCCACCTTCTCGAACAGTAGGCGGGCGGGAAGATCCGCCAGTTTCGCTGCACCGTGGAACACGATGTCGGCGGTGTAGGTGATCTCGGTACCGTCCGGAGAATCTCGGAACGTCAGAGTGTCGGTGCTGGTGGCGGTGTCATTATGACCGACAAACTGGAGGCGGTCGAGATCGAGCTGAGTGAGCTCGTACACCAGCTCAGTGCTGATACCTAGAAGTTTCGACGTATTGTGCCACCGGCTGCCGACATCAATCGGGCCGTCGTCGAGGCGGTGGCACGCCCGGGTGCCGGGCTCCCATTCCTCGGCGTTCCCGAAATCCTTGAGGTAGTCGACGACGCTGGTCCGTGCGGCGGAGACGATGAATGTTCTCGATACGGTAGGCATTCACCAATGATACCTAACTTAGTTAGTTAAAGTCCGTCTCTCTGTACGGCACCTGGGACACCCGTCGGGTGCCCGCGCCGGCGAGGGACAGTGCTGTGGGTGAGCAATGGTATGGTGACACGAATGGGACGACGAACAGTGATCACCTACGTTGACGACATTGACCAGGAAGAACTTGCTCCTGACGAGGTCCGGACCGTGAAGTTCGGCTACCGTGGCGCCGACTACGTCCTGGACCTGTCCGAGCTGAACGCGGCGATCCTGGACGAGGAACTCGAACCGTATCTGGGTGCCGCCCGGAAGCTGCCGAAGAACGCCTCGGCCGGAACGGGACGGTCCTCCTCCACGTCGTCTTCGTCGGCCTCCGACGCCGCGCGCAACCGTCGCATCCGACAGTGGGCGAATGACAACGGTCGTGAGGTCTCCGCACGCGGCAAGATCGCCGCTGACGTGATCAGTGACTACGAGGCAGCGCACCCCGAGGACCGGTAGCCGGACCCGTAATCCACACATAGTGCCGTCACCTCTTGTCGGAAGGGCCGGGTAGGCGTACTTTCTGGCTATGCGTAAAGCGCAGGGCCTTCATCCGGTCCGTCGGGACGCCTTCACGGCACAGGTACCACGTCCCCTCCGAACCACCGACACTGATTCCAGACGCCCCTGGTGGCAGGTCATGTGCCTGTCTGGTGTCGACTACTTCTCCACCCTCGGATACCAGCCCGGCATCGCCGTTGCGGCGGCTGGCGCGTTGGCCCCCGTCGCGACGCTGATACTGGTGCTTGTCACTCTCCTCGGCGCGGTCCCGGTGTACCGGCGGATCGCCGCCGAATCCCCGGACGGGCTCGGCTCGATCGGGATGCTGGCCGGCATGGTCCGGGGATGGCGCGGCAAGTTGCTCATCCTCGTTCTCCTCGGCTTCGCTGCCTGCGACTTCATGATCACCGTGACGCTGTCGGCGTCGGATGCAGCAACCCACTTGCTCAGTTCCTCCAGCAGCCCCTGGCTGATGCCGGTCACGCTGGGACTGGTGGCACTGCTGGCAGCGGTCTTCCTGAAGGGCTTCACCGACGCTGTCCGCGTGTCGGTCCTGCTCGTGGTGGTGTACCTGGGTCTGACCACCGCGGTGGTGGCCCGGGGGCTGTGGCGCATCCTCACCGAATCCGGCCATGTCGCCGACTGGACTGCGGCGGTCACCACGCAGCACTCCAGCATCTGGATGATGCTGGCTGTCGCAGTTCTCGTGTTTCCGAAGCTGGCGCTCGGCATGTCCGGGTTCGAGACAGGGGTGTCGGTGATGCCGCTGATCCGGCCGGCGTCCGGCACCGTCGGAGAGGAGGCGCGTGCTTCCCGGATCAGGTCAGGCCGACGCCTCGTGCTCGTCAGCGCCCTGGTCATGAGTTGTTTCCTCATCGGTTCGTCGCTGTGCGTGACCATGCTGGTGCCCGGCGACCAGCTGGCTGCCGGTGGTGAGGCGAACGGCAGAGCGCTGGCGTGGCTCGCCCACGAGGAGTTCGGCCGGGTGGTGGGAAATATCTATGACGCGTCCACCATTGCCGTGCTCTGGTTCGCAGGAGCATCGGCAATGGCCGGCCTGCTGGCGTTGATTCCGCGGTTCCTGCCGGCGTACGGCATGGCGCCGACATGGGCACGACGCTCACGACCGATGGTGGTTGTGCTGGCCGCCGTCGCGGTGGTGCTGGTTCTGGTCTTCCGCGCGGATGTGGACGCCCAGTCCGGTGCCTACGCCACGGGCGTCCTGGTGCTTCTCGGCTCCGGCGCACTGGCGGTGACGCTGCACACGCTGCGGCGGGGGAACCGCCGTTCCGGGGTCCCTTTCGCCCTGGTCACTGCCGTCTTGGGATATACGCTGGTGGCGAACGTGATCGAACGTCCCGAGGGGCTGCGGGTGGCGGCGTGGTTCATCCTGGGGATCATCGTGGTGTCCGCCGTATCGCGGACGAGACGGTCATTCGAGCTGCGCGACTCCGAAATCCGGTACGACACGGCGGCCGAGCATATCGTGCAGGCGGCGGTGGCAGGGTCAGGCGAACTGCACCTGGTGGCGTCGTGCGCGCGGGAGGCGCCGGACGTCGCAGCACGCGCACGCGGCCTCCGGGCGTCCAACCATCTCAGTGGGAACCGTCCCCTCGTGTTCCTCGAGGTGACGGTGGGTGACCCGAGTGACTTCTCCTCAGTGCTCCAGGTGACCGGCCACGCCGTGGACGGGGTTCCGGTACTGCACGTCTCCGCCACCACCGTCCCGAATGCCGTCGCTGCCGTCGCGCTGGATGCCCGTGACCACTTCGATGCCATTCCGGACATCTACTTCGAATGGGGGACGGGTTCCCCGGTCCGCGAAATACTGCGGTACCTGGCGGTGGGCAGGGGTCACAATGCGGCGGTCACGCGTGAAGTTCTCCGCCGGGCCGAACCCGAGGAGGGACGCCGGCCGCGGGTGCACGTGGGGTGAGATTGGTGCTGTCTGTTTGATTCCTTGCGACTTTTTCCGTGGGGAGCGACTGATAGAATCAACAGCCAGGTAGTTGCGCCTATCTGCCAGATCGACGATTTCACCCCAGGAGCCCTCATGACCGCAGATTCGCTGGAAACATTGACGGTCATGGGGGAGCTGCGTCAACTTCGGAATGAGTGTGATGTGAACTGGGAGTCGCTCTCTGAGCCTGGGGCAGCCTCCGATTTTCTCGTCCGAACCGAAGACCTCAAGGAAATTTCCGCACGCATCGGGGAGTTGTTCTCTGACGACCCCCGGCTCCCGGATCTCCGTGACGTCGCCTTCGCTCGGGCAGTGGCTGCGAAGACCTTAGGACGTTCCGGTGACATGGAATCTTCCCTCGCTCTGAATGCTGTCCTGTCGATGTCATCGGCGAGCCCTGACTGGGTGCAGTCGGTACGTCATTTCCTGGAGAACGACGCTACCGGACGGACGAGCGGGCACGATGTGGGACGCGACTACTCAACGGTTGCGCAAGGTTTTCCGGATGCGCCTGCCTTGCCCCGGGAAGAGGACATCCTGGGAGAGAGGTACTTGGATGTGATCGATGATGCTGAGGAACCCGGAACACCGTCGTGGGATGTGCAGGTGGGTATCCTCAAGCGTAGTCCGTTCACGGAGCAGAATGACCTCGTGTGGGACGAACTGATCGCTGCCTGTCGCAGCAACCTCGCCACGGCGAAGGAATCCAGCGAGCTGTCCGCACTACAGTACTGTCTCCGTGAACTATTGGAGATGATCGCGGATAACCCCGCACTGGCATCCCCGCATCTCCGCCCGGAAATCATCGCCCGCGCCGTCGAACTGCATAGGCTGAATCAGCGGGTCATGGAGGAACTCGGGGACTCCATCAGTGCCAGATTCGACAGAAACACGTTCTTTCAATCTGTTCTGTCCAGGTTAGCCGTGGACGTCCCGATGTCTATCCCCTTGAGTGACAGAATCCTCATCGCGAGATACCACCTGGATCTTTCGCCGGACGTCACAAATCATGACAACATCGAGCGGAGCAGGTACGCGACCAGTCTGGCGGAGCTGTACCAGCGTAATGATGATCATAACGGCGAGATCATGGCATTCCTGGAAAAAGGTGCGTGCCTTGAGGATATGCGCCGTTACGCGGAGATGTATGAGGTCTATGAGCAGGCTCTCGGCCTTTCGCGTAAGTACGGTCTGGTAAGTGGAATAATATGGTCGACTATTCGACTGTCGTACGGCCATTTCCTGGCTGAGGACCCGCGCACTGCTACACAGCTGCTTCTCGATCTCGACGATCAATTGAACCGTGACGATATCAGTGGGGTGAATGAGCGGGAGGCGTATGCCGAAGCGAAGGTCGCACTGGGAAACCTTTTCGCCTACGCGGGGTCACATGACGGATCACGTCGGTACCACAGGGAGGCCGCAGAGATTTTCACATCCATCGGTAACGAGACGCGTGCCTGGGAATGCAGTCAGAGGGCTCTTGAGTGAGGTCCGGTCGCGGCTGTGCCGTCAGTTGAGCGGGATTCCCCGTGCATCATGCGAGTACCGTCCGCCTCCGACGAGGATCATGATGAACTCTACGAATGCCCAGATTCCGACGCAGAAAAGGAAGAGGAAACCGATGAGGATGATGGCCGTGAGGTAGCCGAAGATGGTCAGCCCCAGTTGACACCAGGCCTTCGCTGTGTACCCCAGGTAAAAGTTGTGGATACCCAGAGTGCCCAGGAAGAACGCCAACAGAGCAGCAGCGAGCTTGGACTTCTGTGGTCCGGGGTACATCGGAGCGCCGTATCCGCCGTGCTGCTGCATACTTCCCTGCTGGTACTGCTGAGCGTACGGCTGCTGGAAGTTCTGCTGCTGGGGGTACGTCTGGTGGGTGGGTTGCTGGAAGCCCTGCTGCGGGTACTGCTGGTATGACGACTGCTGGGGTGTCTGCGGGCTGTCCTCCGGACGGCGCTCTCCGGAAGCGCCGAACTCCGGGCTGTTGAAGGGGTTGCTCATCGGGTCTCCTTGATTCGTGCGTGCTTGGCGCCTGGCGTCGGCTGTCCGCGAATACACGTAAACGTATCAGGTCGGAAAGAACCACACCCCACGCTCCCGCTGGGTGGTCGATGCGCGAGCGAACCCGCAGCTACAACCGTCCCAGGTCCTTCAGTACACCGCGCACGTGCTCGGCAGCATTGGGCCCTTCGTATGCGCCGACGATCTCGTCCACCGGCCCGCACGACCGGATCTGGCCGTGGTCGACCCACAGTGCCGAGTCGCACAGCTGCGCCAGGAACTCATTGGAGTGCGAGGCGAACACGAGGATGCCGGACTTCTCGACCAGGGCCTGAAGCCGGATCCGCGCCTTCTCCATGAAGCTCGCGTCCACGGCCCCGATGCCCTCGTCGAGCAGAAGGATCTCGGGCTCAATGGAGGTCACCACGCCCAGGGCAAGCCGCACACGCATACCGGTGGAGTAGGTGCGCAGCGGCATGGAGAGGTAGTCGCCGAGTTCGGTGAAGTCCGCGATCTCATCCATCTTCTTCTCCATGGACTTCCGGCCCTCGCCGAGGAAGAGTCCACGGATGATGATGTTCTCGTAGCCGCTGATCTCCGGGTCCATGCCCACACCAAGGTCGAAGACGGGCGCTACGCGTCCGTCAACCACCGCGGAACCGCGGGTTGGCTCGTAGATTCCGGACAACAGGCGCAGCAGGGTGGACTTGCCGGCGCCGTTGTGGCCGACGAGACCGATCCGGTCACCTTCGTTGAGGTGCAGGTTGACGTCCCGCAGGGCCTCGATGACGACGGTGTTGTCGGAATTGCGTCCGATTGCACCGCCGGCAGCACCGAGGAACGCCTTTTTCAGCGAGCGGGATTTGGCGTCGAAGATGGGGAAGTCGACGCAGGCGTCGTAGGTGTCGATGGAAACCATGGTTGTTCTCCTTTAAACCCAGTAGCTCACGCGTGAGCGCCACTGGCGCATGAACACCATGGCGAACAGGGTGCCGAGCACGGTGAGGACGCCGACGATGATCCACGAGTGCATTTCGACGGGTTCGTTGATCATCGGGCCCCGTACGACACTGAGGTAGTGAAACAAGGGGTTGATCTCCGCGAGGCGTGCCCTGTCGGCGACAGCGCCGCCTTGCTCGAGCAGCGTCTTGGTCGTCCATACGATCGGGGTCATGTAAAACAGCAGCTGAACGAGGGACTCCAGCAGAGGCGCGACGTCGCGGAAGCGGGTGGCGATGATCCCGAAGAACATGGATACCCACACTCCGTTGGCTACCAACAGCGCCAGGCCCGGCACAGCGAGGAGAACCTCCCAGCCGACCGGAATCTGGAACACCGCCAGCAGGACCACCCAGATAACCAGGTTGTGGCACAGGATCAGGAACTGTTTCCATACCAGGCGGTAGACGTGCACGCTCAGGGCGCTGGGAAGCTGTTTGATCAGCCCCTCGTTGGCGATGAACACCTGGGATCCCTCGATGATGCATCCCGAGATGAAGCTCCACATGATCAGTCCCACGGCGACGTGGGGCAGGAACTCCTTGAGATCCATCTGGAAGAGCATGGAGTACAACAGCCCCAGTGCCACGGCCATCACGCCAGTGGCGAGGGTGATCCACAACGGGCCCAGGACGCTGCGGCGATAGCGCTGTTTGATGTCCTGCCAGCCCAGAGTGAGCCACAGTTCGCGCTGCCCGAAGCCGCGCTTCAGGTCGTCCCACGCAGCACCGAAAGTCTGGGACGTTGAGGAAGGCACACCACCTTCCGTCGGGGCGGCGACGAAGCGCTCGTACTCCGGTGACGTGGCCACCGGCCGGGGATTTTCTGAATCGGACACGGGGATACGGTACTCCGGAACCGTGTGGTGTGCGGTAATCAACGCCGGTGCCACTCATGTCCATGTACCGATGTAGTATCGGTGACGTTGGCGGGACGGCACGGTCGTTTCCTGAACTTTAGTATCGTGACCTGCAAAAATGTTCTCAGGTCGCCAGTGTGGTGAGATGCGGAAAGGGGCAGTCGGGAGTGTTCGACATCGCGAGGGTGCGAGGCCTCTATGAATCGCTGTCCGAGGGGTGGACCTACCTCAATGCGGGTCGCCGCGCGCAGGTGCCGGAGAAGGTCAGCTCGGCGGTGTCGAGGGCGTTCCGGGCATCACCCCTGCAGGGGCCGGACGGTGGAGCCCGTGGTGACCACTACGTCTCTGCAGCACGCGAGGCCGTCGCCGATCTTGTCGGGGCATCGCCGGACTGCGTCGTGCTGGGCCCCAGCCGGGCCACCTTGCTGGGCATCCTGGCCACGGCCGTGCCCGCGAAACTGCGTATGGGTCGTGAGGTCGTTCTCAGCCGCGTGGACGAGCCGTCCAACATCACCCCGTGGAAACTCGCCGCAGACCTCTACGGAGCGTCGGTGCGGTGGGCAGAGGCCGACCTCACCACCGGTGCGCTGCCTGCCTGGCAGTTCACGAGCCTGATCAGTCTCGACACCTCGATCGTCGCGGTGCCGGCGGCGAATGCCCACCTGGGCACGGTCACGGACATCCGGGCCATCGCCGACATCATGCGGGCAAAGTCCCGTGCCTGGCTCGTGGTGGATGCGGGAGCCTACGCCCCCTACCGGAAGATTGACCTGGATGCATGGGATGCGGACGTCGTCGCTCTCGACATGGCGCCCCTCGGTGGCCCAGAGGTCGGTGCTCTGGTGTTTCGTGATCCGGCGCTGCTGGCCGAACTCCATCTGGTTGAACTACGTCGTGGACGCCATGCTGCCCCAGATTCGCAGGAACTGACGGCACGCCGCGTCGCCGAACTCGAGCGGGACGGTAACGCCCCGGGCATGCTCGGGGGTGTTCCCGCCGCCGTGAATCACCTGGCAGGCCTGGACGAAGAGGCGACAGGGACCCGGCGGGAACGTCTGGCTACGTCCCTGCAGTCCAGCGAAGAGTATCTCGGGCGACTTGCCGGCTACCTGGTCGACGGCCTCCGGGACCTGGAGAACGTCCACGTTGTCGGCGTGGACGGGGAGATAGACACCGAGCCGGAGCACGACCACAACAGCTGGGGAAGTCCCACCGAGAATCGAGGACAGCATTTCGGCCCGGTCGACCGGTTGCCGCGTGTCAGCTTCCTCGTCCAGGGCATCGAAGCGTCCGTGGTCGGGGAGAGGCTGCTGAGCAACGGTGTCGTCGCCCAGATCGTCGGTCTGGAAGAAAGTGCCCTGTTCGATCAGATGGGTGTGGCCGAGATGGGTGGCGCGATCTGTGTGGCACTCGCACCGCACAACACGTACATGGACATCGACCACCTGGTCCGCGTGGTCGGCGGAATCGTCTAGCTGGCGACCTCGAAGATCGCCTTACCGGTGATCTCCCCGTCCAACAGGGACCGGTGAGCTTCTGCGGCATCCTGGATCGGGAAAACCCGGTCCACATGGTGGCAGATCCTGCCGTCCTCCAGCATCGGCCACACGTTCTTCACCGTCTCTGCCACGATCCGTGCCTTGTCGTCCCGGTCCCGGTAGCGCAGCCCCGTGGCGGAGATGTTCCCCCGTTTGGCCAGGAGCTTCCCGATGTTCAGCTCACCCTTCACTCCACCCTGCATGCCGATGATCACCAGATGGCCGTCCGGAGCCAGTGCCGACACATTGCCGTCGAGGTACTTCGCGCCGATGATGTCCAGAACCACGTCCGCACCGCCGAGTTCCTTGACGACCTTGACGAAGTCCTCCTCACGGTAATTGATCAGTACATCGGCACCGTAACGGCGGCACACGTCCAGTTTCTCGGGGCTCCCCGCCGTCACCGCCACACGAACCCCCAGGGCGTGTGCCAACTGTGTGGCGAAGATTCCGATGCCGCCGCCGCCACCGTGAATCAACAGGGTGTCGCCCTCACGCAGTCGGGCCGTCATCATCAGGTTCGACCAGATCGTGCAGGCGGCCTCAATGACGCTGGCGGTCTCCGAGAGCCCGAAACCGTCCGGGACGGGCGTCAGCTGACCAGCAGGCACAATCGTGTATTCGGCGTACGCGCCACCAGAGAGCAGCGCACCGACCTCGTCCCCCTCCCGGTACGGAGTGCCGTCGGGCCGGACGCAACCGTTCGGGTCGACGATCACGCCGGCCGCTTCAAGGCCGAGGATCTCAGATACCCCCTTTGGCGGTGGGTAGTGCCCTTTGGCCTGCAGAGTGTCAGCACGATTCAAGCCCGCAGCAGCGACCTGAATCAGGACCTCGCCCTCTTGTGGCGTCGGGATATGGGTCTCCTGCCAGTGCAGGGACCGGGGGTCGTCGGGGTCAGTCTGGATGATGGCCTTCATGTTCCCGTTCATGGCCCCAGCCTAGCGATATGCGGAGAGACAGGGGTGGTCACCGGCAATCGCCGCGTGGTGGGTTAGAATCAGGACGCGCTGAACGCACACTGACGCGTGCAGCACTGGGAGACGTGGCAGAGCGGCCGAATGCACTGGTCTTGAAAACCAGCGACGAGCGATCGTCCAGGGGTTCAAATCCCCTCGTCTCCGCTAAATAATCCATGTTTGTGCAGCTCGGACAATGTAACTGACCAGCAGGAAACCCACCGTGTGGGCAGAACGTGGGCAATCCGCCCCCGAAACTCCCCCACGGTGCCCCTGCAGAACAGGGCAAGCACAACATGGAAACCACACACGACGTTCCCCCGGTCCCCGGCAACGTCCCCACCCTCAACGTCACCGTAGACAGCTGTGACGACTTCGCCGCCGCCGCGTATTTCATGGCCGTGTACCTCGCCGAAGGGGCACCGGCATGAGTCAAGATCACGCCAAACACTCACCGGCGCGCATCGCACAACGCGGGAAAGCCTCTCAAGCGGTATCGCTCCGCGCACGCGGCTTGCCATGGGCCGAGGTTGCACGCCTCGCTGAATACCCGTCTCCGGACGCCGCGCGCGTCGCCGTCGCCCGTACGCTAGACCGCGTGGAAGCGGACAACGTTGACGACCTCCGCGCCGAGGAGGACGCGCACCTGCTCCTTCTCCGGCAGTCAGCCATGCCTGCCGCCATGGACGGAGACCCGGCCTCACTGGCCGTCTTGCTCCGCATCTCCGACTCCCGTCGGAAGCTCCACGGCATAGACCTACCCGCCTCCCACACCGTCAACATCCGGCGGGAAGAAGCAGACCTTGCTGACCAACTCGCCACCGGTCTCAACGAGATGATCGAACGGGAACGAGACAATGCACGGCAGGACGGCCTGAGGCAGGCCCACTTCCCCGAAGGTGGTGCCGACCATGCCTGACACCCGGCACACGGCCACCACCGAACTGCAGACTCTTGACGGCCTCCGTGCTGCCCTCGCCACCAATGGCCCCACATAACGTGTCCGCGACGCTAGGTGGTGGCGCTTGTGTACAGCTCCATCAAGTGCTCGAAGATGACCGTTTCGTCCCCGCCACTGTCGATGCCATATGCAGCTTCAACAGCGTCATCCAGCTGCTGGTGGGCCTTGGTCAGGGCTGGGTACAGGAAGTCGTTGTCGGGGTCGTACATGTCCGAGATGGTGGAGTCTGGATACTCGGCGCGGGCGTCGAGAACAGCCTGCGCGGCTGCTTCTATCCTCTCGGTGGTGCTGTCATCGGTGTCGGGCCAGACGAAGTTGTTGTAGACGATGTTGGCGGCATACTGGTAGTCGCTCTTGAGGCGGCCAGTGGTACGGCGCATCCAGGCCATGTGGAACTGGGAGTGGAGGACTCCGAAGTGATATAGAGTTGCATTAGGGATTAGTCGGACACCATTGCTGCACAGTACTCCCGGGTGCACATATCCAAGCGGGATATATTTCCGACGCTGTGAAGAAGTTTGGGGGATAAGGATCGAGTTTCCTTCCGGCATGTTCTCGACATGGAATCGCATGGGTGTGCTCGCCAACTTTTGTGTCGGCGCACTCTTGCTTGCCAACCGAAAATCGCGGACCGCGCGTACTCGGTCCATAACTGTGGGCATCTTCGCGACCTCCGAAGGTTTGGCGTCACCGAGCCAGAGCACCCAGCGCTCGATCCCGCGGATGAACTCCTGGGAGCCCATCCACTGGTGGAAGAATTTCTCTGCACCAGGTTCCTTGACGAGGAAGGCGTCCTTCTCTTCAGCCGTGAAGAGGTAGTTGCCACCGTCGATCGGCTTGTTTCCGATCCCGATCTTCGGCACATCGCAAATCGGGGTACTTCGGTTCCAGATGAAGGCATCCGGGGCGTCAGCGAGGTAGGCGTTGAGCTGGGCCGGACGCTGAAGCTCGGCTGGGGAGTCAGGAGTCTTGTAATGGAACAGTCGTTTCGGGCCACCGTGCTTCGAGAACCCAACGATCACGCAAAAAACGTTGGCCTGGTCCGTGGCCTCGTTGGCCCAGCGGAAGGTATCGTGAGCGAAGTCGATTTGCACCCCCAAGTCCCAGATCGGTGACCAGATGTTCGCTACCTGCTCGCCCTGGCAGATGGAGTTGGTGGACACAAAAGCACAGCGAACCGGGTGGTCGCCGATGTAGTCGGCGGCCTTCGCGTACCAGGCAGCGACGAAGTCAACGTTGCCGATGTTCCGCGACGCGCCGATGGCGGTGAAAACGTCTTTGACGTCCTGCTTCTGCTCCTTGGACTGGTTCCGTGCTCCCAGAAATGGCGGGTTGCCGATGATGTAGGAACAGCCCGCCGGGGCGACGACGTCTGACCAGTCCGTCTGTAGCGCGTTGGCGTGGACGATCTTCGCCGCGTCCCGGAGCGGAAGATCATCGATGGTCCGGGCGACGATCGTCTCGGTTTCGATGTTGGCCTGTAGTTCAGCAATCCACAGCGCTGTCTCTGCGACCGACACGGCGAAGTCGTTGATTTCCAGGCCGTAGAACTGCCGCAGTGACACCTTCACCGGGGAGACACCGATGTCCTCGAAGCCGAAGGCAGCTTGGTTACCGGCCTTTTCGGAGATGACCTTGTTCTCCAACCGGCGCAGTGAGATGTAGGTCTCGGTCAGGAAGTTGCCGGAGCCACACGCCGGGTCGAAGAACGTCAGACCGGCCAGCTTCTCATGGAAGGCGTTGAGCTGGTTGCGTCGTTTACGGTCGCCGATACCTTCGGCGGTGAGGATGTTGTCCAGCTCGTCGGTCAGTTGGTCGAGGTACAGCGGGTCGATGACCTTGTGGATGTTCTCCGGCGATGTGTAGTGCATTCCACCGGCGTGCCGGGTCTCCGGGTTAAGCGTGGACTCGAAGACGCCGCCAAAGATCGTCGGGGAGATGGACGCCCAATCAGTGCCTTTACTGACGTCGTCGAGTAGGACCTGCTTGATTTCGTCGGTGAACGGCGGAACCTCGGTAGACCCACGGAACAGGCCACCGTTGACGTAGGGGAAGGCCCTCATTGCGTCAGACGCGTAGGGGTCGCGGTCTTCCTCGGGGGTGTCCAGCCAGGCGAACAGGTCCTTGATCGCCGGGCGGATACGGTTAGCCGGGAGGTCTTGGAGGAAGTGGTAGAAGGCGTCTTTGGGGAACAGGCCCGCGTCTTCGGCGAACAGGCAGAACACCAGTCGCACACACAGCACGTTCAACGCGTGCTGGTTCTCTTCGGTCTCCGGGTCGATGTACTGCTCGCTCAACAGGTGGTACAGCTGGCCAATGAGCGAACCGGCGTCCAAGGAGACCCGTTGTTCCCTTACCCGGCGCGCGCGTTGGGGGTCTACGAGGAAGTCCAGCAGGTAAAGGTAGTCCGGCAGCTCGTCGAGGGTGAAGCTTGTGTAGTTCTCGCCGGGCTTCGCGGTGTTGGCGAGGTCGTGGATACGGAACTCGTTGAAGTCGCAGACGATGATGGTGTCTGGTCGCTGGGTGTTCGGCATGGAGTCCGCATAGGCCTTGGCTTGGTGGAAGGGGGTGACCTTTCGCCCCTGGCGGGTCTCTGCTTTGTCCAGGTCGATGCCGAGTGATTTCTGCTCGATGAAGGTCTTGGCGTCAGCGATGACGACGTCGATGTATCCGCGGTCCACGGTGCTCTGCTCGAAGCGGGCAGCGGTGGTGACGTCCTCCATGCCGATGACGTCGCGGAGAAGTTCCAGCCAGAAGCTCTGGGTATCTTCGTTTTCGTTGCCGCGCCCTTTCCACTTCGCGGCGAAGTCCCGGGCGGCGCGCTTCTTCTGCGCGGGAGATAGAGTCATAGCTAAGAGTGTACAAAGGGAAAATAAGGGAACGGGGCAATGCTGCCTCTTGCTGTGCAAGCGGAGAAAGCGGCCAACGGAGTATGGCGCGTCCTGCCATGAATTCGCCGACCAACGACGGGACCGCCTCCTACACCGTCAACGGCCCCATTGACTCCCCCACACGCCACGACAGCGCCGACCACGCCGCAACGGACCTGACCAACCGCATCACCAGCGTGCAGGACGCCACTGAGGCCGCACACCAGCGCGCCGGGCAATGGGCAACCGTCCAACAGTCCGCCGCCGACGACAATGCCGCATGGTCCACCCTCGCCGCCGAAGTCAACGCCGAACTCCCCCACGGCTGCAACATCCCCACCCCGACGGCGAACGACCTCTACGCCGTAGCCTCATGGCCTCCCATGACAGCCATGGTCGCTGACACCCTCGCCCGGTGGCACGCCACCAACCGCGACCACGCCGCACGCTCCGCCCCCACCGACGCCCCTCAACGCTGAGGGTGCTGAACTCCACGACAACACCGACCAGCCAATCCTACGACCCTCCCATTGGGACACGGCGGTGACGTTGTGGCGACCGGTCCACATCGTCCGCAAACCCGGCACCAACCCCACCGTCCGCAACGGTCGCGTCGTCGTAGACCAGGACACCCGTAAGGTCATCGCGTGGCGACACTACGGCGTCGTCACCCCGATCAGTCAGGACGACATGGACGCCGCCATGGGAGAGATGGAACATGCCCGAAGTGTGGTCGCTGAGGTTGCCGACAGGCACCGTGCCGAAGCGGAACGCATCGCCGGGAAACTCCGCCTGTAGGTCTCGCCGTTCTGGGGTGGTGTTCGCCCATGGGGGCGTTCGGTTGGTAGCGTGCCGACCGTACCGAAGGGGGCACGGGAATCTCCGGGGGACCGTAAGGGGGCGTCCCACCCATCCTACCCGTCCCAGTGCAGGTCACAGACAAAACAGAATGTCCTACCCCCTGTCCCAGGGGCGTCCTACCCCCTCCGCTCAGCTGCTAGGGGTAGGATGGGGTAGGACACCTAAGCAACGCTCTGAACAGTGATAGGACGGGTAGGGCCGGGTAGGACACCCCCTTTTACTCCTCTCCGTCCGTCCTAAGGTCCATAATCCACTCAGCCCCCGTCTCCGTGTCCTCGCTCACTGACACCCGGCGCGCCTCCAGCATTTCCGTGAGAACGTCGTCAAACTCGTTCCTGCAGCGGCGTGCCTTACCGTTGCGAACCGCCGAACGACGAAATCGACCACCGCCGTCCGATAGGGCTTGTTCGATCACCTCCCGCGCCCGATCCATACGCTCATCGGCAACCTGTCCGCGTGCCTCCGCGCGCACGCTCTCCCGCGCTGCCGCCGCCTCCGTCGCACGGTCACGACTGCCTTGCAGGCACCTGCGCCGTGTATCCCGGTTGTGCTGCCACACCAGACCAGCCAACCGCCAATCCTCCGAGTTCACATCACCAGTGCGACCGTCCAACAGTGACAGTGCCACGGCCACTATCTCCCGACACTGCAGCGCGTGTGAATCCCACGGGTGCGGGTACCGGCCTTCACGCTTGTGCTCTTTGTCCGTCCTCAGCGCCGCCGTCACCTCCGGGCACACTCTCACAACCCGTTGTAGGTCGTCCCCGGCGGGCACGCGCACCTGTACCGGCTCAGCCGCCGGGGTGTCCATGTCATGGTCGAAATCCTCCATGTCTGCCCACAGAAACCGCTGAGGTAGTCCGCTGCCGTCCTCGTTCAGCAGTACTCCCGCGTTGGCAGGCTGCACACCAGCCAACAGACCTAACCGGTACGATCCAGCGTTCAGTCGCCGCGTAGTAGTTTTGTCCGCATTGGTGTTGCCGACAGCCTTGCCAGACCACATAGACAACAGTTTCGGCTGCAACGTCGCACCGGTACGCCCTGACAGCGCGGTCAACTCCGTGATTTCGTCCACATCGAACATGGCACGGGTCACCGGCATCTCCTCCGGGTCATTCGGCATGGCGAACGTTGCCACCAGACCTTCCCCGGAACCGACCGGCAACACCGGCACATCTACGCGCCTGCCGTGACTGTCCGTGATGATGACGCAATTCTCCGCCATTGCCATGACCTCGCCCTTGCCGCCGCCGGAAGGTGCCGCAAGCGCGCCGTACATGTTCAGCGAACCGGGGGCACTTCGGACTCCAAGACCGGGAAGCATCAGGGACGGGGGCGTGGCGACCAACACCCGGATGATGACCGCGACCAGAACCGCAAACGGTGCCTCACCCGCGTTTCGGGCGTTGTCACGGATACTTCGGAGAACGGCGCGACAGTCGAAGACATCCGCGACGCTCACCGGATGCTCTCCGCCGTCCTCGCTCGGCGCGATAGCCGCGCTGCCGTCCTCTCCGGTGCCACGGGGTGCCGGGTGCTCGTTCAATGGCTCAGACGCGCTCTCAGCGCCACCCGTTGCCGTCATCAACGTCTCCGGTGCGCCCCAGAACGCCGACGGTTGAAAGTCACTCATGCCGTCCTCCGATCATCACCAGGAATGTCGAAACCTGCGGCCTCAGCCAACACCAATAACCGAACCAACTGACGCAACGCCCCCGGCACGCTGAACGGGTCGCGGGTCTCCTCCACACCGATCAGCGTCCTGCCCACGGTGCCGCAAGCGCGGTACATGTGCGCCTCGTTCACGACGTCCCACAACGCAGGTATCTCAAACACGTTCGGGGTGGTGGCGTGCATCCCCTCCACCGGACGTGACAACACGTTCGGCAACTCCACCGTCAACGCCGTGTGTGCCTCCGCGCCGGGTGTCTTGTTCAACTCCGCGATGACCGCCACGGGGTTCACCGGGCGCTCTCCGGCGTCGTTCTCAACGGCCCGGGTGGCGACCCTCAGTAGGGTCTCCAGAATCAGCCTTCGGGGTGGGGAGAACAACGTACCGGGGTCCTCGTTGGTGCACTCCTCCAGCACCTTGCCGTATGGGAAGTGCATGAGTCCTCGCAACAGGGCAGTCTCGTTGTAGGCGTCTAGTCGTTTCCACTGCTCAGTGGTCGGAACATCCGAGGTGGGGGTGATATAGTCAGGTGTAGACGGCTCCCCCGTCGTCTGCCCTGTTACACCCCCACCTGCTGCCCTGTTGGTGGGGGTTACGTCTTGCCTGTCGTCCATTCAGGCCACCACCTTCACGGCGTGGCCGGAAAGCATGGCGTCAATCTCGTTCAGGTCCACACGGAGGAACCGGGTGCCGTACCCAAACCCGTTTACCTTCCCCTGTTGCACCCACCGCCGGATGGTGTTTGTGCTTGTAGCGGCGTACTCTGCAGCGACCTTGACGGTCGCGTATCGGCGCGTCCTTTGTGACATGGAAAACTAGCCCTTTCAGGGTCCTCATTTTCCGGGCCGCGACTCCCGCGTATTCGCCTGCCTAGGCGCGCGCTGAATTGTGGTGACGACGATACCCCATGTGGGAGATGTGGGCACGTCTGGCACCGGGGGTTCGCTACAAGGCGACGCGCTTAGACCGCTTACGCCGCACACGCCTAGCGTCCCCACGCACCCGGCCTTTCCCCACTTGCAGGGGCACATGAGCACAGTTCGCGTGGACGCTCAGCGTCTCTGTCCAATCAGCGAACCGTATGCACTCCCACCGTCCCGGCACCGGTTCGGGGGTCAGGTCCGTGGATTCTTTCAGGCTCTCCGGCCTGTAGTTCGGAGACGGTACCCCTGGCACGTCTCGCCACTTGTTCACCGACTCCTCAGCGCGTGCCACGGCGTCCGCGTCCACCCCCTCCGGCACCTCTCCGGCATCCCAATCCTGCAGTTCGTCGCCGTTGACTACCGCAATACTCCGGTACTGCCTCCACATGAAAAACAGGGTGCCCTCGACCTTCACCAGCGCCGCGATCAGGTCACCGTCTCGCTTGCACCGGTACTCGACAAGCGCCGCTTTCCTGAGCCTCTTACTGTCCAGCAGCCAACCGCCGCGTATCCGCTCCTCCATTTCCCACTGCCTTTGTAGACGCTCCACACCCGCCGTCTCGCCGCTGTCATTCATCGTCACCGTTTCCGTCCCGGTCCCCGTCGTCCACAACACCCGGCGCGCCGGGAACCACCCCAGCAAGCGCCGACATAGCCGCCGCCAACACCACCGGCCTATCCGCCGCCGTGTGCTGATACCCCATCGCCACATCCGGCGTGGAATGGCCTAGATAGTCCATCATCTCCCGCACCGTCGCACCCGCCTGCGCATACGCCGTGCCGCCGAAGTGCCGCAACGAATGAGGGGACGCCTTCGGACACCCGGCCTCAGCAGCACGCAACTTGAAAGCGTTGTAGTACTTCTGCCGCGTGACCTGCTGACCGTCACCGTTCGGGAACAACAGGCCGTCCCGACCCGGATTAGACCGTGACGCCAACTGTTCATCAATCACCCTCACCAGGTGGTCAGGTACCACGACCGTCCGCGTCTTGCCGCCCTTCGGGGGCGTCACCGTCCACTCTCCCCCGCGTTTCTGAGCCTGCCTGTCAACGTGCAGAATCACCCGGTCCGGCCTCCGGGAACCGTCCACCGCCGGGGGCTGCTGGTGACGCTCAACGTCGCGCCGTCGAAGTTCCTGCCACTCCGCCGACCGCAACCCACACCACGCCGCTATCTCGGTCCCGGCGCGGTAATGCTCCGGCATGTTGTCCACGATCACCCGTAACTGCTGCAGGTTCGGCACGGCCTTGTGCTCACGCTCCGGTAACAAGGTCGCCCCCTTCACCTGACAGGGGTTAGCGTCCAGCGTGCCGCTATTCACCTCCGCCTGCAGCGCCGCGTGCAGCAACTTGTAAGCGTCCGCGTTCCGTTTCGTGATGCCCCCATGGTCACGCCGTATGTCGTCAACCCACCGGTACGCATGGGACCGGGTGAAGTCTGGTAGCAGAACATCCGACAGGTACGGCTCAATCCTGTTCCGGCGGATGGACTGGTACAACCTCCGCGACGACTCCGCTAGGTGCCCGGCGGTACGTATCCACCGGTCCACTGCCTCGTTGAGGGAGACGTTCACCGCCGCTGCCTGAGCCTCGCGCTCCGCCGGGGGCGTCCAGTCTCCCCGGTCAATCAGCCGCTCCTCACTGTCTAGCCACCCCTCAGCGCGTCCCCGTGACAGGAAAGTACGCGGGGAAGTCCACCGCCGCCCCCGGTAGGTGTAGCGCGCCCGGAACTTCCCTGACCTCAGTTCCTCCGTCGCGCCGAACCGCCGCTTCTTCGGCTTGCTCTTCGGTCTGCCCATTGCTGCCCTGCCCTTGTGCCCTGTTCCTGCTGCCCACACACCACGGAATCCGTGGGCAATACGTGGGCAATGAGTGTGAATGTGTGGGTACTTGTGTACCTATAGTGGGCACCGTACCATGGGTAATGACCTGCTGAAAGCATGGAAACTGCAAGGTAGCGACGGTATGGGCAATCTCCGTAGTGCGGAATCCCCTCGTCTCCGCCATTCAGTAGGCAGGGGTGCCTACGCCACCACATCAACGATGTCGCCGACCTGGAGGGTGTTGAAGAAGGTGACAGCGTCGTCGTGCAGCAGGTGGATGCACCCGTGGGAGAGCACGCCCGGGTCGCCCTCATGGAAGGCGATGCCGATGTCGTGGGGGTAGGACGTTCCCGCTGAGAAGAACACCGAGAACGGCATCGGGGCGTCGTAGGCGCTGGACCACCAGTCCGCGTCCTTCCGGGTGACCTGTGTCGTTCCGGCAGGGGTCTCGTACCCCGCTCGGCCCGTACTGGCAGCCACCGGGCCGCGGATGATGGTGCCTGCGCCGTCCTGCAGCCACGCGGTCTGGTTACCTAGGCTGATGCATGCTTTCGCCTCCACGGCGCAGGGTGCGTTCCGGGGCTCGGGTGTCGGAGGAGCGGCGTTCGCGGGTGAGGCGAAAGCCAGGGCCAGCGCCGCAGAGCCGGCGGACAATGTCAGGATTCGGCCGATGCTCTTCATCGGGACGCACCTCCAGAAGTGGGTCAGTGTGACCCAGGTTACCCTTCCGCGGTGCACAGGGATGTCGCGGATTACGCTCCGGCGCGTCGCGGGCGCGGCAAAAGGCCAGGTCGCCGAAATTCGAGGCGTAATCCGTGACCACCCCTGACTGCGCTACTCCGCGCTATTCCAGCACGGTGATCTGCTCGACGACCGGAAGTTGCATTCTGCCGCCGTTCGGCCGCTCGACGACCAGCTCCGTCCCCACGGACGCCGACACCAGCCGAGTCCAGGGCACCCGGTCGCGCTGCACTTCGCGGCGGGAGACGTCGAAGATCCACAGCGCATGGTCCAGGAGAACGGTCGTCCCCGCGTGTTCATCCCCCGCCAGGCGAAGCAGATACACGTGGCCATCCAGCTCTTCGCGTTGCAGTCCACCCAGGTCCGGGGCGTCGGTGATTGAATCCACCGTCGTCGTCAGGACAGTGATCCGCGTGACCAGGCCGAAACGGTGGACGGTCCCCTCGGCGGAGAGGACCGTGAGTGGTTGTCCGATCGCGCACCGTCGGATTCCGCCGTGTCGCCACACCACAGGTTGCGGGGCTTCCGTCTCCGGGCCGCGTCGGGCGGGACGGACGGCCGCCCACCACGGGTCCAGGGTGACACGGTAGGACGGTTGCTCGGTCTCGACGAGATACCGGCCCGGGGAGTCGGCGGTGAGAAGCGACGGGCGTTCCGCCGCCAGGGCGAAGAGCGTGTCCACCACTTCCTCGTCCGTGGAGTTCCAGCCGACTCCCCGTGATTCCAGCACGCCGTAGAGCTGGGGCAGGGTCAGGTCCGGTTGGCTCTCCCAGGCCTGCGCGAGTGTTTCGAGGACGCGGGGAATTCTCAGAGGGTCCTTCACTCTTCTCATGGTAGCTTCCCGTGTCTGGATGGTGATGCGCGCATTACGACCGCGTTGCGGCGCGGCGGAGACGTACACAGGCGGGAAACTGATCTGAAACCCGTTTGTAATAATCGTCTCATCTGATAGGAAGTCCCGGAGCGTATGATGGGAATGCGCAGCTGTATCGATATGGGACCCCTGGGGGGATAAGATACAAAGACAACCACAGATCGAGACGGATCCCGATACGGCGATAAAACGTGTCCTGCATCACATGATGTCACCGGCACCAGCGACTCTAAGCCAAGCCTAATTTTGTGCCACCTCCGCAGGACCGTATCAGTAGGGCAAAAGCACCCCTGCCGACGAAAGGCCACCACCCCAGGCCACGGAGAACCGCACTGCACGACCCGACGACCGGAGGATGACCACCCCGTGAACAATCAGCTGAAGAACTACCCGGCGCCCCAGGGGCTCTATCACCCGGCCCACGAACACGACGCCTGCGGCGTCGCCTTCGTCGCCGACATGCACGGCCGGGCCACACACGACATCGTCGAGAAGGGCATCCAGGCCCTGGTCAACCTCGACCACCGTGGTGCTGCAGGGGCCGAGAAGAACACCGGTGACGGCGCCGGCATCCTGATGCAGGTCCCGGACCGCTTCTACCGTGAGGTGCTCGCGCATCAGGGCATCGACCTGCCCGCTCCCGGCGCCTACGCCACGGGGATCGCCTTCCTCCCGGCGGCCCGCATGGCCGCGTTGGACGCGATGCGCGCCGTCGAGTCGATCATCAGCGAGGAGAACCTCGACCTGCTCGCCTGGCGGGAGGTCCCCGTCGACGATTCCGCTCTCGGCGCCATGGCCCGTGACGCCGAACCGATCTTCTACCAGCTGTTCATCGCCGGACGGGACGCGGAGGGCAATGAGCTCTCCGGTATCGAGCTGGATCGCCGCGTCTGGTTCGTGCGCAAGCGCGCCGAGCGCGAGCTCGGCTCGAAGGGTCCGGGTGAGGGTGCCGGTTCCGACACCGTCTACTTCCCGTCACTGTCCTCACGGACCATCGTCTTCAAGGGCATGCTCACCACCCCTCAGCTGCGGGACTTTTACCTGGACCTGCAGGATGACCGGGTCGAGTCGGCCCTGGCGATCGTCCACTCCCGGTTCTCCACGAACACCTTCCCCTCGTGGCCCCTGGCCCACCCGTTCCGTCTGCTCGCCCACAACGGCGAGATCAACACGGTGCGCGGCAACGAGAACTGGATGCGCGCCCGCGAGTCCCAGATCCGCTCGGAGACCCTCGGCGACATCGAGCGCGTCCTCCCGGTGTGCGATCCCTCGGGCTCGGACACCGGACGGTTCGACGAGGCGCTGGAGCTTCTCCACCTCGCCGGCCGTTCGCTCCCGCACGCCGTGATGATGATGGTCCCCCAGGCCTGGGAGCGTAACCCTGCCGTCGACCCGGACGTCCGCGCATTCTACGAGTACCACTCGTCGCTCATGGAGGCGTGGGACGGTCCGGCTGCTTTGGTGTTCACCGACGGCACCGTCATCGGATCGGTACTGGACCGCAACGGTCTGCGACCGGGACGCATCTGGGTGACCAAGGACGGACTGGTCATCGGCGGATCCGAGGCGGGACTGCTGCCTGTCCCGCCGGAGGACATCGTGCAGCGACGCCGCATCGAACCCGGCCGTATGTTCCTCGTCGACACCGCGCAGGGACGCATCATCCCCGACGACGAGATCAAGTCCAGGTTGGCCGACAAGCCCTACCGTGAGTGGGTCGACAACAACATCGTCCGCTTCGCTGACCTGCCCCCCGTCGAGTATGAAGCGATGAGCCACGAGCGGGTCGTCCTGCGCCAGCGTGTCTTCGGTATGACGGAGGAGGACGTCGACGTCCTCATCCAGCCGCTCGCCGTCACCGGCGGCGAGCAGCTGGGGTCCATGGGTACCGACACGCCCATCGCGGCGCTGTCGAACCGTCCCCGCATGCTCTTCGACTTCTTCGCCCAGCGCTTCGCCCAGGTCACCAACCCGCCGCTGGACTCCATCCGTGAGAAGATGGTGACCAGCATGTTCACCCAGCTGGGACGTCAGGTCGACGTCACCACCGAGGTTCCCGAGGCTGCACACCGCATCCACCTGGAAACCCCGGTCCTGCTCAACTCCACGCTGGCCACCCTGCGCCAGGCCGGCGCGCACGAAGGGTTCGAGGATTTCCGCTCTGCGGTGATCTCCGGACTCTATCCGGTCGCCCACGGGGGCCGCGGAATGCGGCAGGCCATCGAGCGCATCCGGCGGGAGACGTCCCGCGCCATCGAGGATGGCGCGACACTGATCATCCTGTCCGACCGAGAGTCCGACGAACGGATGGCGCCGATCCCCTCACTGTTGCTCACCAGCGCGGTGCACCAGCATCTCGTCGCTGAGCGCACCCGCACCCAGGCCTCGCTGATCATCGAGTCCGGAGATGCCCGCGAGGTCCACCACCTCGCTATGCTGCTCACCTTCGGCGCCGACGCGATCAACCCCTACATGGCGTTCGAGACCATCGACGAGCTTTCCAAGCGAGGTCAGCTCGGCTCGCTGACCACCGACGAAGGCTGCCAGAACTTCATCGACGGCGCCTCTGCCAGTGTGCAGAAGATCATGTCGAAGATGGGCATCGCGACCGTCGCGTCCTACCGGGGAGCGCAGCTGGCGGACGTCACCGGCCTGCACCAGCAGCTCCTGGACGACTACTTCACCGGTTGCCTCAGCCCGATCTCCGGGATCGGTCTCGACGAGATCGCTTCGGACGTCGCCGTGCGGCACCGTTTCGCGTTCCTGCCGCGCCCCGAGGAAGCCGCCCACCGTGAACTTGAGATCGGCGGCGAGTACAAGTGGCGTCGGGAGGGCGAGTACCACCTCTTCAACCCGGAGACCGTGTTCAAACTGCAGCACGCCACCCGCACCGGGCAGTACCGTATCTTCAAGGAGTACTCCGAGAAGGTCGACAACCAGTCCAAGCGGCTCGCCACCCTGCGCGGACTGTTCGAGATGCACAGTGACCGGCCGTCGATCCCCGTGGATGAGGTCGAGCCTGTCTCCGCGATCGTCAAGCGTTTCTCCACCGGTGCGATGAGCTACGGCTCGATCTCCGCCGAGGCCCACGAGACCCTCGCCATCGCCATGAACCGGCTCAAGGGCATGTCGAACTCCGGTGAGGGCGGCGAGGACCCCGACCGTTTCGAGCCCGAGGCGGACGGCACCTGGCGCCGGTCGGCGATCAAACAGGTCGCGTCCGGACGTTTCGGCGTGACCAGCCACTACCTCAACAACTGCACCGACATCCAGATCAAGATGGCGCAGGGCGCCAAGCCCGGTGAGGGCGGCCAGCTGCCCCCGCACAAGGTCTACCCCTGGATCGCGGAGGTCCGGGTGACCACGCCCGGTGTCGGTCTGATCTCCCCGCCCCCTCACCATGACATCTACTCCATCGAGGATCTCGCCCAGCTGATCCACGACCTGAAGAACGCCAACCCGGACGCCCGCATCCACGTCAAGCTCGTCGCTGAGCAGGGCGTGGGCACCGTCGCCGCCGGCGTTTCCAAGGCCCACGCCGACGTCGTCCTGATCTCCGGGCACGACGGCGGTACGGGTGCGTCTCCGCTGAACTCGCTGAAGCACGCCGGTGGCCCCTGGGAGCTCGGCCTGGCGGAGACCCAGCAGACTCTGCTGATGAACGGCCTGCGCGACCGCATCACCGTGCAGTGCGACGGCCAGATGAAGACCGGGCGCGATGTCATCGTCGCCGCGCTGCTCGGCGCGGAGGAGTTCGGTTTCGCGACCGCGCCGCTGGTCGTCGAGGGCTGCATCATGATGCGTGTCTGCCACCTGGACACCTGTCCGGTCGGCGTGGCCACCCAGAACCCTGACCTGCGCAAGAAGTTCACCGGTCAGGCCGAGCACGTCGTCAACTTCTTCACCTTCATCGCCCAGGAAGTGCGTGAATACCTTGCGGAACTCGGTTTCCGCACCCTCGAGGAGGCTGTGGGGCACTCCGAGTGCCTGCGCGCCGGTGCAGTTGACCCAGGGCACAAGACCGCCGGATCGCTCGACCTCTCGCCGATCTTCGCCCGCCCCGACAGCCCGTTCATGCACCAGGACCTGTACAAGACCAAGGACCAGGACCACAGCCTGGACGCGGCCCTCGACAACCGCATCCGCGAGGACGCTGAGGAGACCATCCGCCGCGCCGCCGCTGGTGAGGGTACTTTCATCGAGCTGAGCTACCCGATCACCAACGTCAACCGGTCGGTCGGCACGATGACCGGTTCCCTGATCAGCCGCGTCGCCGGACGCGACGGCCTGCCCGACGGCACCGTGAACCTCACGTTCACCGGATCCGCCGGCAACTCCTTCGGCGCCTTCGTCCCCAAGGGCATGACCCTGACCCTCGTCGGCGACGCCAACGACTACGTCGCCAAGGGGCTGTCCGGCGGTACGATCGCCATCCGGCCCCACGACCGTGACGGCGCGGTCGGCGAGCACCAGACCATCGCCGGTAACGTCCTGGGCTTCGGTGGCGTCTCCGGCGAGATGTTCATCCGCGGTGCCGTCGGCGAACGCTTCTGTGTACGTAACTCCGGTGTCACCGCCGTTGTCGAGGGCATGGGGAACCACGGCTGCGAGTACATGACCGGCGGCCGCGTGATCAACCTCGGTCCCGTCGGTGAGAACTTCGGCGCCGGCATGTCCGGCGGTATCGCGTACCTCATGGACGACGGCAGTGGCGTCGACGGCATGGCCAAGCGCATCAACCCCGGCCTCGTCGACGTCGAGGAGGTCGCCGACGACGAGCTCGACTGGCTCGTCGACACCATCGAGCGCCACCGGAGACTCACCGGATCCACCGTCGACGTGGACCCCCGGTCACTGATCAAGGTCATGCCGCGCGACTACCGGCGCGTCCTGCAGACCATCGAACAGGCCCGCGACGCGGGACTCGACGCGGACGGCATCGCCGCCGCCATCATGGAGGGAGTCAAGTAATGGCTGATCCGCACGGATTCATGAAGTATCCCCGCGAGGAAGCGGCACACCGCCCCGTCCCGCTGCGCCTGCTCGACTGGAAGGAAGTCTACGAACCTTTCGCCGACTCGAAGGTGCAGACCCAGGCCGCGCGCTGCATGGACTGCGGCATTCCCTTCTGCCACGACGGATGTCCGCTCGGCAACATCATCCCCGAGTGGAATGACCTGGTCCGCCAGGGACGGTGGAAAGAGGCCTACGACCGCCTGCACGCCACGAACAACTTCCCCGAGTTCACCGGGCGCATCTGCCCCGCTCCCTGCGAGGGTGCCTGCGTGCTGGGCATCGAGGGAATCGGCGCCGGCGCGGGCGTCGGGGACCCGGTGGCGATTAAGACCGTCGAGCTGCAGATCGTCGAGCACGCTTTCGAGGAAGGGTGGGTGCGCCCGGTGAAGGCCAGCTTCTCCACCGGTCAGTCTGTCGCTGTCGTCGGGTCCGGCCCCGCCGGCCTTGCCGCCGCCCAGCAGCTCACCCGCGCCGGCCATGACGTCACCGTCTTCGAACGGGACGACCGCATCGGTGGCCTGCTGCGCTACGGTGTGCCGGACTACAAGCTGGAGAACCGCTGGATCGACCGGCGGCTGGCCCAGATGGAAGCTGAAGGCACCACGTTCCGCACCAACATCTCCCCGTCCGCGTCGGACCTCGCCGGTTTCGACGCAGTCGTGCTGGCTGTCGGGGCGACCGTTCCCCGGGACGTCTCCATCCCGGGCCGCGGCCTGGAGGGTGTCCACCAGGCGATGGATTACCTTCCGATGGCCAACCGCGTCGTCGCCGGCGACATTGACACCCCTCAGATCGACGCGAAGGGCAAGAACGTCGTGATCATCGGTGGCGGCGACACCGGCACCGACTGCTTCGGCACCGCCCTGCGTCAGGGCGCGGCCTCCGTCCGCCAGTTCGACTACAACCCGGCACCGGACCCGTACCGTACCGAGGACAACCCCTGGCCGGTGTGGCCCAAGATCTGGCGCGTGGCATCAGCCCACGAGGAGGGTGAGTACCGCATCAGCGGCAACGAGTCCGCCGACGAGATCGTCGCCCTCGGCCTCGCGGAGCGCGAGGTCGGCACCACGCTGGGTTACCGTGACCACCGCATCAACACCGTCGAGCTCACCGGCACCGACGGCCATGTCACCGCCCTGCGCGCAGCAACGTGTGAACGTACTCCGGAAGGCATGGTCAACCTGCCCGGCACCGAGATCGACATGGACGCCGACCTTGTCCTGCTCGCCGTCGGCTTCTCCTCCGTCGACACCGAGGGCATCATCTCCGAACTGGGTCTTCCCGTCGACGGACGTGGACGCCTCAAGCGCGACGACGACTACCGCACCTGGTGGGCAGAGTCCTCGATGGTCCGTGACACCGGATTCGATGCACCGGTGTTCGCCACCGGGGACGCCGGTCGCGGCGCCTCACTGATCGTGTGGGCGATTTCCGAGGGACGTGCCTGTGCGGCCGCCGTCGACCGCGCACTGATGGGCGAGAGCGCGCTCCCACGGCCCGTCGCGCCGTCGGACATGCCGCTGAGTGTGTGAGCGGACGGGGAGAGTACATTGAAACCCCATGACCGGCGGCGCTCTCCTCAGCATTCTTGTCGCGTGGCTGCTCGCCATCGCTTCGCCTGGCCCGGATCTGGTGCAGATCCTGCGGCTCGGCGCCGTCCGGCGTAACGGCGTCGCTTGCGCCCTCGGCATCATGAGCGGCAACACCCTGTGGATCGTCGCCAGCATGGTCGGACTGTCCGCGCTCATCGATGCCGTCCCCTGGGTCCTCACGGCCCTGTTCCTGGTCGGTGGCGCCTTCCTGGCGTGGATGGGGCAGGTGGCCCTGCGCGGTGGCCTGGCGGAACGCCGCTCCGCGGGGACGACTGTGTCGGCGACGCCGACCACCACCGCCGAGCGGGTCTCCACCCTCGGTGCATGGCGTCTCGGTCTGATGACGAACCTGGCGAACCCGAAGGCGCTGGTGTTCTTCGGCGCGGTGTTCGCCGGTTTCGTTCCCCCGGACACCGGGTGGACGACGCGCCTGATCATTCTGGCGGTCATGCTCGTCACCGGTATCGCCTGGTTCGTGGCCGTGGCGGTGATGGTGTCCGTGCCCGCGCTGTCCCGTCGCCTACAGGCCGCGGGGCCGTGGATCGACGTTATCGCTGGGGTGGTGTTCCTTGTCCTCGGTGTGATCCTGGTGGGGGAGGGGCTTCTGGAGCTGTGACGCTGTCGGCTCTTCGGCATCGGAGAAGGAGAAGACGACATCTGCCAGAGCGCCTGCGAGGAACAGCGGGACGCCGAACTTCAGCAGGGTCGGCACCAGGTCAGTATCCTTCACCGTCGAATAAATGCTCAGAGAAATAGTGATGAGGACGAGCGATATCGTGCATCTGAGCGCGAGGTTCCTTCGTGGCGTCATCGGCACACGGTAACTCCGTGATTCCTCTGCCGTCGACGCACCCCGGCAGCGGCGGCGGGCACCTGGGAGACCTCCGTGTCGGATAGTCGCCCTTCTGTGCAGCTCAGGGGCCAGAAATCCAGCCTTGAAGGGCGACAATTTCACAGGGGGCGAGGCGTATAAACATCGCTGCGTGATCTCCGTCAGTCACTAATATCCGGCCCGCCACGCGGAGGACTTCCCTGTTAACCCGCAGCGTCGTAGGATGGTCGGCATGCCTGAGCGAGAAGAGCACAAGGTACCGGCGCAGGATGTCCCCGTGCGCGGGGACGACATCCGATTGGGGCAGTTCATCAAACTGGCGAACCTGGTCGATTCCGGCGGCGCAGCCAAGGAGGCTGTCGCCGCCGGTCGTGTGACGGTCAACGGTGAGGCTGACACCCGCCGTGGCCGGCACCTGCGTTCCGGGGATGAGGTGGTTGTTCTTGACGAGGACGCCACCCCGATTGCCGCCGCCCGGGTCGTCACTGGGAATGGCGGCGACACCAGCGGCGACAGTGACGATGACGACTACTTTGACGAAGCAACTGCCGACGACGATTTCGACCCCGACAAGTGGAGGAACCTCTGATGCCCGCTCTCGTAGCGGAGCCAGGAATGCCGATCTGGATCGACCTGGCTACCACTGACCTGGAGAAGGCGAAGACCTTCTACACCGAGCTCCTTGACTGGGAGTTCGACACACAGTGCGACGGCTACCTCGTCGCCAAGAAGAACGGAATGCCCGTCGCGGGTCTCGGCGAGGTCCCCGACGACAAGTCGTCGCTGTGGGGCATGCTGCTCTACGCGCCTGACATCGACCATGTCCATGATGAGGCCGTCAAGGCAGGTGCGACGAGCATCCTGTCCCCACGCGATGTGGGACGCCGCGGACGCATGGCCGTCATCGTCGACCCGTCGGGTGCGACGGTGGGGCTCAAGCAGCCGTCCGGCGACGAGCCCTTCTTCGCCGCCGGTGAGCCGGGAACCCCGGTGTGGCACGAGCTCCTCGTTGGTGAAGAGTTCGACGCGACGCTGAAGTTCTACCACGACCTCGCCGGGTGGGATATCCGCCAGCACAGCGACACGGACAAGTTCCGTTACGCCACCGGCGAATACAACGGTGCGCCGCTGTGCGGCATGTGGGACACCAGCGAGCTGGACGAGAACCCGTCGATGTGGACGCTCTACCTCGGCTGCGCCAACGTGGATGCTGCGGCGAAGAAGGTCAAGAAGCTCGGCGGCAAGCTGGTCCGCGCCCCGTGGAACTCCGAACTGGGCCGTCTGTGCACGCTGGTCGACCCGACGGGTGCGCTGGTGAACCTCTGCGAGATCGCCGAGCCGACGCCAGAGAGCCTCGAGGACATCCACGAGCCTGACATCATGGCACCCGGGGCTCCGCAGCCCTGATCAGCGGACATGATCGGCGGAATGTCGCCGATCACGCCGCGACACGAGAACGCCCTGACCAGGATCTCTGAAGATCCGGGTCAGGGCGTTCTCGTCTGCTGTCCTCCTCCGAGGAGGCGTCATCCGTGACGTCAGCGGATGTTCGGGAAGGTCAGAGCTGGGCCGCGAGCATCGGTGCTGCGCCGACCGGATCGATGCCGGCCTCTTCCAGGGCACGCAGCGCGCCCTCGGGGTCGGAGGCGAACCGTGACGCTGTCTCATGGTCGACGCCCAGTTTTTCGGCGGCGGCCACCGTGGCCGCAGGATCCGCGGCGAGTTTGGCGGCGGTGTCGGCGTCGACCCCCGCAGCTTCGAGGGACGAGCGCAGTGCCTCCGGGTCGGCGACGGCAGGTTCGTGCGCCGGGGCCTCGTCCGTCTCAGGCGTGGGATTCTCGGCCGGTGTGCCTGCGTCCTGCGACTTCACCTGGGCGAGCAGGGTGTCGGTGTCGACAGTGCCGTTGGCGACCTGTGCGGCGTAGTCGGTGGCGCCGAAGGCGGTCATCAGACGCAGGATGCTGTCGAGGGAGACGTCACCTCCGCCGATGAGTCCGGCAAGTTGCGAGATGTCGACGCCGCCGGCCGGTGCGCCCTGTTCGTCGACGAGCGAGCCGACGAGGTCACCGACCTGGTTGGCGATGTCCCCGCCGTCGGCGCCGAGGCCGAGGGCACCCAGGACGAGGGCGGCGATGGCGGCGATCGGCATGGTCTGGCCGGCGTCACGTGCCTCCATGCCGGAGGACGCGAGGACCGAGCCCAGGGCTTCACCCAGGCCGGACTCCTGTGCGGCGGCGAGGACGGCGTCGGGGCCGACTGCGCCACCCACCAGGCCGAGCAGGCTGACCAGGAGATCCGTGCTCAACGGCTGGTCGAGGCCCGGCTCTCCGCCGGCGGCCTGCTGGTGCTCGGTGTCGTTGGCGTTCTCGGCCTGGCCGAGCGCGGCATCGGTGATCGGCTTCAGGGCGTCGACGATGTTGCCGGCCGCGCTACCGTCCGACGGGGCGCCTGTGAGGGCCTGCAGCTGCTCGTCGGTGCCGTAGTAGGTGTTGAGGTCGACATTGGTGTAGATGCCGTCGACCTGGCCTTCCGAGGAGTACTGCCAGAAGGTGACTTCGTCCCAGCCGCCGGGGATCTCGTTCGGCAGAGTCGGGTTGTAGTACGCGAGCCACAGCGGATACTCCGCGAACTCGGTGGTGTTGCCCATGTCGTTGAGCCAGAAGTTCTGGTACGTGTAGATGATCGGGTCGCGGCCGGTCAGATTCTTGATCTCGTCGATCCAGTCACGGACCCAGTTCTGCAGTTCTTCCGGACCGAGTCCGCCGGATTCCTCGAGGTCGAGGGTCGGGGGCAGGGACGGCTGGACGCCGGTGGCGAGGGTCGCCGCGTAGTGCTGGGCCTCGGAGCGGGGGTCGGTGGAACCCGGCTTGGCGTAGTGGTAGCTTCCCGGGGTCACACCGGCGGCCGAGGCCTTGGCTGAGTCCGAGGTGAAGTAGGGGTTCACGTAGCCGGTGCCTTCGCTGGCCTTGATGAAGGCGAAGCTCTGGCCGGAGGCAGCGACGCTCTGCCAGTCGATGGCGGAGCCACCGGGGTGCTGGTGGCTCGCCACGTCGACTCCGTCCAGTGCCCAGGTGGGCACGGGCAGGACATCGGTGGCGACCAGAGCGGCGACCGTTGCGGCTGAACCGAAGAGGGTTACTGCGGTGAGTCGGGCGGGGACGGTGGTGCGCGCGGAGCGACGCCAGGGGAGAGACAGCATGCGCAACACGATACACACTATTCACAACAATCACACGAGTAACACGCGCACCGCGTGTCGCATTTCTTGACTTTTTGTGCTGCGTCGGTCTCGGGGACACACAGTGACGGGACCAGGCGGGACGAACACCTGAGGGGTGGCTCACTCCCGAAAAAACACCCCGTGGTGTCCGTCCCGGCATGGAGTGATCGCTGTGCTGACACGAAAAAAACCCCTTCCCGCATCGGGTGCAGGGAGGGGCCGGCGAGAAGAGGACTACAGGTTGGCGGCGAGGACGTTGGCGGCCCAGGCCGGGTTGATCCCGGCGGCACGGGCCATGCCCAGGGCCTGTTCCGGGTTGTTCGCGGCCCAGACAGCGGTGTCGCGCGGGACACCGAGGCGCTCACCTGCAGCAAGGGTGGCCTCCGGGTTGGCCAGGAGACGGGCGACCACGGCCGGATTCACACCGGCTGCGGTGGCGACGGCGGCCGTCCGCCCGGGATCGGCGATGGTGGCCTTCTGCGCCCCGGGCTGACTGACACTGCTGGTCAACGCCGGAGTTGAGGAGGAGGTGGCGGCACCGGCGGTGGGCGCGGCGATCGCGGTGAGGACTCCTGCGGACAGGGCGATCGTGGCCGCCATGGTGCCGGCACGGCGGAAGCGGGTGGGACGGGAGGTCCCGACGGTAGCGGATGTACTGGGATGACTGGAGAGAATGGTCATGGCGCCGATGATAGCCGGAACCGTTCCACGAGCAACTGCTAGCGTCCGCGCGGATACCACCCGGGGTTCCCTGGGTGGTGGTCGAACTGTGGCCCTGGCGGTGGCACCGGTACTACTGGCGGGGAGACGGGAGGTGCCGTCGGGATGCGCTGGTAGATCGACACGGCAGGGTAGCGTCCGGCGGCGGCGAGTGCGCGGGCCTCCTTCGTGGAGATGATGATCGCGGTGACCAGAAGTGCAGCGCCCAGCCCCCAGGATCCGAGAAGGTGAGCCACGGTGGCGGCGGTGGAATCCAGCTGGAGATTCCATCCGGCGTGGACGAGGAATCCGGCGAGCCCGGACGCGAGCACCCAACTCAGTCGCCGTCTCCAGGTCAGCCCGGCGGCGTAGATGGCCATGCCGATGCCGAAGCCCACCAACCCGGTGCAGATGGCGTGCAGTAACGGACCGGCGGCCAGGCGGACCAGCCACATCCAGGACACTCCGGACAGGTCAGAGGTCGGGTGGTATACGCCCAACATGACGGCGTACCCGGCATTCTCGAATGCTTCGAACCCGAAGCCCACCAGCATGCCGGCGACAAGTCCGTGCCACGGTCGGTTCCACCAGGCCCGCCCCACGTGCAGGAGAAGCCAGACTCCGAGTGCCTTGGCGAGTTCTTCGGGGTACGCCCCTCCCAGGGACAGGGCCAGTTCGTCGATCTCCCAGCTGTAGGACAGGTCGATGAGCCGCTGGCTGACGGTGAAGGCACCGATGGCGAAGGACCCGGACATACCCCACAGGATCGCGGCGCCGGCGAGCAGCCAGGGAGTCCCGCGGTAGATCAGCAGCCGGGACAGGATGAACCAGGCCACCGCCACGAAGATCACCGCGTACAGTGAAGCGAGCGCGACGGGCCCGGGCCCGGGGAAAAGGATGAAGACTGCCGGTGTCAGGGCGGACAGGACGAGGCTGACCACTGTGATGAGCAGGAAGGACCATCCGAAGACATCCCAGGTGGGTCGCAACCGTGGGCGCTGGTTCGGTGGGTAGGAGTCGTGGTGGGCACGTGGGACGTCGAGGACGCGCCATCCCTGGGCCGGGCGGGAGCGGTGGTCATGCGGCACGGACGGCACCCCACAGTTGTTTGGCGGTCACGGTCACGGATGCCTCATCCGCGCCGGTCACGGCGACGGTGTAGAGCACACCGTCGGGACCGTCGATCGTGAAGGATGTGGCGACGGTGTAGATCCCCGGCGAGGTCTCCGGGGTGATGTCGCCGTACTGCACTGGCTGAGTGCCGGCGGGCGTGCCGGGGTCCCGCAGCTCGGGCAGGTCGTCAAGGAGACCGCCGGACCCGCCGGACCGGTCGGCGGAGGGGGAGCTCAGCTCGATGACCGGTGACATGAGGAATTCGTCGGTCTGCGCCGACAGCGACGGGTGCAGGACGTCCTCGGCGTCGGCAGGGCGGAACGGCACGTCGGACACATCGGAGGTGAGAATGGCGCGCAGCCCACGCCCGGCCGACAGGGATGCATCCTCTACCCCGGCCATCGACACGATGTCGAGGTCTACGGGAGCCAGGCCGTACCCGCTGGTGCACTCGGCTTCCAGAGTTCCGGGCAACAGCGCTTCACCGGTGGCGACGCACCGGCCATCCAGACCCGCCAGATCCAGCGGGCTGTACTCCCAGGCGGTCAGGGTGTCCGCGGCAGCGTCGTTGAGCAGGTACGGTTCGGCGTCTTCCGCATCATTCATCGGGACGGCGAGCGGGGCGACCAGCAGCACCAGCGCAGCCCCGACCAGGATGAACCACCGTGCGGTACGGTGCCCTCCGACCGCCGCGGGACGGTAGAACCCGTCCGGGTCAGCGTCGGGCGGCATCGAGGACGGGGGCCCGGGCGTCGGACGTCCCCACCCGTCCGCCCCCGGGTCCGGGGTGATCGGTGCTACCGGCATTCCCGGGACGTTACCAGATGGTCACACGCTGCTCCTCGGGCAGCCACATCCCGTTGTCGGAGGAAACGTCGAAGGCCTCGTAGAATTCGGCGACATTCGACGCAACAACGTTGCAGCGGAACTCGCCGGGGGAGTGCGGGTCGATCGCCACGTACTGTGCGGCCATCTGAGGACGGATCGCGGTCCGCCACACCGTCGCCCACCGCAGGAAGAAACGCTGCAGGACGGTGAATTCCGTTCCGTCCGCGTCGCCGTCAATTCCCTCCACGGGTGCCGTCGGGGCGGAGTCCACCGTCTCCCCACGGTCGGCGAGCCACTTCTTCAGGGCGACGACGGCGATACCGAGTCCACCGAGATCGCCGATGTTCTCGCCCAGGGTGAAGGAACCGTTGACTTTGTGGTCGGTCTGGCCGCGCTGGGCCAGGCCGGTCGGCACGAGCCCGTCGTACTGGGTAACCAGCTTGTCGGTGAGCTCAGTGAACGCGGCGCGGTCATCCTCCGTCCACCAGGAGTTGAGGTTACCGTCGCCGTCGAATTTGGAGCCCTGGTCGTCGAAACCGTGGCCGATCTCGTGACCGATGACGGCACCGATCGCGCCGAAATTACCGGCCATATCGGCCTCCGGGTCGAAGAAGGGGGGACGCAGGATCGCCGCGGGGAAGGTGATGTCATTGCGCACCGGATTGTAGAAGGCGTTGACCGTCTGCGGGGTGGTGAACCACAGGTCGCCGTCGCTGGGTTTACCGAGCTTGGCGACCTCGAACTCATGGTTGAAGTCCGACGCGGCCCGGTAGTTCGCCAGCAGATTCTCACCGTGGTAGGCGTTGTCACCGAAGGTCAGACCGGAGAAATCCCGCCAGACGTCGGGGTAGCCGATCCGTGCCCGGAAGGTGCCCAGTTTCTCCAGGGCCCGTTCCCGGGTCGCCGGCGTCATCCACGGCAGCTCGCTGATCCGGTCCCGGTAGGCGGCGAGCAGGTAGTCCACGAGTTCCAGCATGAGCTTCTTGTACTCGGGCGGGAAGTGCTCGGCGACGAACTCCTGACCGACCTCTTCACCGACCGCACCCTCGACCATCATCACCGCGCGCTTCCAGCGATCACGCTGTTCGGTGGATCCCGAGAGCGTGCGTCCGTAGAAGTCGAAGTTCGCCTCCGAGAACGTCCGGGGCAGTTTGCCCGCACGGGCGGTGAGAACCCGCCAGTACGCCCACAGCTTCCACTCGTCCAGGTCGTGACCATTCCCCGCGCCGGGCACCAGGGCGGCGACATGCTCCAGGTAGGACGGTTGGCTGACGATGACCTGCGGGGCGACGTCCGGGGTGATGCCCACCCCGGCGAGCCAGGCCGCGAAAGGGAATCCGGACGGCAGGTCGTCCTGCGCCGTGGGATTGTGGGTCTTCTCCGCGTCGCGGGAGGCCACGGTGTCCCAGTGACCCTTCGCCAGGGTCGTCTCGAACTCCATGAGCGCGTCGGCGGCGGTGGCGGCGTCCACATCCGCGAAACGACCGGGGCGGGGTTGCTCTCCGGTGTCCTCGACGAGCGTCAGGAACCGCTCGATGAACGCCCGGTACTCTGTGCGGATCTCCGCGTGCTGGTCTTCACGGTAGTAGGCCTCATCCGGTAGGCCGAGCCCCGTCTGGACCAGGTAGGCGACCTCGTCGCCACTGCCACCGGCGTCCTTCTCCGTCCAGAAGCCGACCACACCGCCGACACCGTGACGATCCAGCTGCGCGAGCGTGGCGACCAGGGCGTCCAGGTCGGCGGCGTCGCGGACGGGATCAAGGTCCGGGTCGAGGACGGACAGGCCGGCCTGCTCGATGCCGTGCTCACCGTCCTCGTCCATGTAGGAGCTGAACAACGCACCGATCCGTGTGGACGGGTCCGCAGCCTCGACGATGGCCTTGACGTCGAGTTCGGCACGGTCGCGCAGTTCGTGGAACTTTCCGTCGACTGCGCGGTCGGCCGGGATCTCGTGGGATGCCAACCACGCGCCGCTCACGTACCGGTAGAGGTCGTCTGCCGCCGCAGGCACGGGCCCGGGGGAGTGCTCGGTGATGTTGTCGGGGATTGTCGTGTCAGTCGTTTCAGCCATGGCCACCACTGTAGGCATCCGTCAGCGGAGGTGCGGGTGGAAGTCCCACACGGCCGGGTCCGGGTAACCAGGTATGGTCGACCACCGCCGATTGAGCCGGCTCACGACAACGTCGCGGAGCTGCGCGATGATACGGGCCTCCACTCCGCCGGGACCGATACAGAAGTCCGTGTACCGGAACAGCGCCCACCCCCACTGCGTCGCCGCATTGCCTTTCCATCGGTCGCGGATGAAACCACGGGTGTCGGCGGTGATGAGGTGTACACACCTCTGCTGATCCTGTGCAGCCCTGCACGATGGACCGCAGCCCGGATCTGCGCTTCGGTGTAACCGACCTCGATGAGTTCAGCGGTCAACCAGACCGGCCGTGACGACAGTGATTCGACCCCCATGTGGATATCCCCTCCGGGGGCGACTGTAGTCGTTGGCAGGCGGTCCGGAGACACAACGACGGTTTCTGTCTGAATCCGGGAGCGAAGTGGGTACTTCGCCGTCAGTCTCAGACAGAAACCGTCGTTACGGGGTTTACGACCCCTAGCTCAGGCGCATCGGCCCCGGCGACCACAGACCGGACCGGTTCTCGGTCTCGATGTCGAGATCGACCGTCTTCGGCTCCTCGCCGGTGCTGGAGGCGAACGGGGTGAGCTTGGTGACGACACCCCAGTCACGCTGCCAGTCGTTGTCGAGGTAGGTGGACATCTCGGTGCCGTGGGTGACCATCTGGGTCAGACCACCGGCACCGCCGCCGTAGTAGTCCATCACGGGGGCGTGCGCCTTCTTCGCGTCGTGCTCCGGAGAGATCTGGTACTCCGGAACCTCGGCGACACCGGCGTAGTGGCTGAACGGACGCTGTGCCGGGAACTGCAGCGGGACGGACCAGTCGAGCAGCGTCGGCGCATCGCCGATGATGTCGTCCAGCGGCGCCAGGGTGGGGACGCGCGGCGGCGTGAAGGCCAGCCACTGGTCCGGGGTGACGTTCAGGTCGGCGGCGTGGATGCGGACGACATCGGCGTCCTCAGGGATCTGGTCCATGGGGAAGCGCAGGTTGCGCCACTGCGGTGCGGTGCCGATGTCCAGCGGCTCGAGCTCGCCCATGACCTCGAAGTCATCGGAGCTGGTGCCGTCTCCGGTGCTTCGGCCGTACTGCAGCTTCAGCTCCTGGCCGTACTGGCGCACGCCGTTCATGTCGAGGTGGGACACCTCTCCGGCTGCGGAGATGATCAGCAGCGGCGAATCGTCACTGCGTTCCGGCAGCGTGTACCAGGACGTGGTGGTCTCGGCCTGCAGCTGCAACCCGTCGGTGTACGACCCGACGACCGGCACCTGGGTGCGGTCGATGTCGAACGGCAGTTGGGCGTAGGAGCCGTTGGCACCCTGACGGGAGTTGAGCCCGCCACCGGGACCGGTGTCGGTGACGTCGCCCTCCTCGTCCGAGGACCCGAATGCACCGGTGTCGACGGCGGAGGTCTGCGGCGATGAGCCGGAGTCGGAGCTGTCGGAACTCTCCTGGATACGGTTGGGGATGTTGTTCTCCCCGAAACCGCGGGAGTTGTCGCCGACCAGGGAGTCAGCGAAGTCGGTGCCGTCGGCGGTCTGCAGGAAAGACTCGTTGGTGTCGGACTCGACGAGGGCGTCTCCCGCCATGCCGCTGGTGTTCCCGGCCAGGGCGGTCAGGTTGCCCTTGCCGACGGAATAGGACGGCCACTGGGAGATGAAGCCCTTGCCCAGTGACGCCAGGTTGAACAGCACGACGATGGCGGTGAGTACCGCAATCGGTGCAGCGGCCACGCCGGTGAACCGCTGGGCCTGGGCAGCCTCGCGACGGTCGACCTCCTTGAGCTCAGCGTCGGTGGTGGCATTGGCTTCGCGGATGTCGTTGAGGAAGCCGATGACCACGCCGATGAACATCACGATGACGGCGAGCACCATCATGCCGGTGGAGATCTCGAAGCCGGCGACCTGAATGGGCTTGTCGTACCAGGGGACGCCGAAGCTGGAGATGTACCACCAGCCGTTGGTGCCGGCGAGGGTGAAGGCGAACAACAACAGGCAGGCGCCGAGGAACACGATGCGGTTGCGCGCAGAGCGCATGGCCATGGTCGAGGCAGCGACGGCCGCCAGGGCCGCGAGTCCGGCGGCGATGCCGGCGTACACACCGAAGTGGTGGGTCCACTTGGTCGGTGTGAAGGTCATGAAGAACATGGTGCCGACGACGACGAGGGTCATGCGCAGTGCGGGGCCGTGGGCAGTGCCGGGGACGCGGCGGTTGCGCAGCATCGAGGCGACGACGACGGCGAGGCACAGCAGCATCATCAGCACGGAGAACCGGCGGGGGAAGGACCCGTCCACGGTCTGCTTCAGCAGCTCGGTGTAGCGCTGCGGTTCCTCGTACCAGGACAGGGACGGTCCGACCGGGCCACGCACCCCGATGGACTCCATGACGGTGCTCAATGTCTGGTCGCCGAAGACACAGATCAGCACGGCGGTGCCGGCGGCGAAGAACGGCATGATCTGGGCGACGACCGCGCCGGTGATCTTCTTCTTCGAGCTGCCCTTACCGGCGTTGAGCAGGGGCAGGCGCCGGATGACGATCCGGACAAGTCCGGACAGCGCGACGAGGATCGAGGCGACAGCCATCAGACCGGTGGGCCCTGCGGCGAGCGACAGGGAGGCGACGATCACGCCGATCGCGGCGGGCAGCAGGCGCCCCGTGGCGATCGCGCGTTCCATGCAGACCCAGGTCAGCAGGGCACCGAGAGCGATGACGGGCTCGGGACGCAGGCCGTTGTTGAAGGTCATCGCGAAGACGAGGAAGACCGCCGCTGCAGTCCAGTGCGCCACCTGACGCTGCGAGATCTTCGCGCCCAGGCGCGGCAGCACCTCCCGCGAGAGGAGCATCCATGTCAGCAGGCTGGCGATCAGGACGGGCAGCCGCATCCACACCGAGGCGGTGGAGACGTGCGTCATCAACGCCAGCAGGTCGTAGTAGGGGGCGCCGAACGGGGACTCCGGAACACCGAACCACCGGTAGTAGTTCGCCATGTAACCGGATTCCTGGCTGGCACGGGCCATGGTCAGCAGGTATCCGTCGTCGGCCGTGTTCGCGCCGATGAAGTACCAGACCACGAGGACGCCGCCGACGACACCGTCGAGCCAGCGTGGTCGCCACCAGTTGGCGGGCAGGAACCGCCGCCGCGTGCGGGTCCGACCGTCGAGGATGTCCATGCGGTGCAGGGCCCACAGCGAGACGACCATGAACAGCACACCGAGAACCATCGCGGCGATCTTGATGCCGCTGGCGGTGGAGGTGTACCGCGAGTCGACGGTGACGTCCACCCGCAGGCCGGCGTCGATGGCGGCCTGGGTGTTCTCGGGGGTGTCGGTCATCTCGGTGAAGATGCCGGTGAGCATGGGGCGGATGTCGTCCCCGAACCCGCCCTCCAGCGGGTTACCGTCCTCGTCGGTGGCGTCCGGGATCCAGGCACGCGTCCCCTCGTAGTCGGAGGTGATCCGCAGCTGGGCGCCGTCCGGGAGGCTCTCGAGGGTGTCGGTGTCGACCGACAGCGCCACGGAGTTACGCACCACAACGTCCAGGCCGTCCGGGGTCGACCGGACGAACATGCCGCGCAGCGTCGCCTCCTCCGCGCCCTCGGGCACGGTGGACAGGACGGTGGTCTGGTTGCCGTTGAGGTCACGGACCTCGGACAACGGCAGGGTGATGTCCAGGTTCTCCGGATGGTAGGACATCAGTGGCGCGTCGACGCTTCGGAGGTCGCCACCCTGCGGCCAGGAGAAGCTGGACTGTTCCTGCTTGACCGGGAGCAGCGGGGTCAGGCAGAACAGGATGAGCGCCGCGATGCCCGACAGGACGGCGATCGCCTTGAGCCGGTCGACACCGGCCGCCTTCGTGCGATCGGGGTTCGTCTCAGGGGCCTGTTCGGACACCTCGTCGGGGGCATCGTGTTCGACTCGTGACATAGCAGCACATGTTACGGCAGGAGTCTGGTGAGGACTAAGCGGTGGCAGGCCGTGTCGGTCACAGCCGGTCACAGTCTGTCACCGGCACCCGCACACGCCGTCGACCTTTACCGCTGCCGCACTGCGACGACGAAGGGACCGATCTGCTCCAGGTCCCATCCTTCCGAGAACGCCGAGGCGTGGAAGGACATGGTGGTGAAGCGCACGTTCGGGTCATTCGGGTAGATGTCCTCGGACAGGCGGTAGGTGAACCGGCCGTCCGGATCCCCCTCTCCGCCGGTGGCGTCGGCGGCTTGTCCGCGCAGGACCAGGGCATCCGGACCGGCCCAGCCCTGTTCATCGGAAACGGTGTCCATCGCGTCCGTGAGTTCCGCGGGGTCGGTGATCTCGGTCCACTTCTCGATCTCGGCGTTGCGGTCCTCGAACCGTCCGAGTGGGTTGGCGTAGTGCGCGGTCATCGCCTGGTAGGAGTGGTAGGGGTAGTAGGCCATGAAGCTCTGCTCATCGGTGAGGACGACGGTGCCGGCACGGTCGCCTCCGAGGCCCAGGGTCTCGTCGATGTAGGAGTCGACGTCGGCGTAGTAGACGGTGGAGTCGGCGGGGAAGAGATCGCCGCGTTGGGCTTCGCCGTCGGTGTCGGTGTACGCGAGGTCGATGTGCTGGCGCAGGTGCAGCGGGATGTTGATGACGTAGGTTGCGGTAGCGAAAGTGAGCAGGATCGCCAGGACCGCGGTCACCTTCGGCGCGGCGTCCGGCCCGACGAACTGCGGGTAGGCGCGGCGAATACCGTTGATGCGCAGGTCGTCGAGCGCCATCATGCCGCCGGTGACCAGGAGCAGGGAGATCGGCAGTTCCATACGGAAGCCCAGCAACGTCGTCCCTGTCAGGGTCGTCAGCATGGACGCCAGCACCCAGAGGTAGCAGACCACCAGTCCGGCAACGAGCGCCCTGACCTGACTACGCTTCCACCGCAGCACCATCCACACGATGCACAGCAAGCCGAGGACGCCGACAAGGCTGACGTGGAAGAAGGGGACGGGGACTTCCGTGCCGGACTGCGGCAGGTAATGCTGGGCCCGCCCACTGGCCCCGCTGTCCGAGGTGAGGAGCGCCAGGCCGTACGGTCCCCATCCGACCAGCGCGATGATGATCGACCCCACGCCGATCACGGTCAGTCGGATCAGTGGCTGGATCGCCCGGGTGCGCCAGGCGACGACGACGGCGACGACCACCACGGTCAGCGCAGAGATACCGGTGTAGAGCGTGTACAGGTTCGCGGAGAGCCCGAGGAAGATCGCCAGACCGGCTATTCCCGGACGTGAACCACGGACGGCGCGCCCCGCCAGCACGACGGCGGCCGGCATACCGAACGCCACAACGGCGGCATAGGGCTCTTCCGGGGCGGTGTACAGGACGACGGCAGTGGTCACCATGGCGATGACCGTTCCCAGTGGTAGCGACCCGGTGAGACGTCGCCAGACCGGGACCAGCATCGACCCGGCCGCGGCGAGGGTGACCAACGACCAGGGTTGGAATGCTGCCCACCCGGCCAGGCCGAGGATATTGGCGAAGAGACCTCCGGCGAGGAACCACAGACGCGGGTAGAAGCTCGGCTCCCCGAGGTAGGCCATGTCCTCGAAGCCCGGCTGTTCGGTCATCCGGGTGAAGAACTGGGTGCGGAATGCCTGGTCGACACTGATGCCGTCGAGGTAGAGACGGGTCGCGGCCAGGGGAATGCCGAGCGCGGCGATGACCAGGCCGGCCGGGGCGAGCCAGCACAGCACGGTGGTTCCGGTCCGACGCCACCGCGGCCAGTCGATGAAAGGGGTGCGTGAGTGCAGGACGGCGTAGAGCACGAGGGCCAGGACGACGAGGACGATGACTCCACCGGCGCTGGCCAGGGCCTTGGTCACATTCGACGATGCATAGGCGGGCAGATTCGTACGTGACAGGACGAACCATGCTGCCAGCGTGACGACGGCGGCGAGGACACCAGAACCCACGACCTGCCCACAGAAGGAGAGGAACCCGCGACCGGAGCGGTCGGGGTGGGATGCGACGTCGGTACCGGTGAGGCCGGTGGAGGGGGCGGTCATGTCGGCATTTTCTCACAGTCGGCGTGAATACCGGGTGAAGGGTGACTGGGAGGTGGCTGGCCGGGGGACCGTCCCGCCGGTCGGCGGGAGTTAGCGGTTGAGCAGGATGCCCCTGATCCCGGAGTGGAAGCCGTCGCGGAGGTTCACGCGCTGGTACTCCGTCAGCGTGTATTCGTGGAGTGTCTCGCAGGCGAACTGGAGCAACGGACGGTCCACCTCGGGAGGTAGGCCGCCGCCGCAGAGTACGTGGGCCCCGTCCTGCTGGTCTGCGGTAGCGGCGTGCTGGAACCACCAGACGGCGTACTGCTCGCCGATGTCGAAGGGATTCTGCTGGCCGCCGGACTGCCACACTTCGGTGGGCAGCGGGACGTAGCGGCTGCGGAGACGCCGCCGCGGCGCCATCATCGCCGGGGTGGGACGGGAAGCGGCGAGGTCGGCCGGCGACGCCTGCGATGGTTGCGACGCCGGGGAAGCGGACGTTTCGGGGACGCCGGACTCTCCGTCGTCCTCCCCGTCCTCGGCCGGCGAGACGGGATTCTCGTGGGAGACCGCAGTCGGGCTGTGCTCGGTGGTCGGGGAGAGCGACGGGTCGCGGGTCGGCATGGATGCAGGGGTCGGGGTGGCGTCGGCCGCCCTGTCGGCGCCCTCGTTTCCGGTCGTGCCGCCGGTATCGGTGGCGGGGTCGCTCTGGCTGCCGGTGTCCTCCGGTGCGGGAGCGGTGGGCCGGCGGCGGACGTCCGGAACCGCGCATGTCCCGGAGAGGTCTTCGACGGGCTCGGCGTCCCCGATGGGTTTGTGCTGCGCTCCGGCTGCCCCGGTCTTCAGGGGCCCTTCGAGGATCTGCAGTCGCATGCAGTCAGCGAAGTCTTCCCGTGGATCGAGAATGGTTGTCGAGTCGCAGGAGTAGCGCAGGTTGGCGGACATCGAGTCCCATCCGAAGCCGTAGAGATGTACCCGGACCCCCCGGGAGACTGCCTCCTCTACACCGGGAAGCATGTCGGCGTCTCCGGACACCAGGACGATGTCGGTGACCTCACGGGACATGGCGCTGATGACCATGTCGGCGACAAGGCGCGTGTCGACCGCTTTCTGGGTACGACGGTCGCCCCATTCGATGAGTTGGCCGGACCGTAGCTGGACGCCGTTGCAGGACCTCAAGGCACGTTGATAGCGGTGCGGGCCGGAATCAGGGAGACCGTCATACCAGTTCTGGCGGTAGACGGGTTGTCTCAGTTGGTCAACGACGCGGCTCTCCAGCACATTGACAACCTCGGGCAGATCAATCTCGAGTTGTGCACGGGCGCCGGTCTCCCAGGCGTTGTAGAAGCTGGCGAGCAGGTAAGAGGTGTCGACGTAGATCAGGGTTCGTTCGAGCATTGGAGGATCCTCACTAAAAGTTTGTCGGTTGTTCCCCCTAGTGTGCATCAGGTGTGCGGCTTGTGGGGAGGTGTGCTGGTCATTCGGTGGGCTGGTGGCAGCGGGTCGGGGTGCCCTTGTCAGAAAAACCGGACTGTGCGATGGTTAGTTACAGGAGTAACCAACCAATAAACCTAAGCACGGGAAGAAGGCGGGTCGTGGACGAGACGACGTCACCGTTGTTCCGGCAGATCGCCGAACTCGTCGAGGACTCCGTCGTCGACGGATCCCTTCGGGAGGGCGACCGCGCTCCCTCCACCAATGAACTCGCCGCTTTCCACGGCATCAACCCCGCCACCGCGCGAAAAGGGCTGACACTGCTCGCCGAGCGCGGGGTGCTGGCCAAGAGACGTGGTCTCGGCATGTTCGTCGAGGACGGCGCCCGGGCCCGGATCACGGCACGGCGCCGGGAGGCCTTCGCCGCCGACTACCTCGCGCCCCTGGTGGACGAGGCGATCAAACTCGACCTGCCCCGGGACGACGTCCACCGGCTGATCGACCAGGTCGCAGAAAGCAGAGGACTGTACTCATGACCATCACACTCACTGACGCAGAAATGTCCTACCCGTGGGTCACCGCCGGAGGAGCAGGTCGCCGACGAACACCACCGGTGGTGGGACCGGTCACGCTGGAACTCGACGACGGTGTCGTGGGCCTGGTCGGACGTAACGGTGCCGGCAAGACCACCCTGCTCGGACTGCTCGCCGGCCAGCTCAAACCGTCCGTCGGGACGGTCACCAGTGGTGGACGCGACGCCTTCGACGATGCCGTCGTCCTGGAGAACACCAGCCTCACCGGAGTCGACATCGACTACGCGCCGTCCTGGACGGTCCAGGGGATCCTGGACATCTTCGCCCGGAGATACCCGCACTGGAACGCCGCCGAGGCGGCACGCCTACGGGACGCCTTCGGGCTGGTGGAGACGTCCACCTACGGGGTGCTGTCCCGCGGGCAGCGCACAGCGGTCGGCATCATCGTCGGTCTTGCCTCCCACGCGGCGGTCACGTTGTTCGACGAACCCTACGTGGGTCTGGACGCGCAGACACGGCGGCTGTTCTACCGCGAGTTGATGGACTCGGTGGAGGCTGATCCCCGCCTCGTGGTGATCTCGACCCACCACCTGCCGGACCTGGAACGCATCGTCGACCGCGTGCTGGTGCTCGAGCGAGGACAACTGATCCATGACATCGACGCCGACGACCTGGCCGGACGCTTCTACCGGATCACCGGCTCGGAAGCCCGTGTGGACGCCCTGGTCTCCAACGCGCCGGGGCTCACCGTCCTTGAGCGTCGGAACATGGCCGGGGCGAGCCGAGCAGTCGTGGATCTGGGGAGCGACCGCGCTGGCGGCGACGTCGTCCTGTCGCAACTCTCCGACCTCGCTGCCGAGCCGGTTGACCTGGAGGAGGCCGTGGTCCAGCTGACCGGAGGGGAGACGCCGTGAACGCCACGACCATGCGCTCCCCCTGGGAGCGTCTGCGGGCCGACCGCCCACCGAGCACCACACTGGTCTTCCTCCTGCTCATCGTGGTGATGGCATTCCTCACGTCATCCACGCTGGTGCAGTTCCATCGTGGGTGGCAACCGTGGCCGGCGGTGACCGGAGGGGTCTTCTTCCCGGCGTTGTCGGTTCTGATGCTGCTGCCCAACCCGGCACGGTACCGCGTGGTGGGGTTGTCCATGCGGCGGTGGGTGGTCGACCACGGCATGCTCGTCGCCCTTGTGGCGGTCATCCATCTCGCCTGGCCGGTGTGGGCCGTGGCCCGACCGGTGGACGACGCGGAACAGGTCCCGGTGTGGATGCCGGTCCTGCCCGCGGTGGCCATCCTCGGTGTGGTGGTCCTGGTGCTTTGCCACCACCGCCACGTCCTGTCTGGACGAGTGGTCGGCACCGGGGCCCGCTTCTCAGGTATGCCACTGCACTACCGCGTATTCCTCGCTCGGCGAGGGCCCGTCGCCTGGCGGACGGTGTACCAGCCGGTGGGGCTGACCGCGCTGGTGACAGTGGCCTTCCTCTCCGGTTGGATGCTGTACGACGAGGGAGACAACCAGATAGTGACCGGGGCATTCCTGGCCGCCGCTCTGGCGACCGCGCCTGTAGCGGCAGCCAGCAGAGAAACAGCGAATGCCATTGGCATGACCCGTCGTTCCTGGGTCAGGCATACACTCACCGCGATCAGCGTACCGCAGGGGGTAGTCGGCGTTATCGCCGCCTTTGTGCAGGTAGAGGCGAGTGGGACGATGCCGCTCAGCTCCTTTATCGGCGGATCTGTGAACCCTATATATTCTGCGGAACCCCTCCAGTTGTCGCTGTACGCAGTCGTTGTTGTGGTCACTGCGTTCATTGGCTCAGCCTTCGCTGTCAGTGTCTCCTATGAGGACTGGGGTACCGCGATTATGTGGTTGATCTTCTTCAACATCCTCGTCGGCCTCGTCGCCGTCTTCGGCTTCACGTCGTCGGCTGGACCGTGGCCGGGTATCGCCGCCGTTGTGGTGAGTGCACTACTGGCGCGGTACTTGGTCAAGTACGCGGTCCGGCGAACACTCCTCGGACAACCGCACTGGACCATGACCAGCATCATCGGCGGGCCACGGAAGCGACGCAACCGACTCGGAAGCTGATCCGGCAACCTGACAGGGAGACACCACCATGAAGACACCACACGGAACCACCCTCCCGGACCCGCTTGTCCGGGTGGACAACCTCGACCGGTCCTTCGGCAGCCGCCGCGTCCTTCGTGGACTCACGGTCGACCTGCCGCGGGAAGGCATCGTCGATCGGCTTCTTATCCTCGGGGCTGACGGTCACCTCAGCCACGACATCGACGGTGCCGATCTCGGCGACCGTGTCGTCCGCCTCACCGGGAGTACATCGAGAATGACCGAGGTGCTGGACAAGGTGAGGGGTATGCCCGGCATACGGCTGACCGCCATGCGGGACGTCGCCGGCAGCATGTCTGTGGACATCGACCTGAACGGCGGGACACTACCCCACTGGGACGGGGTAACCCGAGAACGTCTCGGCACAGAAGATGCTGTGATCGCTTTGACCGGGGAGCCGGAATCATGACTGGTGTACCTTTCCGCGTGAGACTCCAGATGTACCCGCGGGTGGAACAGCTGCTGGCGCTTCCTGCCCTGCTGGCGGGCTGGATGATGCTGGCCCTCGGCGACGGTGGATCCGCGCAGATGGCGGGGATCGCGCTGGCCAGCGGTTTCGCGATGTGGATCATGATCCCTGACGTCAGCCGCTACCGTGCCTTCGGAGTGCCACTGCGCTACTGGACGGGGGACGCTGTCGGTGCTGTGCTCCTGGTGGCATTCCTGTTCGGCGCAGCGGGAGTCGCCGCCTCTACTGGACGATGGAGCTACGTCGGGATCCTTCTCGCCGTTCTCGCCGTCGGGGCGACGCAGTACGCTTCGATGCGTAGGACGTTACGGGGAGAGTACCGTCTTCCTTCGCCGTCCCGGCAGGCCGGCCGGAGCTGGGCGGCACTGGTGGGTGGCCTGCCGTCACTTCCAGGGCCACTGCCGTGGCGGCTCGTGTATCTCCCGGTCATCGCGATATCGCTGGTGTCGACTGCCCTGGTATTCGGAGGATTCAGTGTGCTCCGGGTGGCTACCGGCACGGTTGACAGTGGTCCGGTCGACGTGGCGACGTTGTTGCCGTTGATGGTGGTCATCTTCCCCGCCGTGGCGGGAGTTCTGGCCAGCGGCCTCCGTGGTTGGACGGCCCTGGGGATCCCGGTGCGTCGCTGGCTCGGGCATGCGTACGCGGGGTCCGCGGTGGTGTTGGTTATCCTCATCGCTCTGGTCGGACTCGCGATGTCGACAGGATTCGTCAGTGGTGGGCGTACACCGTCTCAGATGTCCTTCGGACAGATCTCCCTGATCCTGGCATGTGCTTTGCTGTGTGCCGCCGTCATCCCGCTGATCGCGACCAGCAGTGCGCTCCTGATGTCGCTGATCGGGGTTGTCCCGGAAGGTGGGCTGCTTATGACGCTCGCGACAACTGCACCACTCGACGGGCCTGGTCCGGTCATCGGTTCCATCATGGTGGTGGTTCTTTCCGCAGTCCCCGTCGTATACACGAGCCACAAACAACTGGGTGGGGACCGGCCACGACCCACGGGCTTCGTCCAGGGGGCCGACCGCATCTACTACCAGCGACAAGGAGCATTGTGATGGGAACATTCTCACTACGTGACGTACACAAACGGTATGGCACGTCCCTCGCGCTTGACGGCGTGACCTGCTATATCCCACAGGGGCGGGTGCACGGGCTGGTCGGTCCCAACGGTGCCGGGAAGACAACGCTGCTGCGTGCCCTGGCCGGACAGATTCCCGTCGAAGGCGAAGTCAGGTTGGGAGGTGAACCGGTCCGGGACAACCAACCCGTCCTCGACCGGATCATCCTCGCCGGAGCGGACGTCCCCTATCCCGGTCAGATGAAAGTCGGGACTCTGCTGGACCTTGCCGCAGCACGGTGGGGCACCTGGGACAGTGCCTATGCACGCCGCCTGCAGCACATCTTCCGACTTGACCTCGCGGCACGGTTCGACGGCCTCTCGCGGGGCCAGAAGACACTGATGGGAGTGGTCATGGGACTGGCGGCGCGGTCCGAGGTGACGTTGCTTGACGAGCCCTACCTGGGGCTGGACGTCCAGAACCGGGATATCCTCTACCGCGAACTCCTCGACGAGATCGACCGGGACGCCGAGGGGGCGCGAACGTTCATCATCTCCACCCACCAGGTGGAGGATGCGACGCTACTTCTCGATTCGGTGATCTTCATCGATGACGGACGAATAACCGAGGTCATCGATGTCGACGAACTTGTGTCATCCACCGTGGTGGCCACCGGGACGACAAGTGCCGTCGAAGAGCTTCTTGCTGGCGTGACGTGTTCCGTCCTGCGGGACGAATCAGTGGCAGGCTCCCGTCGCATCGTTCTGGATCTCGGATCAGACACATCCGAGGTCCTTCGGGCGGCGGACGGGCTGGACGTCCAGATCCGAAATGCCGATCTCCCCGAGACGGTGCTCGTACGGGGGCGCCGCCATGAGTGAGGGAACCGGAGCGTCACGCATCGGCGGGGTCTCAGCACGTACCCATCTCGCACTCTGCCTAGCTCAGTTCAGGACCGAGGCGGCCAGCCGGTGGATTCCAGTGGGGCTGTTGCTCATCGTGCACATGGTGATCGTCGACGACATGAGCGGAACCCGACAGACCGTGATGGCGGTGCTGTTCGGCCTCGTCGGTGGGCCGACGACCTCGGCATTCACAATGCCCAGTACTCAACTCCGTGCTCTGGGACTGGGGCGGAAAGCCCAGCAGGTGCATGTCATTGTGTCGATCATGGCGGGGACGGTTCTCTATCTGGTGTGTATCGCCGTGATGTGGGGTGTGTGGCTGCTTCGTGGCGTCGACGACGGTCCTGGGTACTGGTTGGCTGGTGCGATTGTCGTGGTCATGTCGCTCGTCAGCATCCTGGTGGGCCTCGGGAGGATCCGACGGGGAGGTGTGGAAGGTCCGAGCCCTCTGGTCGGTAACGACGAATGGGACCGACTGGCGCAGCGGCCCCGTGGCCATCTGCTGGTGATGCAGCATATGGCGCGGCGCGGAACTCTCAGTACCATCGTGGCCTTCTTCCTGGTGATGGTGCCGGGGCAGCTGATCGCACGAGCGCTCTTCGACATCGACCCGGGAACAATCGGTATCGTCCTGACGATCATTCTCGTCTTGACGACGGTCTTCTCCCGGGTGGTGCACGCTGAGAGAGCGGCCGAGGTGTGGACGGTGTACGGCGGCGCACCGAAGACCTGGCAGCGGGAGGTGATGCAGAATATGTGGGTCCTTCCGGTCGCCTAGCTGGCGGTATACCTGGTGGCCTGGCTTATTGAACGTGGACTCGACACGATCGGGTGGGGAGGCGAGATGCCGATGCTGCAGCCCACCGGAGGTGGTGACTGGGTGACGGTAGTAGCGATCGTCATTTCGTACGGACTGATGACGGTAGCGATGACAACGAGTGTCCTTTCCGTCACAGTGACGAACAAATTCGCAGGGAAACGGATGGTCGCGTCGGCGGTCCTGGTTGTCAATGCCGCACTACTGGTGTGGCTCACCTTCAGCTTCGGCGCAGTGCGACACGGCTCGATCGTGACGCTCTGTTCTCTTGCGGTGATCATGTGGACGGCCGGTGCTGTGGCGGTGTTCTATCAGTCCCGGAGTGCGATGGAAGTTGGTCAGCGGACCGGAGTAGAGAGCTACTTCGGACTCAGTGTGCGACAGTGACGCCGTGACCTGGTGTTTTGTGTCGTGTGTGTGGGGTGTGTAGATTAATGCGAGTCAGAGCGACCGACACCGCACAGAGTGCGGCAGGAGAACGGCGCTGACGGACTACGTAAGCTTCGTTGCTTCCTGAGGGCGCGAGGGACGCGGGATCGGATTTGCGAATCTGGTTGGATCGTCGTAGGATTCAGGGCCTGCCATGCAAGAGATGTGCTGACCGGAATGGTCGGTGTGTTGGTGTGTGTGCGTGTGTTGTTTGAGAACTCAATAGCGTAACAAACCAAGTATTTTTTTGTCGCACCGGTTGTGTGGCGCGGTGGTTTGGGATGATACCGGCAAGCGTGATTGCTTGTTAAATATTGTTCTTTTCTTATTGTGCTGCTGATTGGTGTTGATGTTTTTCGGCTCGTGCCACCTCCCCGGTGGTGTGGGTTGATGTGATTGACATTTTTTGTCAGTAGTTCAGTATTTTTTTGTTTGCCAGTATGTTCAGGCTTTTTGTAGGGCTGATATGCTTTTATGGAGAGTTTGATCCTGGCTCAGGACGAACGCTGGCGGCGTGCTTAACACATGCAAGTCGAACGGAAAGGCCCTGCTTGCAGGGTACTCGAGTGGCGAACGGGTGAGTAACACGTGGGTGATCTGCCCTGCACTTCGGGATAAGCCTGGGAAACTGGGTCTAATACCGGATAGGACCATCGTTTAGTGTCGGTGGTGGAAAGTTTTTCGGTGCAGGATGAGCCCGCGGCCTATCAGCTTGTTGGTGGGGTAATGGCCTACCAAGGCGTCGACGGGTAGCCGGCCTGAGAGGGTGGACGGCCACATTGGGACTGAGACACGGCCCAGACTCCTACGGGAGGCAGCAGTGGGGAATATTGCACAATGGGCGCAAGCCTGATGCAGCGACGCCGCGTGGGGGATGAAGGCCTTCGGGTTGTAAACTCCTTTCAGCCATGACGAAGCTGGCCTTGTTGGGTCAGTGACGGTAGTGGTAGAAGAAGCACCGGCTAACTACGTGCCAGCAGCCGCGGTAATACGTAGGGTGCGAGCGTTGTCCGGAATTACTGGGCGTAAAGAGCTCGTAGGTGGTTTGTCACGTCGTCTGTGAAATTCCGGGGCTTAACTCCGGGCGTGCAGGCGATACGGGCATAACTTGAGTACTGTAGGGGAGACTGGAATTCCTGGTGTAGCGGTGAAATGCGCAGATATCAGGAGGAACACCGATGGCGAAGGCAGGTCTCTGGGCAGTTACTGACGCTGAGGAGCGAAAGCATGGGTAGCGAACAGGATTAGATACCCTGGTAGTCCATGCCGTAAACGGTGGGCGCTAGGTGTGGGGGTCTTCCACGACTTCCGTGCCGTAGCTAACGCATTAAGCGCCCCGCCTGGGGAGTACGGCCGCAAGGCTAAAACTCAAAGGAATTGACGGGGGCCCGCACAAGCGGCGGAGCATGTGGATTAATTCGATGCAACGCGAAGAACCTTACCTGGGCTTGACATATGCAGGATCGGCACAGAGATGTGTTTTCCCTTGTGGTCTGTATACAGGTGGTGCATGGTTGTCGTCAGCTCGTGTCGTGAGATGTTGGGTTAAGTCCCGCAACGAGCGCAACCCTTGTCTTGTGTTGCCAGCACGTTATGGTGGGGACTCGCGAGAGACTGCCGGGGTTAACTCGGAGGAAGGTGGGGATGACGTCAAATCATCATGCCCCTTATGTCCAGGGCTTCACACATGCTACAATGGTCGGTACAGTGGGTTGCGATACCGTGAGGTGGAGCTAATCCCTTAAAGCCGGTCTCAGTTCGGATTGGAGTCTGCAACTCGACTCCATGAAGTCGGAGTCGCTAGTAATCGCAGATCAGCAACGCTGCGGTGAATACGTTCCCGGGCCTTGTACACACCGCCCGTCACGTCATGAAAGTTGGTAACACCCGAAGCCAGTGGCCCAAACTCGTTAGGGAGCTGTCGAAGGTGGGATCGGCGATTGGGACGAAGTCGTAACAAGGTAGCCGTACCGGAAGGTGCGGCTGGATCACCTCCTTTCTAAGGAGCTTTTTGGTTACAGGCCTTACTTGCCTTGCCCGCGTTGAGTGTGGGTGGGGGGTTTGCGTAGTCTGTTTTGTTGAATCCGGGTGGAGATCGTTGTCTGGATCATCGTTTGTTTGTCGCATGGCTTTATGTGGTGTCGGCGAAAAAGTGTTGCTTGGTGTGTTGCGGTGTTGGGTGTCTGGGGCAGCATGCTCCTTTTTGTTGGGCATCTTCTTGATTGTGCGTGCAGTGGTGTGCGTGTGGTTGTGGGTGTCGTGTTGTTTGAGAACTGTATAGTGGACGCGAGTATCTTCTTTATTTTATGCAATTTTTGTAGAGTCATCTTTGTTTGTTTTAGTGTTGTCTGTGAAGGGCGCACGGTGGATGCCTTGGCACAATGAGCCGATGAAGGACGTGAGAGGCTGCGAAATGCCTCGGGGAGTTGCCAACTGAGCGTTGATCCGAGGATGTCCGAATGGGGAAACCCGGCCGTGGTTATGCGCGGTCACCCACTGGTGAATGTATAGCTGGTGTGGAGGGAACGCGGGGAAGTGAAACATCTCAGTACCCGTAGGAGAAGAAAACAATAGTGATTCCGTGAGTAGCGGCGAGCGAAATCGGATGTTTGGCTAAACCTTATGTGTGTGATACCTGGCAGGGGTTGCATGTGGGGTGTTGTGGGGTCTTGTGTGGTGGGTCTGTCAGCCTGCCGCCTGTGTGTGTGGTGTTAGCGGAAGTGGTTTGGAATGGCCTGCCGTAGACGGTGAGAGTCCGGTACGTGAAAGCATCATGCATGTGGGTTGCAAGTGTCCCCGAGTAGCAGCGGGCTCGTGGAATCTGCTGTGAATCTGCCGGGACCACCCGGTAAGCCTGAATACTTGTTGTGACCGATAGCGGATAGTACCGTGAGGGAATGGTGAAAAGTACCCCGGGAGGGGAGTGAAATAGTACCTGAAACCGTGTGCCTACAATCCGTCAGAGCCTCCTTGTGGGGTGATGGCGTGCCTTTTGAAGAATGAGCCTGCGAGTCAGCGGCACGTCGCGAGGTTAACCCGTGTGGGGTAGCCGTAGCGAAAGCGAATACTAACTAGTGTGTTGTTAGTGGCGTGTCCTGGACCCGAAGCGGGGTGATCTACCCATGGCCAGTGTGAAGCGACGGTAAGACGTCGTGGAGGCGCGAACCCACTTAGGTTGAAAACTGAGGGGATGAGTTGTGGGTAGGGGTGAAAGGCCAATCAAACTCCGTGATAGCTGGTTCTCCCCGAAATGCATTTAGGTGCAGCGTCGTGTGTTTCTTGCCGGAGGTAGAGCTACTGGTTGGTTTAGCGGGACTACCATCTTAGCGACATCAGCCAAACTCCGAATGCCGGTAAGTGAGAGCGCGGCAGTGAGACTGCGGGGGATAAGCTTCGTAGTCGAGAGGGAAACAGCCCAGATCGCCGGCTAAGGCCCCTAAGGGTGTACTAAGTGGAAAAGGATGTGGGATCGCGAAGACAGCCAGGAGGTTGGCTTAGAAGCAGCCATCCTTGAAAGAGTGCGTAATAGCTCACTGGTCGAGTGGTTCTGCGCCGACAATGTAGTGGGGCTCAAGTACACCGCCGAAGCCGCGGAACTTGCACCTTTGGGTGTGGGTTGGTAGGGGAGCGTCGTGTAGCGAGTGAAGGTGCGGGGTGACCCAGTGCTGGACGCTATGCGAGTGAGAATGCAGGCATGAGTAGCGAATGATGAGTGAGAACCTCATCCGCCGGATGACCAAGGGTTCCTGGGTCAAGTTAATCTTCCCAGGGTGAGTCGGGGCCTAAGGCGAGGCCGACAGGCGTAGTCGATGGATAACGGGTTGATATTCCCGTACCCGTGTGTGTGCGACCATGGTGAATCAGTGATACTAACCGCCCTGAAGCGTGTGCTGGGTCTACTTTGTGGGCTTGGTGTGTGTGGATGCGCGGGACCTGAATTGGTAGTAGCCAAGTGATGGGGTGACGCAGGAAGGTAGCCGAGCCACTTATTGGATTGTGGTGTAAGCGTGTGGCCCGAGCCCTAGGTAAATCCGGGGTTCATGATGGGTGAGGCGTGATGCGTACCCGTTTGCGGGGATGTCGGTGATCCTATGCTGTCGAGAAAAGCCTCTAGCGATGTGCACATTCGGCCCGTACCCCAAACCGACACAGGTGGTCAGGTAGAGAATACTAAGGCGATCGGGTGAACTGTGGTTAAGGAACTCGGCAAAATGCCCCCGTAACTTCGGGAGAAGGGGGGCCCGTGCTGGTGAAGGCTTTTTCGGCTGGAGCTGGTGTGGGTCGCAGAGGATAGAGGGAAGCGACTGTTTACTAAAAACACAGGTCCGTGCGAAGACGGTAAGTCGATGTATACGGACTGACGCCTGCCCGGTGCTGGAAGGTTAAGAGGACCTGTTAGGTGGTAACACCGAAGCGGAGAATTTAAGCCCCAGTAAACGGCGGTGGTAACTATAACCATCCTAAGGTAGCGAAATTCCTTGTCGGGTAAGTTCCGACCTGCACGAATGGCGTAACGACTTCCCTGCTGTCTCAACCACAGGCCCGGCGAAATTGCAGTACGAGTAAAGATGCTCGTTACGCGCGGCAGGACGAAAAGACCCCGGGACCTTCACTATAGCTTGGTATTGGTGTTCGGTTCGGTTTGTGTAGGATAGGTGGGAGACTGTGAAGCGGCCACGCTAGTGGTTGTGGAGTCGTTGTTGAAATACCACTCTGATCGTGCTGGATATCTGAACCTCGGCCCATGATCTGGGTTAGGGACAGTGCCTGGTGGGTAGTTTAACTGGGGCGGTTGCCTCCCAAAGAGTAACGGAGGCGCCCAAAGGTTCCCTCAGCCTGGTTGGTAATCAGGTGTTGAGTGTAAGTGCACAAGGGAGCTTGACTGTGAGACTGACAGGTCGAGCAGGTACGAAAGTAGGGACTAGTGATCCGGCACCGGCTTGTGGAAGCGGTGTCGCTCAACGGATAAAAGGTACCCCGGGGATAACAGGCTGATCTTCCCCAAGAGTCCATATCGACGGGATGGTTTGGCACCTCGATGTCGGCTCGTCGCATCCTGGGGCTGGAGTTGGTCCCAAGGGTTGGGCTGTTCGCCCATTAAAGCGGCACGCGAGCTGGGTTTAGAACGTCGTGAGACAGTTCGGTCTCTATCCGCCGTGCGCGTTGAAACTTGAGAAAGGCTGACCCTAGTACGAGAGGACCGGGTTGGACATACCTCTGGTGGGCCAGTTGTCACGCCCGTGGCATGGCTGGTTGGCTACGTATGGGAGGGATAACCGCTGAAAGCATCTAAGCGGGAAGCCTGTTTCGAGATGAGGTTTCGTTTGAGGTTCCCTGTAGACGACGGGGTTGATAGGCCGGATCTGGACAGCATGTGAGTGTTGGAGGTGACCGGTACTAATTGACCGAGGATGACATTAACGTTGTAACGAGTGGTTCTGTTGTGTAGTAGTGTGAAGGTATTTTCGCGTTCATTGTGCAGTGTCTGGAACGGCACAGTGCACCAGTCTGTTGGCTTCTCTTTTGTGGGGTTTTGTCCCTGGGGAGGGTTTGTTGGCGGGGTTGGGTGTGTGTTTGTTTCGTGTGTGTTTGTCGGTGGTTTTAGCGGTGGGGTCACGCCCGGTCCCTTTCCGAACCCGGAAGCTAAGCCTGCCTGCGCCGATGGTACTGCACCCGGGAGGGTGTGGGAGAGTAGGACGCCGCCGGCATTAAGTGTCTGGGGAGGTCCCGGTGGTCAGCTTTGTGGCTGGCTGCTGGGGCCTCTCTTTTTTTGTGTGTGTGGGTGTGTGTGGTCCGGGGGGTGCGGCTGGCCGCCCGGCCCCGGCGGGGGGGTGGGGTGGTGGTTTTCAGAGGTTGTGTGGGGTGTAGGAGCTGTGGAAGCTGCGGTGGTCACCACTGAACGGGTCAGACAACGACAGAGCAACGATTCGATCGTCTACTGGACGGTCAGGTCCGTGCCTGTAGCCGATGAGTTGAACCGCTACGGCAGTTCGTATGGCGTACCTCGGGGGTGTGAGCGCTTGAACTCCATCATGTCGTGGAAGATCTCGGCTGACGCACGATTGTCGCGGGTGTTCTCAGTCGCCGTCAGTGTGCCGGCTGCGATCTGGTCAGCCGGGTGGACCGCAGGGCGCAGCGTCTGCGCGAGATACGATGGGTCGACCGTCGCCGCGCCAACGTAGCGGGCGGCATGGGCCTCTTCAGCGTTGACCTGCGTCCAGTCCACCGCCCACCCGGCATTCCGGAGCAGTTGATCGAAGAAGAACCTTTGAGTACGACTGTTACCGTCCTGAAACGGATGGACCATGGTCATTTCGGACCAGTGATCGGCCACGGTGTTCACCGCGGCGTCGATGTCGATGGTCGACGGCGACTTCCGACCGATATCACGGATAACCCGGTCGAGTTCGTTGTCGACGAACTGGGCACGACACATCGCCATGCCCATTGCCCCGACCTCGGTAGTACGGATCTGCCCGGCCCACGGGTAGATGTCCTGCATCAGGTGCGCGTGAATCCTGACCAGATCCTTACGGGTAAAGCTGGTCAGAGGATCGCCACTCTCCAGTTCGTAGAGACGCTGGGCGGCGGATCTCCCGGCGACATGCTCCAGCTTTGCGGGGTCGGAGATCCCGTAGAAGTTCTCTGGTGCTGGGGTGCCGTCCGAAGCCATGGCCTATGCGGCGGCGGCGATCCGACGGCGCAGTTCAGCAGCGTGAGCACTGTCTGCCAGGCCCTCTTGCTCCAAAACCTCCAGGACAGCCTGATCACCGGAGATCTCCCCACGCAGGATACGGCGGCCACGAGCCTCATCTTCGGGGGTCACGGGCTGGCCGGCCATCGTCATCGACGCGGCGACAGCGGCGACCTTCTGGTCTTCAGTGCGGTAGTCTCTCACGATCTTTTCCACCCTTCCGTCGTTCTCGACGACCTCAGTATTCTACCACGGAACGCATGTCGGTCGAAGCCTAGAACGAGTCGGTTACCTGCATATTCGCTCCATAGTTCGGCGGTATGTGTTTATGTGCGCACTCCGGGTGAGTCGAGGTCTTGGACCGCAGACGAACACATCGCAAAGAACGTGTTGGGAGGTTTTCTGCAACGCCCTCGCGGCCTCTGCGACAGTCGGGCACGACCCGATTGACGGCAATCGCCCATGTCACCGCGAAGCGCGGGATGGATGGCTGATGTCGTCGCTCCAGCGTTGCCCTAACGCGGTGCGCTGTGCCGACACATGTATTCACGTGGGCCACCGATGCTCCCGAGGAGGGGGCACGGGGTTGTTCAAGCTTCCGTTGGGCCGGGCCGAGATGGCGTTCGCCAGGTGGATGGGGTGGCCGCAACGGTGTCGGATTACGGTGTTCCTGGATCTGCGCCGAGACGGTGAGGCCGCATGCAGGGGCGGTCCTGGCATCAATTGGGCACGGGTTGTCCAACGGGCGGATCGAGTCGGCGATCACGAAGATCCGATTACTCGCGAGGGGGGCGTTCGGGTTCAGGTCGCCGGAGCTGTTGATGGCGCTGGTTCATCTGGGTGACTACCAACCGGAACTACCGGTGCGGGCCGGGATCCACAGATGTGTCAGGAGCGCCACGTGTTGTGTTTGTACACCTGGCTCTGCCGGACGTCAGTCGATGCATTGTTGTCGGCAGGTGTGCGGGGCATGGAAGTTCCGGACGCTGCCATCGGCCAGGTCGGATATCAACGTGAGTACCGACAGGGCTCTGGCGTTGCGGTCCACCTCCCGCAGGGGTGTGGCACACGCGGTTGGGCGGGAAGCGACGATGACGAGCGCGTCTCCGTGGGTCGTTCCGGCCTCTCCTGGGGCAGGTAGGCGACTTTGCACACCGCGAGGCCCCAGCGCGGGTGGGGGCTCTGTCCCGCGCAAGCGCAGTAACCTGGGAGATGCGTGGTGCGGATCCGTGGGAGAAAGGATCCTACGACGCGCAGGAATGCGGTCTGCCAGCTAACCTGACGGGTGGTGGCACTGCCCGGCAGCGCCAGCGGTCAGTGGCAGTCATGCAGTAAGGATGGACAGGCTTGTCTTCTACAGTCATCACGATCCTGCTCATCGGTTCCCTGGTTGCGGGCTGGGTCGACGCGATCGTCGGTGGCGGGGGACTGATTCTTATCCCACTGGTCATGATTGTGAATCCTGGAATGTCCAACGCCCAGGCACTCGGGGTGAATAAGGTGGCTGCGATCTTCGGTACCGCGAGTTCGGCCGCCGTGCTGGTACGCAGAGTTCCTGCGGCGGTCAGAGCACTCCGGTATGCGCCGCTGGCGCTTGTCGGTTCGGCCGGTGGAGCCATGATCGCCTCATCGGTCGACAAGGAGCTGATGCGACCGGTCATTATCGTGCTTCTTGTCGCTGTCGGCCTTTTCATCCTGTTCCGGCCGTCCTTTGGCCAGGTTGACGCTCCGAGCAGCACCCGATCCGCCCCCCGTGCTGTCCTTGCGCTCCTGGCACTTGTCGCTGCCGTCAGCATCTATGACGGCACCTTCGGGCCGGGCACGGGGCTGTTCCTGATAATGGGCTTCACCAGCCTCCTCAGTGCCGACTTCATCACGAGTGCTGCCTGGGCGAAGGTCATTAACGTATTCACTAACCTCGGGGCTCTCGTCACTTTTGCGGTGCAGGGCGAGGTGCTGTGGCTGCTTGGTCTCGGGCTGGCTGTCACGAACGTCATCGGGGCACAGATCGGCGCGCGGATGGTCCTCGGCCGAGGGGCCGGCTTCTTACGCGGGGTCATACTCGTCGTGGTCGTGCTGATGTCGGCCAAACTCGCCTATGATCAGTTCGCCGGCTCAGGAGTATGAACTGGTTATCACGAAGTGTCGCGGGACTGCGGCCCCGGGGATGAGGTTCTCCTTTGGCCTACACCGGCATCGAGATCGACGGTGTCGGGTCGGCTCAGCCGAACGTATTCCCGCTTCCCGCGAGAAGTGGTGCGCGCGTCTACCGTGGTGCGGTGTCGTCGATGCTCTGGAGCGGTACCGTCCATGGATCTGCGAGCCTGCGACCGTGACTTTGTGGAACGCTTCGACCCTCTGGTCTTTTCCAGATGGTGACCGAGTGGGGAGCTGACGGTTCAGCACATCGCGCTGACCAGGTCGTGGCATTTGGTGGACGTGACCAGTGCGATCTGTATGTTGCTGGCTTAGGTCACAACAGCCTTTGAGCTCTGAGCAGGCTGGATCCGCGTCCAGGGCGTGAGCCAGATGGTTCGGATCGCCACGCACTGAGCTCCAAGGACGGGTGTGGATGCGTCGTATGACGTTCCGACGAGCAGATCGGTCCGCTTGCGACGCCGTGACCTGGTGTTTTGTGTCGTGTGTGTGGGGTGTGTAGATTAATGCGAGTCAGAGCGACCGACACCGCACAGAGTGCGGCAGGAGAACGGCGCTGACGGACTACGTAAGCTTCGTTGCTTCCTGAGGGCGCGAGGGACGCGGGATCGGATTTGCGAATCTGGTTGGATCGTCGTAGGATTCAGGGCCTGCCATGCAAGAGATGTGCTGACCGGAATGGTCGGTGTGTTGGTTGTGTGTGCGTGTGTTGTTTGAGAACTCAATAGCGTAACAAACCAAGTATTTTTTTGTCGCACCGGTTGTGTGGCGCGGTGGTTTGGGATGATACCGGCAAGCGTGATTGCTTGTTAAATATTGTTCTTTTCTTATTGTGCTGCTGATTGGTGTTGATGTTTTTCGGCTCGTGCCACCTCCCCGGTGGTGTGGGTTGATGTGATTGACATTTTTTGTCAGTAGTTCAGTATTTTTTTGTTTGCCAGTATGTTCAGGCTTTTTGTAGGGCTGATATGCTTTTATGGAGAGTTTGATCCTGGCTCAGGACGAACGCTGGCGGCGTGCTTAACACATGCAAGTCGAACGGAAAGGCCCTGCTTGCAGGGTACTCGAGTGGCGAACGGGTGAGTAACACGTGGGTGATCTGCCCTGCACTTCGGGATAAGCCTGGGAAACTGGGTCTAATACCGGATAGGACCATCGTTTAGTGTCGGTGGTGGAAAGTTTTTCGGTGCAGGATGAGCCCGCGGCCTATCAGCTTGTTGGTGGGGTAATGGCCTACCAAGGCGTCGACGGGTAGCCGGCCTGAGAGGGTGGACGGCCACATTGGGACTGAGACACGGCCCAGACTCCTACGGGAGGCAGCAGTGGGGAATATTGCACAATGGGCGCAAGCCTGATGCAGCGACGCCGCGTGGGGGATGAAGGCCTTCGGGTTGTAAACTCCTTTCAGCCATGACGAAGCTGGCCTTGTTGGGTCAGTGACGGTAGTGGTAGAAGAAGCACCGGCTAACTACGTGCCAGCAGCCGCGGTAATACGTAGGGTGCGAGCGTTGTCCGGAATTACTGGGCGTAAAGAGCTCGTAGGTGGTTTGTCACGTCGTCTGTGAAATTCCGGGGCTTAACTCCGGGCGTGCAGGCGATACGGGCATAACTTGAGTACTGTAGGGGAGACTGGAATTCCTGGTGTAGCGGTGAAATGCGCAGATATCAGGAGGAACACCGATGGCGAAGGCAGGTCTCTGGGCAGTTACTGACGCTGAGGAGCGAAAGCATGGGTAGCGAACAGGATTAGATACCCTGGTAGTCCATGCCGTAAACGGTGGGCGCTAGGTGTGGGGGTCTTCCACGACTTCCGTGCCGTAGCTAACGCATTAAGCGCCCCGCCTGGGGAGTACGGCCGCAAGGCTAAAACTCAAAGGAATTGACGGGGGCCCGCACAAGCGGCGGAGCATGTGGATTAATTCGATGCAACGCGAAGAACCTTACCTGGGCTTGACATATGCAGGATCGGCACAGAGATGTGTTTTCCCTTGTGGTCTGTATACAGGTGGTGCATGGTTGTCGTCAGCTCGTGTCGTGAGATGTTGGGTTAAGTCCCGCAACGAGCGCAACCCTTGTCTTGTGTTGCCAGCACGTTATGGTGGGGACTCGCGAGAGACTGCCGGGGTTAACTCGGAGGAAGGTGGGGATGACGTCAAATCATCATGCCCCTTATGTCCAGGGCTTCACACATGCTACAATGGTCGGTACAGTGGGTTGCGATACCGTGAGGTGGAGCTAATCCCTTAAAGCCGGTCTCAGTTCGGATTGGAGTCTGCAACTCGACTCCATGAAGTCGGAGTCGCTAGTAATCGCAGATCAGCAACGCTGCGGTGAATACGTTCCCGGGCCTTGTACACACCGCCCGTCACGTCATGAAAGTTGGTAACACCCGAAGCCAGTGGCCCAAACTCGTTAGGGAGCTGTCGAAGGTGGGATCGGCGATTGGGACGAAGTCGTAACAAGGTAGCCGTACCGGAAGGTGCGGCTGGATCACCTCCTTTCTAAGGAGCTTTTTGGTTACAGGCCTTACTTGCCTTGCCCGCGTTGAGTGTGGGTGGGGGGTTTGCGTAGTCTGTTTTGTTGAATCCGGGTGGAGATCGTTGTCTGGATCATCGTTTGTTTGTCGCATGGCTTTATGTGGTGTCGGCGAAAAAGTGTTGCTTGGTGTGTTGCGGTGTTGGGTGTCTGGGGCAGCATGCTCCTTTTTGTTGGGCATCTTCTTGATTGTGCGTGCAGTGGTGTGCGTGTGGTTGTGGGTGTCGTGTTGTTTGAGAACTGTATAGTGGACGCGAGTATCTTCTTTATTTTATGCAATTTTTGTAGAGTCATCTTTGTTTGTTTTAGTGTTGTCTGTGAAGGGCGCACGGTGGATGCCTTGGCACAATGAGCCGATGAAGGACGTGAGAGGCTGCGAAATGCCTCGGGGAGTTGCCAACTGAGCGTTGATCCGAGGATGTCCGAATGGGGAAACCCGGCCGTGGTTATGCGCGGTCACCCACTGGTGAATGTATAGCTGGTGTGGAGGGAACGCGGGGAAGTGAAACATCTCAGTACCCGTAGGAGAAGAAAACAATAGTGATTCCGTGAGTAGCGGCGAGCGAAATCGGATGTTTGGCTAAACCTTATGTGTGTGATACCTGGCAGGGGTTGCATGTGGGGTGTTGTGGGGTCTTGTGTGGTGGGTCTGTCAGCCTGCCGCCTGTGTGTGTGGTGTTAGCGGAAGTGGTTTGGAATGGCCTGCCGTAGACGGTGAGAGTCCGGTACGTGAAAGCATCATGCATGTGGGTTGCAAGTGTCCCCGAGTAGCAGCGGGCTCGTGGAATCTGCTGTGAATCTGCCGGGACCACCCGGTAAGCCTGAATACTTGTTGTGACCGATAGCGGATAGTACCGTGAGGGAATGGTGAAAAGTACCCCGGGAGGGGAGTGAAATAGTACCTGAAACCGTGTGCCTACAATCCGTCAGAGCCTCCTTGTGGGGTGATGGCGTGCCTTTTGAAGAATGAGCCTGCGAGTCAGCGGCACGTCGCGAGGTTAACCCGTGTGGGGTAGCCGTAGCGAAAGCGAATACTAACTAGTGTGTTGTTAGTGGCGTGTCCTGGACCCGAAGCGGGGTGATCTACCCATGGCCAGTGTGAAGCGACGGTAAGACGTCGTGGAGGCGCGAACCCACTTAGGTTGAAAACTGAGGGGATGAGTTGTGGGTAGGGGTGAAAGGCCAATCAAACTCCGTGATAGCTGGTTCTCCCCGAAATGCATTTAGGTGCAGCGTCGTGTGTTTCTTGCCGGAGGTAGAGCTACTGGTTGGTTTAGCGGGACTACCATCTTAGCGACATCAGCCAAACTCCGAATGCCGGTAAGTGAGAGCGCGGCAGTGAGACTGCGGGGGATAAGCTTCGTAGTCGAGAGGGAAACAGCCCAGATCGCCGGCTAAGGCCCCTAAGGGTGTACTAAGTGGAAAAGGATGTGGGATCGCGAAGACAGCCAGGAGGTTGGCTTAGAAGCAGCCATCCTTGAAAGAGTGCGTAATAGCTCACTGGTCGAGTGGTTCTGCGCCGACAATGTAGTGGGGCTCAAGTACACCGCCGAAGCCGCGGAACTTGCACCTTTGGGTGTGGGTTGGTAGGGGAGCGTCGTGTAGCGAGTGAAGGTGCGGGGTGACCCAGTGCTGGACGCTATGCGAGTGAGAATGCAGGCATGAGTAGCGAATGATGAGTGAGAACCTCATCCGCCGGATGACCAAGGGTTCCTGGGTCAAGTTAATCTTCCCAGGGTGAGTCGGGGCCTAAGGCGAGGCCGACAGGCGTAGTCGATGGATAACGGGTTGATATTCCCGTACCCGTGTGTGTGCGACCATGGTGAATCAGTGATACTAACCGCCCTGAAGCGTGTGCTGGGTCTACTTTGTGGGCTTGGTGTGTGTGGATGCGCGGGACCTGAATTGGTAGTAGCCAAGTGATGGGGTGACGCAGGAAGGTAGCCGAGCCACTTATTGGATTGTGGTGTAAGCGTGTGGCCCGAGCCCTAGGTAAATCCGGGGTTCATGATGGGTGAGGCGTGATGCGTACCCGTTTGCGGGGATGTCGGTGATCCTATGCTGTCGAGAAAAGCCTCTAGCGATGTGCACATTCGGCCCGTACCCCAAACCGACACAGGTGGTCAGGTAGAGAATACTAAGGCGATCGGGTGAACTGTGGTTAAGGAACTCGGCAAAATGCCCCCGTAACTTCGGGAGAAGGGGGGCCCGTGCTGGTGAAGGCTTTTTCGGCTGGAGCTGGTGTGGGTCGCAGAGGATAGAGGGAAGCGACTGTTTACTAAAAACACAGGTCCGTGCGAAGACGGTAAGTCGATGTATACGGACTGACGCCTGCCCGGTGCTGGAAGGTTAAGAGGACCTGTTAGGTGGTAACACCGAAGCGGAGAATTTAAGCCCCAGTAAACGGCGGTGGTAACTATAACCATCCTAAGGTAGCGAAATTCCTTGTCGGGTAAGTTCCGACCTGCACGAATGGCGTAACGACTTCCCTGCTGTCTCAACCACAGGCCCGGCGAAATTGCAGTACGAGTAAAGATGCTCGTTACGCGCGGCAGGACGAAAAGACCCCGGGACCTTCACTATAGCTTGGTATTGGTGTTCGGTTCGGTTTGTGTAGGATAGGTGGGAGACTGTGAAGCGGCCACGCTAGTGGTTGTGGAGTCGTTGTTGAAATACCACTCTGATCGTGCTGGATATCTGAACCTCGGCCCATGATCTGGGTTAGGGACAGTGCCTGGTGGGTAGTTTAACTGGGGCGGTTGCCTCCCAAAGAGTAACGGAGGCGCCCAAAGGTTCCCTCAGCCTGGTTGGTAATCAGGTGTTGAGTGTAAGTGCACAAGGGAGCTTGACTGTGAGACTGACAGGTCGAGCAGGTACGAAAGTAGGGACTAGTGATCCGGCACCGGCTTGTGGAAGCGGTGTCGCTCAACGGATAAAAGGTACCCCGGGGATAACAGGCTGATCTTCCCCAAGAGTCCATATCGACGGGATGGTTTGGCACCTCGATGTCGGCTCGTCGCATCCTGGGGCTGGAGTTGGTCCCAAGGGTTGGGCTGTTCGCCCATTAAAGCGGCACGCGAGCTGGGTTTAGAACGTCGTGAGACAGTTCGGTCTCTATCCGCCGTGCGCGTTGAAACTTGAGAAAGGCTGACCCTAGTACGAGAGGACCGGGTTGGACATACCTCTGGTGGGCCAGTTGTCACGCCCGTGGCATGGCTGGTTGGCTACGTATGGGAGGGATAACCGCTGAAAGCATCTAAGCGGGAAGCCTGTTTCGAGATGAGGTTTCGTTTGAGGTTCCCTGTAGACGACGGGGTTGATAGGCCGGATCTGGACAGCATGTGAGTGTTGGAGGTGACCGGTACTAATTGACCGAGGATGACATTAACGTTGTAACGAGTGGTTCTGTTGTGTAGTAGTGTGAAGGTATTTTCGCGTTCATTGTGCAGTGTCTGGAACGGCACAGTGCACCAGTCTGTTGGCTTCTCTTTTGTGGGGTTTTGTCCCTGGGGAGGGTTTGTTGGCGGGGTTGGGTGTGTGTTTGTTTCGTGTGTGTTTGTCGGTGGTTTTAGCGGTGGGGTCACGCCCGGTCCCTTTCCGAACCCGGAAGCTAAGCCTGCCTGCGCCGATGGTACTGCACCCGGGAGGGTGTGGGAGAGTAGGACGCCGCCGGCATTAAGTGTCTGGGGAGGTCCCGGTGGTCAGCTTTGTGGCTGGCTGCTGGGGCCTCTCTTTTTTTGTGTGTGTGGGTGTGTGTGGTCCGGGGGGTGCGGCTGGCCGCCCGGCCCCGGCGGGGGGGTGGGGTGGTGGTTTTCAGAGGTTGTGTGGGGTGTAGGAGCTGTGGAAGCTGCGGTGGTCACCACTGAACGGGTCAGACAACGACAGAGCAACCGCGGTCAATCCCATGGGGTGGTTGAAGTCTTCGTCGGCGACTGACGGTACGAACGGCATTTTCCCGTCGACGTCCCACAGAGCTGCATCGCTCAATTCTCCGTACAAAGGGTCAGAGACTATCGGGGTACCGAACAGCCTCATGTTTACCCGCAGTTGGTGTGTTCTCCCGCTATGCGGCTCCAGCGTCCACACAATCCGGGGAACAGAACTCGCCTTACTCTCAGCAGTTTTCCCGATGTCATTGTCGGCACCCACCAGACGGACACCGGTTACTCTTGTCTCTGCATTCGGCTCATCGTCTGTCAGATAGGTGGCCATCCGTCCGCGCAGTTTCACCATATGATGGCGGAGGACCCACGGGCGCTCAGGGGAGGGCTCGGGGTAGAACCCAGAGGTGCTGCCATGCCCGAAGGCTCCTGCGGGGACCGGAAGAAAGACCGAGTCCTCCCGGTTAAATTCCCCGGGGGCGAGCAGTTCGCCCCACCCGGCCGGCACAGGTGTCACGGCTTCGTACGTTTTACGCACACTCCGGCTCTCAAAGAGGCGCTGGTATGCGCCACGGACGTCCTGGGTCATCGTGAACAGAAGTACGCCTCGTGTGAGCCGGTCGAGCCGGTGGGCCGGTGAGAGGGAGTTGATCCCGAACTGCCGTCGTGCGCGCACGACAGCGGTCTCGGTGATGTGCTGTCCGCGCGGCAGGGTCGACATAAACGGCGGCTTGTCGACGACCAGCAAGCGTTCATCCCGGTATAGCTCACGTAGCTCTCCCGGCACATGACGTTCGGGTGCAGGCCGTCGGTAGAACCAGATGAATACGCCCGCCGGCACCACATCGTCGGGAGCGAGGGCTCGTCCGTCGTCCAGACGGACGGACCCATCGCTGAAGCGTCTTAGTACGGCGTTGATGTCGTCCGTCGGGTCGTGGTGTTGCTGGCTGGCGATCAGGTGCTGCACCACCTCCAGTGCAGGCGCTTCTGCATCGACCCGGACGCGTGACGGGTTGAGCCCGTCGACTATTGGGAGGGGTGGATTTCGCAGGCTAAGCTCCTGTCCATGGATATTTCACAGATCGTCGATTTTCTTCAGACAACCATCGGCCAGGCCGTCCTCGGGGCTGTGGAGTTCGTCTACGAACTACTCTTCCCGAGCAACGCTCCGGGGGCGCCGAAACCCTGATCGGGATCTTACGGCGCCGACTAAGTATACCCACCCCCGCCCGGACCACCCGGGGTGGTGTGGTCTACCCCTGAATGGGAGGTTTTCTGCGGTGAACCTCCCCCCGGGGGATAATGGGCAGTGGATGGAAGTCACCGACCTGAAAGGGGTTCCGAGATGTCGGACGCCAAGGCCACCAATGAAATCGTCGTCGCTGTTGACGGCTCTGACGCAGGGGCCGCAGCTGTCGCGTGGGCAGCCAACGCAGCAGCCAAGCGAAGCGCGCCGTTGAAGCTCGTCACGGCCTACACCATGCCCCAGTTCATGTACGCGGATGGCATGATCCCTCCCCAGGAGCTTTACGACCAGCTCGAAGAGGAGGCGATGGCAAAGATCAACGAAGCGCGCGAGCTGGTTCGCAGTTTCGACGAGAACATCGAGGTCAGCTACTACATTGCTGAGTCCACTCCCATCGATCTTCTGCTGCAGCTGTCCGAGGAAGCTGACATCGTCGTCATGGGCTCCCGCGGCCTCGGCGGGCTCTCCGGGCTCGTCTTGGGCTCAGTCTCGTCGGCCGTCGTCTCTCATGCGTCGAGCCCCGTGGTCGTTGTGCGTAAGGACAACGATGTCACGGTAAACAACAAGTACGGCCCGGTCGTCGTCGGCGTCGATGGTTCGGATGTCTCGCGCAAGGCTCTGGAGTATGCGTTCCGCGAAGCAGACGCCCGCGGCGCGACCCTGCGGGCGGTCCACAGCTGGGCGGACGCCCAGGTTCAGACGAGTCTCGTCGGCCTGGCAGCGGTACAGAGCCAGCTCGACTCGATGTCCGCGCAGGAACGGAAGATCCTCCAGGATGAAATCGCTCCGATGCGGGAGAAGTACCCGGATGTCAAGGTTGAGGAGGTGGTTGATCGCGACCGCCCGATCCAGGTCCTCAAGGACAATGCTGACGACGCCCAGTTGCTGGTCCTCGGCTCCCACGGTCGGGGCGGGTTCCGGGGCATGCTTCTCGGATCCACGTCACGGGCTCTCCTGCAGTATGCGCCGTGCCCGATGATGGTCGTGCGTCCGACGTCTAAGTAGGCGTGCGTCGGCACGACCCGGTGCCGCTGCTGACAGTGTGTCGGTGGCGGCACCGGCGTGTGTAAAATACGGCAGGAACGGCGGGTATGTCCCGTCGACAGAACTACCCCGCACATATGGAGGGACGACATGGCCGGCTCCGGTTCCACGACGACCGACGGCAGCGACGCGTCCCCGTCCAAAGAGAAAAAGTCGAAGGCGGCGAAGGTCCCTTCAACGTCACGCCGGCGGAATCGTCCGGGGCCGCGGCAGCGACTGCTGGGGAGCGCTACGCACCTCTTCACCACCGAAGGTATCCGTGTCATCGGTATCGACCGGATTCTTCGGGACGCGGACGTGGCAAAGGCGAGTCTCTACTCGCTGTTCGGTTCGAAGGACAATCTCGTGGTGTCCTACCTCGAGGAACTGGACAAGGACTGGCGTGAACGCTGGGAGAAGATGTGTGACGACCGTCCGAAGCCCGAGGACCGTATCCTCGCATTCTTCGACATGTGTATCGCGGATCAGCCGGGGGAGAACTACCGCGGATCCCACTTCCAGAACGCGGCCAGCGAGTACCCGCGGCCGGACACCGACAGTGAGCATCGTATCCGTGCTGCTGCACTCGAACACCGCCGCTGGTGTCGAGACACCATGGCGGACCTGCTCACCGAGAAGTTCGGTTACGCCTCCCGTACGCTCGCCGACCAGTTGATGGTCTTCCTCGACGGCGGTATCGCCGGGGCGAAGATGAACCGGACGGTCACTCCGCTGGAAACGGCGCGGGAGCTCGCCAAGCAGCTGCTGTACACCGCACCGATGATGTACAGCATCTGAATAAGACAGTGATTGCCTGGGGCGTCTAGCCGAGTTTCTTCACCGTCGGGGTGATCCGGTCCAGGAACCACCGCAGCGAATGTGGTCCGGCAGCGTTGATGGCGTTCGCATCCTGTGTATCGGCGTAGTACACGGCGTCGTTTTCAACTGCGGGTAGCTGTTGGAATGCCTGGTTGTCGTCGAGTGCTCTGCGGTCAGTGTCGGTCTGAGGCCATATCGCGAGCAGGTCGCCGGTGAGCTGGTCGGTGTTCTCCACCGACAAGGCGGACCGGGTTTGGGAGTCGTCCTGGCTGTCGGACGGAGATAACCCGAAGAGCTGGAAGACCGAGCCATTCCCGGAGAAGAAATCCATGCTTTCGCTGTAGCCGGTGAAGTTATAGGTCTTCCCCGCGGGCACGTCTCCCGCGGCGCCTTTGTACTCGGTCTTGACCTCCGTGATGATGTCATCGGCCTTGTCTTCCATACCAACCGCCTCGGCCGTGGTGCGTAGCGAAGCTTCCCAGCCGACGTTGGCAGCATCAGCGGTCGCCGGGATGATTGTCGGCGCGATGGAGTTGATCCTTTCCCAGACGGATGCGTCACTGAACTGCCAGGGAGCCCCGATGATCAGGTCTGGCTCAGTGTTCGCCACATTTTCCGCATTGACGTCTCTGGCGTTAGCGACCAGGTCTGCGTCGGAGAGGTCGCGGATGTCATCGGCGATCCAGGGTGCGGTGACGTCCAGTTGGTCGGGATCCGTACCGACGGCGATGGGGGTGATGCCAAGTGCGAGGAGTTCGTCGGCGGCGGTCGGGGTGAGTGCGAGCACACGTTTGGGTTGCGCCTCGATGGTGGCGTCCCCGAAGGCCGTGGTTTGCGTGTGTGGGTAGTAGTCGCTGTTTGCGTGCGTCGCGGCGACGCGGTCATCATCGTCAGCGTCACTGCCGCAGGCGACGAGCGTCATCGTGAGTGAAATCCCGACGATGGCAGCGACTAAGCGTGATGTCTTGCGGATGGTTCGTGCGGTCACGGTGTGGTCCTTCGGATGTGCGGGTGTCAGGAGAGTGGCGTGGTAAGGATATGCTTCCCTTATGCATGTTGGTGGACGAGAACGTACAGATGCTTGACGAAAAGTCCGCCCCGGGGTTCCCTGGCGCGCATGAAGCGGAGAGGACCCATGCGACCCAACACTGCGCGCTCTGGGTGTACACGGGGACCGCGACGGTGCGCAGCCCGGGCGGTGTGGTCGAGTTCGGATCCGGCGAGTGTCTCGTCGTGCCGGCTGGCGTCCCCTACGAGATCACCGTGCACGTCGGCAGCCTCGTTATTCCGGTGCTTATTCCTGAGTGGGCGGTCACGGATCTCTCGGCACCGGTTGTCATTGCTGTTGACGCGTCCTGGAATGCCTGGATTCTGCACCATTTCGCCGCCTGGGTATCACCGATGCGATCGCCCGGATACACCGGCGATGAGTTACTTGCGGAGCTGGACCGGCGAGACGACCAGCCTGAAGCACCTGTGTGTCCGACGAGCTCCCTTGCTGGAGGCATTGCCCGGCACCTGTGGCGTTTCCCGGCGGACCCGAGGCTTCTGCGTGATCTCGCGTCGGCGGTGGGTATCAGTGTCCAGAGTCTGCGACGGGCCTTCCTCAAGGAAACGGGAATGACACCTGGTGCATGGCGCACTGCGATGAGACTGCACGCCGCCCGCGAGTATCTGCTCGCAGGCTATCCGGTGTCCTGGGCCGCTGACCGTGTCGGATTCGCGAGTTCCCACGGGTTCATCCGTGCTTTTTCTGACCGATTCGGGCAGACGCCAGCCTGTTGGGCTCAGGGGCACAACGCCGTAGGAGATGGGGAGAGAGCTTCAGAGGAGCGACGGACGACTCGCTTCGCAGATGCACTCACAGGCGGTACCTCGACCGCAAGGACGGCGCCACCGATCCCTGCTTCTGTGGCTGCACGCCGTACCTACCGGGACACCCATGTGGTGTTATGGATGTACCGCGGGACCGCGAGGGTGAGTGTCGACGACCGGCATATCGAACTCTCGGACGGGGACGCGGTGTGGATGCCGGCCGGCCACTCCCACGAGGTGATGGTGGACGACGGCGCGGTTGCTCTTCCTATGGCGTTTCCCGCAGACCTGCTTGATGTGCGTGGGGACGACGTCGTCGTGACCCGAGTGCCGTCGACGTGGCAGGCGTTCATGCTCCACAATGTTGTCTCGAGCGTCACGCTGCTACGTCCTGAGGGGTATGACCCGACGGAGGTGCTCGAGGTGTTCGGTGGGCTGGTGCAGCGGCGGCGTGACATCGAGGACGCCGCTCTCATGATGCCCGTTACGCCGGCTGCGCGGCTCATCGCACAAAAGACGTTGGACGATCTCGCCGGCAGGACGACGACACCACAATGGGCCGAGGACGTCGGGGTCAGCTCGAGAACCGTGAACCGGTGGTTCCGGGAAGAGACCGGACGGGGGTACGGGCGGTGGCGGAGAATCGCGCGGGTCCGTCGCGCCATGGAGCTGCTTGACCAGGGGGTGGCTCCGTCGGCGACGGCACGCCGGGTGGGGTACACGCACCTCAGCGCTTTTAGCAGGGACTTTCGGGAGGAGGTGGGGATGAGCCCCCGTGAATTCGTGAGGCGTCCGCCACGTTAAGTACCTGGCGCTTCCGGTTCACCGGGTAGCGCTGTTGCCTCGTAACATCCGCCAGTGAATTGTTTCTTTTACGCAATGCTGGTCCCTGAGGAGCACCGTGCCGATCGTCAACCGTGACATCACCACCAACCCCATCACGCTGCGCAGGGTGAACGTCTCGCGCATCGAGGACATCACACCTGCATTGCGCCGCATTGTTTTCACCGGCGACGAGCTCGGAGCCTTCACCCGTGACGGTATGGAACTGCCGGCGTTCACCAGCACCGGATTCGATGACAGCATCAAACTCTTCTTCCCCTACCCTGGCGAGAATGAACCTGTGCTGCCGGTTCAGAAGCACGGGACGATCGAGATACCGAAGGACCCGCGTCCGATTGGCAAGGACTACACCGTACGGGCTTTCGATAATTCGACTACGGGCCAAACGGAACTCACCGTGGATTTCGTCAAGCACGGTGTCGGCGTCGCCACCAACTGGGCGTACCGTTGCGCGCCCGGTGACACCATGCACTTTGCCGGCCCACCGACCAGCTCGGCGCTGCCCGACGCCGACTGGCTCCTCGTGGTCGGGGAAGACACCGCAATCCCCGCGATCGCCCGACTGCTCGAAAGTCTTCCGGAGGACGCCCGGGCGCAGGTGTTCATTGAGATTGCTGTACCCTCCCACCGTGCTCCGCTGCGCCAGCTCCCGGGTGTACACGTCACCTGGTTGCCTCGAGGCGGGCAACCCGCAGGAACGACGACGTTGCTGACTGACGCCGTGGAGAACATGGACTGGTGGGAGGGGCATGCTTTCGCCTGGATCGGCGGAGAATCCGGTCCGGTCAAGCACATCCGTCGTCATCTCATCGCAGAGCGGGGTATGGACAAGAAGGACATCGACTTCACCGGGTACTGGCGCCAGGGCGAGGTCGTGACGCTCGACGACGACCCGGCGATTCCTGATCCGGAAGCGAACCCCGAAGCGTGGGAGACGTTTCACGAGCTGGCGGAAATCGGCCCTGCCTACGCACTCCGTACCGCCGCCGACCTGGACCTGGGGAACCTCATTTTCCACGGGACCACCAGTGTCGGTGCCCTGGCTGAGACGACCGGGGCGAACCCTCGGGCACTAGGAAAACTGCTGCGTTATCTTGCCGCCCTGGACATTCTGCTGGAGACCTCACCCGGGCACTTTGCGTTGTCAGAGACGGGAGAGTTCCTGACCGTCGACGACGTCCTCGCCGTTCTCCACCACGACGGTGCGCACGCCCGTCTGGAACTCGGCTGGCGGGGTCTCACCGAGGCGGTGGTGACCGGTGAGGCCGTGTACAGGTCCGTGACCGGGCAGACTTACGGTGGACTCCGTTCCGAACAGTGGTATGAAGACAAGCTGCAGGAAGGCATGGAGGATTTCGCCCGCTACCAGGCGGGTCCTCTGGCAGAAACTGAGGCAGTGAAAGATCTGGATCACGTGGTGCTCCACGGCAACGGCGCAGCAAATCTGGCGGCGGCCCTGGTTGAGGAGCACGCGGGTATGCGCATCAGTATTGTGGCGATACCCTCGCAGGCAGATTTCCTTACCAAGGCGCTGGCAGACATGGGTGGTGTGACCGCAGAACAGCGTGAGCGGATCTCGGTGGTGGCCGGATCATTGTTCGGTGAATTGGCGGGAGAGACACCGGGGAGTCGGCCAGATGCTGTTCTGCTGATACATCTACTGGGAACATTGCCGGATGTCGATGCCTCCCACCTGCTTGCGCACCTGGCGGACCGGACGGGAAAGGTTCTTGCGGTGGAGGACACGTTCGACGTGACCGGACGCATCGATGAACATGCCGCGGAGAACGATGTGTTGTCTCTCGCTGTCTGGGGCTCGGGTTACCGTACCGATGAGGAGTTGGCGGCGGTCTTCGAGGATGCGGGGGTCACGGCCTCGGGGAAAGAGAAGTTCGGCTGGGACCGGACCATCTACACGTTGACTGCCACAGGGCGGTAGCAACATGGAGCTTTAGAGGAGTACCACCTGCAACGGCGTAGTGGTGCCGGTGGGGTGATGGTGGCGACGCCTCGTTGAGGCGTCCGTCGCTTCGGGCATACTGGACATGTTGACCTGAAAGGACCATGCATGCCACCGCCTAAACGTGCCGCTCCGGGGACTGCGCCCGCCACTGACGGTGAAGCTCTCCGCAGCCATCTCTTCGGTATCCGGTGGCCACTGCTCTTCCAGGCCTCGAACACTCCACCGGCGCATGCTGTTGTCCCCTACGATCAGACCACCACGCCGACCCGCTTCACCTGGCGAATCATCCTCGGGGCGAAGAAATTCACCCTTCCGGCGGCTGTTCTCCTGGGAATCAGTCAGGTTGCCGGTGCGCTGCTTCCCGTCGCCGCAGGGACCACCGTGGACCGGGCCATAGCCACCCAGGACACGCGCGAACTGATCCTGTGGTGTTTCATCGTCATCAGTGCTGTGCTGGTGAGTTCCCTGGCTACCCGGTTCGGTTCACGCTGCGGCCAGTACGGTATGCAGGCGGTCCAGCACCGGCTGCGGATGACCGTCACCGACCGCCTGCTGCATCCCGCAGGAATGAAGGGCCGGCAGCTCGGTGGCGCGGACCTCTCCATCGCCACCGGGGACGTCTTCCGCGTGGCGTTCACGATGCAGCTCGGTGTGTACCCTGTCGGCGAGCTCGTCGCCATCGTCGCCGGTGGCGTCATCCTGCTCACCATCGCCTGGCCCCTGGGCTCGGCCGTCTTAGTGGGCGCTCCCCTGATGCTGTGGGTGATGACACTGGCAGGCCGTCCGATGCAGCGCCGCAGCAAGGAACAACAGGCCCGCGTTGCAGCGGCCACCGGACAGGCATCCGACCTGATCACCGGCTACCGCACCATCAAAGGGCTCCGGGCCGAAGAGATCTCCACCGACCGCTACACCCGCGTCAGTCAGGATGCACTGGAGGGGGCGCTGACCGTACAGAATTCGCGCGGCCTCTACTTCGGCTCCATGAACGTGGTTTCCGGCGTATTCATCGCTGGTCTCACCGTTGCAGCGACCGCCATGGCCATCCAGGGCGCGCTGAGCATCGGCGACCTCATCGCCGTCATTGGTGTCACACAGTTCATGATGAACCCGCTGACCAATCTGCCACGTTCCGTCGGGTCAATCTGGGCATCCGGCGTCGCCTCCGCCGGGCGCGTGCTTGACCTGCTCAAGACTCCCTACGCTGACGACCGGCGCGATACGGGGAGTGCTCTCGACGAGAAAGTGAAACGGTTGAGCGAAAAACCACTGGGCCTTCAGAGCCAAGGTTTCCGTGCCGCTCCGGGTGAGCTACTCGGTATCCGTGCGGGTGGTGCCGATGCACGCGATCTGGTGGACACCCTGGCCAGTGGGGCGCGCGGAGTGACCCTGATCTCCGGTGCGCGCACCGTCCCGGCGGAGACGCTCCCCGTCGACACCTACCGCAGGTATGTCCTTGCCTCGCCACACAACGCCGACATCTTCGACGGCACCATCGCCGACAACATCGTCCCGACGGCGGCACCCGGTGGCATGAGCGACCGTGCCCTGTACGCGGCATCTTGTACCGATATCGTGGACGGTCTGCCCGCTGGAGTGGACACCCGCGTCGGTGAATCCGGTACCCGCCTGTCCGGTGGTCAACGTCAGCGCATCGCCCTGGCCCGAGCTCTTGCGGTCGATGCACCGATCCTCGTCCTGCACGACCCGACGACCGCCGTCGACGCGATCACTGAACACACCATCGCCAGCCGACTCGCTGCCGTCCGGGAAGGCCGGACCACCGTGGTGGTCAGCGGGTCTGCCACTCTGCTCGCCGCCTGCGACAGGGTCATCGACATGGAGGGGGCCCATGGCTGACACAACCGACACCGCGGGCGCCACCGATTCTGTTGACATCGGGGACCGTCTGCCCACCGCCACGGGACGGCGTACCGCCGCTGTCCTGTGGGAGGCCCTCCGTGGGCGCCGGATCATCCTGGTCCTCGCCGCAGTCTTCGCGGGCATTGCCGCCGCCCTTGAACTCATCGCCCCGGCGACTCTCGGCCGAGTGGTCGACGACATCACCAATGACGCCCCCTCCCCGTTGTGGAACTATGCCCTGCTTATCATTGTCTCCATCGTTGGGGGAGGTGCGCTGCAAATCCTCGGGGTTCTGCTGGCCGCGCGCAGTTTCGAACGGATTCTCGCGGGCCTACGCGAACGGTTGGTGGCCACGGCACTCCGCCTTCCCCAGCAGAGGGTGGAACGTTCCGGCACCGGCGACCTGATCAGCCGCGCCAGCGACGACGTCGCCCAGGTGTCCCAGGCGCTCCAGCAGGTCGTCCCGGTGCTGTCGTCCACGATCTTCACCTTGCTGCTGACCATCGCGGGAATGAGCGCGCTGGACTGGAGGTTCGGAATCATACTCGTGGTGATGCTCCCGGTGTACTGGATGACGCTGCGCTGGTACATGCGGATCGCCCCGCCGATGTATGCCGCGCAACGACTCGCATTCGGCACCCGCGCCCACCACCTCCTCTCCGCGCTGCGCGGGGTGGACACCGTCACGGCGTTCCGCCTGTCGGACACACATAACCGGCGCATCGGTCGGGCGTCCTGGGCCGTCGCCGGATGGGCTCTACGCGCCCGCACCGTGGTCACCATGTTCAACTGGCGTATCGACGTGGCCTTTGCCGTCGCCGTCAGTGTTGTCCTGGTCCTCGGTTTCCACCTGGTCGGTGAAGGAGCCGTGACCGTCGGCGCGGCGACCACCGCCGTGCTGTTCTTCCTGCGTCTACAGGGGCCCATCCGTTCCCTGATGAGCGTGATCGACACCCTCCAGCTGGCCACCGCGTCACTGGCGAGGATCGTCGGGGTGACGGATGTCGACATCCATGACAGCGACGTCGGTCGTGAGAGCGCTCGGGTGGCAGGCACCGCGGGGGACAGTGCTGGTCTCGACCATGTCACTTTCGCCTATGCCGAGGGGCCGGACGTCCTGCACGACGTCACCGTGACCATCGCGCCGGGAGAACACTTGGCCGTGGTCGGAACCTCAGGTGCCGGGAAGACCACCGTCGCCGCACTCCTCGCCGGTATCCACACAGCTGATGCGGGGACGGTCACCGCTCCGGACGACACCACGCTGATCAGCCAAGAGACCCACATCTTCGCCGCAACGCTGCGCGAAAACCTCATCCTCGCTGCGCCCGGGACCAGTGACGAGCTGATCAACCAGGCCGTCGCCGCCACGGGTGCGCAGGACCTGCTTGACCAGATGCCGCAGGGGCTGGACACCGACCTCGGTCCCCGCGGAGCACCGTTGACCGCAGCCCAGTCCCAGCACATCGCCCTGATTCGTCTGCTGCTTGCCGATCCTGCATTGGCGATCCTCGACGAGGCAACAGCTGAAGCCGGTTCCGCTCACGCCCACCTGCTCGACCACGCCGCCGACGCCGCGCTCGCCGGGCGCACCGGCATGGTCATCGCCCACCGGCTGTCGCAGGCGGCGTCCTGCGACCGGATCCTGGTCATGGAACGTGGTCAGGTCATTGAAGACGGCACCCACGAGGAACTGCTCGCAGCGGGTGGACAGTACTCCCGGCTGTGGGCCGCACAGACCCAGGGCAACTGAGAGTCACTCGCGCCGAGGTGAAACAGATTCCTGTCGTGTACGTTGCCGGTCCGCGGCGAGCGCGTATTCGGAACGTGCAGCACACCAGGGCTATGTCGGTCTGTGCCCTCCGCCACCGACATAGCCCTGGTGTCTCAGCCGCTCTAACCGTTCTAACCACTCTGTGCGGTCGTTGTCGATCTCCGTGCCGCACACACCGTAAGAGATCTGGAGCAGGGTGAGCAGGCTACCGAGAAAGACGGTAAGAATACTGGCGTGCGAGGTCTGAACGACTGGCAAGACGAGGACCCGACCGTGTATTCCCGGCACGGGGTTCTATTACCGGTCGAGCCTGTGCCGTCCCCGGTAGGGGCTGAGGCCAGTATCCTCATCCGGCTCGGGTAGGCGGTGTCTGCCCCCGCGGGTCGCGGAGTGCGCGGTGGCGTCGGGGGAATCTGTCATATCCGGCTCGCCGGCAGTGTTATCAGGCGCGGGCTCACCGACGCCGGTGGACTCCGTGGACTCCGTGGACTCCGTGGACTCCGTGGACTCCGTGGTCTCGGCAGCCTTCGCCGCCTTCTTCGCGGCGATGGCCTGCCGTTGCAGTGCCCGCTGACGTGCCCGTCGTTCGGCGCGCTCCAGCTTCTCCCGTTTGACGAGCTGGTCGGTCGACTCCCGGTCAGCGGCCTCCTCCGCGGTCAGCCGGTCGCGCTCCTCTGACGCCTGCGTGCGGACCGATTCCAGTGAGGATTGCCGCAACGTCGCATCCAGCTCCTTGATACGAGTGGACCGTGCGTGGGAGCGTTCGCTGAAGGCCTTCTCCGCCTCCCGGATCTCTTTCCTGCGCTGTTTACGGGCAGCGCCGACGTCGGCACGGTGCTGGCGGAACTCTTCGGTGTAGGGGACCTGTCGGTCGAGCACCAGGTGCAGCCCGATGTTCTGCGTCATCGTCCACAGGTTGTTCATCACCCAGTAGCACATGATGGCGGCCGGGGCAGGTCCCGCCAGACCGAAGACGATCGGAACCAGGACCGCGACCGGTGCCATGAAGAACAGGAGCTTGAACATGGCCCGCGATGTGCCGTTGTTCTCGTCGAGGGTCAGCCAGTTGCGGTAGATGGAGTACGCCATGTTCAGCGTGGTGAACACCGCGGCGGTGATACACAGCGGTACGGCGAACGTGAAGACGTCGCTACCGGTGGTGCCGAGGAACGCGAACTGTTCATCGGACATCGTCGAGTACGCGGCGAGGGGAATGTCGAGGATATCGGCGTCGAGGAAGTGTGAGACATCCGCACCGCTGAGCGCTCCGATACCAGGGTGGGACGCTGCCTCCAGGTCGGAGGGGCGGGCCACCTGGAGCAGGATCCGGTAGAGGCCGATGAAGAAGGGGATCTGGATCAGCGCCGGAACGCAGCCGTCCCGCAGCCGGTAGCCGTTGGCGAGCTGCAACTCCCGCCGCTTTTTCATCAGCTCCTTGCGTTCAGGCTGGCTGAGGCGGTCCCTGTACTCCTCGTCCAGTGCGGCGAGCGCCGGGCGCAGATTCACCAGAATGCGGGTCGAGCGGTAGGCACGGTAGGCGAACGGTACCAGGATGAGCCTGACGGTAAGCACCAGCAGGGCGATAGACGCCGTCCATGCCGTCGCGTCCGCAACCCCCATGGCGGTCAACGCCATATGCCACAGTTTCATCACTGCGGATACCGGGTACTCGATGAACTCCACGTGTCGAGGATACTGTGTTCCCATGGGCAAGGAAGTGGCGGTACGTGATTCGGTACTGATGCGGGGTGGTATCGCCGTACTCGTCGGTCTGCTGCTGGCGGTCACGGTCTGGTCGGCCGCAGGACGGGAGGCCGGTCCGCCGACGGTGGTCGCCGTCACGGCGGTGCCTTTCGCTCTGGTTGCGGCGGCAGGGTTGTCACGACCAGTGTCGGTCGCGCTTCCGCGCCGGGTGACGTGGTTGACGGTCCTGAGCGTGCTGTGGATCGTGCTGGCGGTACAGGAGGCTACGGCGGCCTATCTGGCCATCGCCCTGTTCGCCCTCTATCTGTACCTCCTGCCGATGTGGTGGGGCGTGATGGCCACGGGGGTGGTGACGGTCGTCGCGGCCGGGCTGTCCGTGGCAGTAGCGGGCCCGTCTACGGGGGCGGTGCTGGGGCCGGTGCTCTCGGGTCTGGTGGCCATGGCGATCGGTGTGACGGTGGAAGGGTTGTACGTCGTCAGCGAGGACCGTCGTCGGCTCATCGATGAGCTTGTGCGGACCCGGGGGCTTCTCGCCGAGTCTGAACGGCAGGCGGGGGTAGTGGAGGAGCGTGAGCGTCTGGCGCACGAGATCCACGACACGGTGGCGCAGGGGCTGTCGAGTATCCAGATGTTGCTGCACGCCGCTGAACGGGACGTCCGGCAGAGTGTCACCGGGGGCGAGCCTCCGGTGGAGCGGGTGATCCAGGCGCGGGACGTCGCGGCCGACAGCCTCCGGGAGACACGGGCGATGATTGCGGCACTACAACCGTCCGACCTGGACGGTGGATCGTTGGTGGACGCGCTGGGGCGTCTGGCGGAGGCCGCGTCCGGGGAGTCGGAGGGGGATCTTACGGTGAGCATGGAAAGCGAAGAGGCGGAGGACCATGCGGCGGACCTGCCGGTGGCCGTGGAAGCCGTGCTGCTACGGGTCGCCCAGTCGGCGGTGGCGAATGTCTGCCAGCACGCCGGTGCCTCGCGGGCGCTGATTACGCTGTCGGTGAATCCGGACGCTGTGCGGCTTGACGTCGTCGACGACGGTTCGGGCTTTGATGTGGCGGCGGTAGGTGTGACGCTGGCGGAGCGTGCGGAGGAGGGGCATATCGGGCTGGTCACGATGCGGCGCCGGGTGGAGGAACTCGGCGGCACCCTGGAGGTGGAGAGTGCCGTCGGATCGGGCACGGCCATTGCGGTGGAGGTTCCGCTTCCCCATAAGACACCTCGCCCCGTCGCACCGGGATTGTAGGATGGGCGAAAAGTGGGACGGGAAAGTGCCACGACCGGAGACGGAGGAGGCCGCGGAATGGGCGGAATGATTCGTGTCCTGTTGGCGGACGATCACGAGATCGTGAGAATGGGGTTACGCGCCGTACTGGAGAGTGCGGCGGACATCGACATCGTCGGTGAAGTGGATACTGCGGACGGTGCAGTGAAGGCGGCGGCCGATATGTCGGTGGATGTCGTTCTCATGGACCTGCGGTTCGGCGCAGGAACGGCGGGGCGTGACGCGGAAACCGGGGCCCAGGCGACGGCGAGGATCCGGCACCTCCCCGATCCGCCCAATGTGTTGGTCGTCACGAATTACGACACTGACGTTGAGATTCTCGGCGCCGTCGAAGCCGGGGCAGTGGGTTATCTGCTGAAAGATTCACCGCCGGCGGAATTGATCAGCGCGGTGCGTTCTGCGGCGCAGGGGGCGACTGCTTTGTCAGGTGCTGTTGCCCACCGCCTGCGGCACAGGGAGAAAGACCCTGCGACATCGTTGTCCGCGCGGGAACTCGAGGTTCTCCAGGCGGTGTCGCAGGGAAAATCGAACCGTGACATCGGCGCAGAGCTTTTTCTTTCCGAGGCGACGGTGAAATCCCACCTCGCCCATGTCTACGACAAACTGGGCGTGCGATCGCGTACGTCCGCGGTTGCCGCCGCGCGCGAGGCGGGGATGCTGTGACGGCTGATTCAGCAGCCGATTCAGCGGTCAGACGGGTTGGCCGACTCGTAGGCCTCGATGACCTCGCGGGCGATCTGGCCACGGCTGGAGACCGAGAGACCGTTGTCACGTGCCCACTCACGGATGCGACGGTTACGGCCTGAATCGGACTTTCCGGCGTTGCTGGAAGGACGGCCGCGACCGCGGGTACGGGTGACCTTCGTTCCGGCGGCGATGTAGGGCTCGATGGTGTCCGCGAACTTCTGGGCGTTCTCCTCGGACAGGTCCAAAACGTACGTCGACCCCTTGTAGCTGAATTCCACCACGTTCACCTCATCCGCGGTGAGCGGCGTGTTGTCGAGGTCGTCGAAGAACTGGGTGACTTCTCTGCGTGCCATGGTTTCCTTTGCTTCCTTCTGGACGATTACACTTTTTGACAGTGAAATTGTGGCACTGGTACATGCCGTTATCCGGAAGTGTAGCGGAGGTGCTGACTAATTGTCACCCTCTGTATTCAGGGAGGGGTATATACCGACTATTCGCTTATGGGAAGGCTCAGGCCTTTTCGGCGAACTGTCGGTCGATCAGGTCCAACTCTGTGGAAACGCTGGACGTGAGGTTACTGGTCTGTGAGTCCGACATTCCGGAGGCATTATCGAGGGAATTCTCCAACTCGTCGAGCCTGGCGTTCGCGTCCTTGGCGAAACCGGAGGGCACGTTTCCGCGCTCGAGTCGGGTGCGCAGGTCGGCGATTCGTGCACGCTGAGGCGCACCGACACCGACGAAATTGGAGAACTCGGCAGTGGTCCCACGACCCGTGCTCCCCTGGGACAACTGAGTGAATGCCCGGTAGACCAACGGAATGGCGACAGGCAGCAACACCCGGAGAGCCCCGGTATAACGCAGCACCGTCTTGGCGTTGAACCGCCCCGCCTTGATCTGCTCGACAGTGGCTTCGGCGAGTTTCGCGTCGTGCTTACGCTGGCTCTTGAGGTCACGGCTCTCCTGCTTACGGACCTTGCGGGCCATCTTCTGCAGGTAGGCCTCCTTCTTCCTGTCCAGCTTGGCCGTCTCGCGTGCCTCGGTCCGGGCCTGGACCTTCGCTGCTTTGTAGCTCGCCCGTTTCTCGTGGCGTCGCCGTCGTGCCGAGCTGAGAATTCCCATGATCGATATGCTCCCGTAGCTGTTGTCGTGCCGCTTCTGTCGGCCGTTTTCTCTGTGCCAGTCTACTCAATAGTATGTGGGCGTATGTGGGAGCATGAGGGCTGTGAGGCCGTTGGCACGACGGAGGTCGCGGCGCCAGTCACCCCGGCGGATTTGACCGGATGTCGGCACCGCCGGGTGCTCAACCGTGCCGTGTCCTCGGGACGGGTCTCGGCGGAACTGACGTCTGGTGCGGTGATCGATCGCGCTGTCGGTCGGTGTCGCTCCCGGTGGCGACGCGAGGCAGTCGCCGCGGCGCTGCCCCGGAGTCCCCGTTTCGGTGAGCGTCTCGTCCCCACCCGTGTCGACGTGACCGACGACGATACCGCCGAGGAACAGACGCTGGAGGCACTCGCCGCCGGGACCAGACTCATCGTCGGTGGTCGTCTGGCGGATGGTGCTCTGGCCTGCGATATCGACCTGCTGGTCCGGACGGACAGCGGCTCCGGTCCGGCGACGGACATGACCTATATGCCTGTCGCGGTGACAGGGCATACGGTGTCCGCGAAAACGACGACCCGGAGCGCCGGGGTGCGTGTGGTGGACGTGGCGGTATTGGGCCTGGCCCGTCCCGTGCCGGTGGGGCTGAAGCACCGCAGCACGCCGGTGGACTCGCAGAAGGTCGCGGTGGCGCACGTGCTGCTGGAGGTCCTCGGTCTCGGTTCCGGTGACGTGGGGTTCATCGGTGCCGACCTGACGCAGTGTCTTGTCATTCCTGCGGAGCGGGTGGTTCCGGGACTGGTCCGTGCCCTGGAGGCACCGGTGCCGGATGAGCCGACGCGGGTGCGGGAGTGCGGTACCTGCGAGTTCCACAACCACTGCCGGGCCCGGCTCCTCCAGACCGGGGACCTCAGCCTGATGTTGCCGGGTGACAGAGCCGCGCGGTGGCGCGAGCGGGGCATCGACACCCTTGCCGAACTGGCGACGGCGGACGGTGGGGAAACATCGGCGTTGGCGACTGCCTGGCTGGCCGGGGTGGGCTACCTGCGACGGCCGTTGCGTCGGTGGATCGTGCGGACCGACCTGTGGTGCGGGCACCCCTTCCGCATGCCGGAGCGACTGGTGGACGGCGAGGTGCCGATGGCCGACGAGCTCGCCGATGCCGTCGAGATCGACGTGGACATGGAGGCGCACCCTAGTCGCGGGACGTTCCTGTGGGGCACGTTCGACGGGTCGGTCTACCGCTCCTTCACTGATTTCGGGTCGGCCGGTGACGGCGGACGCCACGTGGCGTCCTTCTGGACCTGGCTGTCGGCACGACGGGCCGCCGCCGCCAGGGAGGGGCGGGCCTGCCGCGTGTACTGCTACTCCCAGCAGGGCGAAAACCACTGGCTGCGTCACTACGCGGGACGCTACGGCGGCACCACGTACCCTCTCGACGACGGCAGGGAGGCGATCATGCCCTCCCTGGACGAGGTCAACGAGTTCCTGGCGTCAGACCACTGGGTAGACGTGTTCGGTCTGGTACGGACGGCTGTCGCGGCGAACTCGTCGCTGGGGCTCAAGGCCATGGCCCCGTTGGCCGGTTTTACCTTCAGCCAGGAGGACGTCGACGGGCGGGTGGCCGTGGGCCTGTTTGAGGTGGCCGTCGGCGGGGACGGGGCGGCGGCATCCGCGGCCCAGCGGACGTTGGAGAGGTACAACGCGGATGACTGTTTCGCCACCGCCGCCGTCCGGAACTGGTTGCGTCGGGGTGCGCCGGGAATCCCTGCGCTGTCTCAACCGTTGGACTGGGTATGAGCTTCCTTGACCGTATTCTCGCCATGAACGCAGCACAGTCGGGCGGACCGTTCCGTGTGGACCGGCCGACCGCCGACACCGCATTGTCCGGTGGACGTCATCCCGTGCTGGAGAACCCCCGCCCCCACACGGTTCTCGGCACACCCGTCACCGGGCCGTGGAAAGACGGGCAGGAGCACGTGGTGATCGGCCTGGGGTGCTTCTGGGGAGCCGAGAAGTTGTTCTGGCAGTTGGACGGGGTGGAGTCCACCTCGGTGGGGTACGCCGGGGGTTACACCCCCAACCCCACCTACCGTGAGGTCTGCACCGGACGCACGGGGCATTCCGAGGTCGTCGACGTGGTATTCGACCCGGAGCGCGTTGATCTGCGCACGGTGATCCGGACGGGGCTGGAGAACCATGATCCGACGCAGGGCGACCGTCAGGGCAACGACGTCGGGTCCCAGTACCGCTCCGTCATCTACGCAACCACCCCGGAGCAGCGCGACATCGCCGCCGCTGAGGTGGAGGCCTACGGGGAGAAGCTCGCCGAGGCAGGCTACGGCGCCGTCACCACGGAGGTGTCGCTGCTGTCGGAGACCCCGGCCGGGGAGTACTACCGTGCCGAAGATGAGCATCAGCAGTATCTGGACAAGAATCCGGGCGGCTACTGCCCGGTCCATGCCACCGGGGTGACCTGCGGCTAGGTAATCCGGCGTCAGCTGCGACCGACGGCAGCGGACTCCGCCCCGAGTACCTCCACGAGATCTTCGGGAGCGATTTCGATGTCGAGCCCGCGGCGTCCCCCGGAGACGAGGATCGTGGGGCAGTCGAGGATGCTGGCGTCGATCACGGTGGGCAGTGACTTCTTCTGGCCGAACGGACTGATACCGCCGACGATGTAGCCGGTGGAACGCTCAGCGGCGGACGGATCGGCCATCGACGCTTTCTTCGCGCCGAAAGAGGCGGCGACTGCTTTCAGATCGAGGGTCATTGTCACCGGGACGACGGTCACGGCGAGAGCTCCCGACCGGGGGCCACCATCGAGGCTGACCAGGAGAGTCTTGCAGATATGCCCGGGTTCGACGTCTCCGAGTGCGGCGGCGGCCTCCCCACCGAAGTCCGTGACCCCGGGGGTATGGGTGAAGGTGTGGACGGTGAACGGCGTCCCTGCGGCCTCAAGGGCGAGAGTGGCAGGGGTGCTGGCGTTCCTGCTCTTCGGGTTCTTCTTCCTGCTCACATGCGACACCCTACCTGCATAAGGAAACCCCGCCACAGAAGAGGGGCGGGGTCGGCCGGACGGATGCCGGCGACGGTTCAGGCTCTGATCGAGATGTCGGTCTAGGCCTTGGCGGCGGCGTAGCGCTCGGCGACGTCGTCCCAGTTGAAGACGTTCCACACGGCCTTGACGTAGTCAGCCTTGACGTTCTTGTACTGCAGGTAGAAGGCGTGCTCCCACATGTCGAGCATCAGCAGCGGGGTGAGGTTGACCGAGATGTTGCCCTGCTGGTCGGTGAGCTGCTCGACGACCAGGCGTCCGGCGATGTGGTCGTAGCCCAGTACGGCCCAGCCGGAGCCGTAGAGGCCCAGTGCTGCCGAGGAGAACTGGTCTTTGAACTTGTCGAAGGAGCCGAAGTCGCGGGCGATGGCCTCGGCGAGTTCGCCGGTGGGCTCGCCGCCGCCGTTGGGCGAGAGGTTCTTCCAGAAGATGGAGTGGTTGGTGTGGCCGCCCAGGTTGAACGCGAGGTTTTTGGACAGGGCGCGGATCTGGTCGGGGTTGGTGCCTTCTTCGCGGGCCTTTTCCAGGGCGTCGAGGGCGGTGTTGGCGCCGGCGACGTAGGTGGCGTGGTGCTTGTCGTGGTGCAACTGCATGATCTCGGCGGAGATGTGCGGCTCGAGGGCGTCGTAGTCGTAGGGGAGGTCGGGAAGCTCGTACACAGCCATGTTCTCGATCCTTTCATTGTCGGTAATCGTTTGTCCGTCCACCAGTGTGGTCAGTTTCCGTGCGCCTCGCAATGATTTACCTATTGAATTAAGGAGTTCAATGTCATGAACATATGAATGTACTCACTAAAGGCTATCCCACCTGCAGTGTTCCTTACCGCCGCGTAGGCTGGGGATTGATTCACCGTGGCCCACGCACGCCGACCGACACTCACAGGAGCAGCCATGAGAACCAGCGCAGGTACGAGGATCGTTCTGATCGGGGCAGGGGACGTGGGCGTGGCCTACGCCTACGCACTGGTGAACCAGGGGCTTTGCGACCATCTCGTCATCATCGACGTGGACGAACGCAAGACCTGGGGCCACGTCCAGGATCTCAACCACGCGGTGCCCTGGTCCGGCCATGGAACCCGGGTCACCCAGGGCGACTACTCCGACTGCGCCGACGCTTCCATCGTCTGTATCTGCGCCGGTGCCGCGCAGAAACCCGGGGAGACCCGCCTGGACCTCGTCGGTAAGAACGTGTCCATATTCCAGGACATCGTCAGCCAGGTCCGTGACTCCGGCTTCGACGGTATCTACCTGGTGGCGTCCAACCCGGTCGACATCCTCTCGTATGCGACGTGGAGGATCGCCGGGGTGCCGTCGAACCAGGTCATCGGTTCCGGCACCATTCTCGACACAGCCCGGTTCCGGTCTGCCCTGGGAGAGTACTTCCAGGTCTCCCCGACGTCGGTTCACGCCTATGTCATCGGCGAGCACGGGGACACTGAACTTCCGGTCCTGTCCGCGGGCTCTGTCGCCGGTGTGCCGTTGCCCGTCCGGCTGGCGCAGTCGCCGGACGGTGGGGAAAGCGTCAGCGAGATCTTCCGGCGCACCCGTGACGCCGCCTACGAGATCATCAACGCGAAGGGGTCCACCAGTTTCGGCATCGGCGTCGGGATGGCAAGGATCAGTCGGGCCGTCCTGCGCAATGAGGACGTCGTCCTGCCGGTGTCTGCGCTGGTCGACGGCCAGTACGGTCGCGACGACGCACCCGCGATCTACATCGGAACGCCGGCTGTGATCAACCGTCGGGGTATCCGGGAGGTTATTGAACTCGGCCTGGACGATACCGAGCAGGGTCAGCTCGACACCTCGGCGGATACGTTGCAGCAGGTCATGGATGATGCGGGGGTGTTCGGCCTCTAGGGCGCCGCGTTCGCCGCGCCCCTCAGACCCGCAGGAAGCGCCGGATCAGCGGCATCTCTTCCCGGGCCTGTGCCAGTCCTGCCTCGTAGGTCTCGGCCAGTTCGTTGAGCTTGCGTGTCCCGTTACCCAGGGGCATCCGGTGCGGAGCGAAGATGTACGCCTTGCCGCGTCTCTCCTGCTCGAAAATCCAGTCCCGTGTCCGGTTGTACCGCGCGTGCCGGTCCAGCATCGACTGCGCCAGCGCCGGGTACTGGGGAAACGCCCGCTTCACGAACCAGGTGAACTTCGAGGCGCTCTTGCGGTAGGACCGGGTGCGCGTCATCACCACGAGGAACCGGTCGAAGCCTTCCATCTCGATCGCGGAGTCCACCGGGATGCCTCCGGTGGAGCCGAACGCACCGTCGAAGTAGACCTCTGTGCCGATCTTCGTCGGCGGCATGACGATCGGCAGCGACGCCGAGGCGCGGGCATGGCGCAGGAAATCATCCAGGCCGTGCATGTCCTCCCGCGACCAGTGCACCGTTTCGCCGCTGCGGCCGTTGAAGCCGGAGATACGGAAGTTTCCGGGGCTCGACATGATCGCATCCCAGTCCGGCACCATGCTCCGGTCCTCGACCTGGGCGTCGGGGCCGAAGATGTACCGCGCGTTGAAGAATCCGTCGCCACGGAGGAACGGGCGGATCCCGCCGAAGAGCGGGTCTCCGGGGAACACCGTGAAGTAGTCGCGTGCCAATCGGGTGTCGTTCGAGAGGTAGGTGGCCACGTGCACGGCCGATGCTGAATTGCCGTAGGCCCAGTCGAACTGGATGCCTTCCTCCAGCAGGGCCTGCACCATCGCCGAGGAGAATGCGGCACGCATCGCCCCACCCTCGAATACCAGCGCGGTGTCGCTGACCGACCTGCTCGGGACGTCCCGTGCCGGGCCCCCGTGCAGAGGGGGTCGGACACCTGCCGGAAAATCTGCCACGGGGAGCCATACTACAGTGCGGCGGTCCGCACCATGGGCCGGATCGGGTAACAATGGGGGACGTGAAGATCATCGCGCACCGCGGGGCGAGCGGCTACCGGCCCGAACTGACCCTTGACGCCTATGAACTCGCCGTTGACCAGCGGGCGGACGGTATCGAGTGTGATATTCGACTCACTGCCGACGGGGTACCCGTGGTTATCCACGACGCCACGGTCGACCGCACGTCCGACGGGGTCGGCGCCGTCGCCGCGATGCCCTTGGCACAACTCCGGGAGCTCAACGTGGGAACGGCACACCGTCCCCAACGTATCCCGACACTGCGGGAAATGCTCGAGTTCATCCGTGACGTACAGACCAGTGACTACCGGCCTGAGCTCTTCGTCGAGACCAAACGGTTAGGCAGCCTCGGAGAGCGGGACGGACGCCTCGAGGCGGCGATGAACCGCGAACTGCATGCTGTCGGTCTGGCGGACGGCGGACCGGACACTCTGGTCCACCTGATCTCCTTCGACCATGGCTCTCTGGCACGCTTCTCCTCCCTGAATCCGCAGATCCACCGGATCTACCTGCGGAAGGAGTACCTCCTGTGGCGCATGCTGAAGCACCTCGAGCCGATGGGTGTCGCCCCGTCGCAGGGGTTCTCGGTGTACCGCGCACGACAAGCGCCTCAGCACGTGGTCGGCGCAGGTGAGCGCACGTACGTTTTCACCGCCAACCGGCAGGACGATCTTCTCTGGCTGCACCGTCACGGTGTCAGGTGGGCCGCCACTGATTACCCCGACCGCGCCCGTCGGACGCTCGACGGTGCCGTGGGTTTTCACTGACCGCTAGACTGTGGGCCGTGGCTAAGAAGAACAGGAAGAACAAGAACCAGGACGATCTGCCTGAGGGCATGAGCCGTCGCCAGGCGAAGCTAGCCAAGCGTGCCGCCGAGCGTGCCGCGTTGGAGCGCGACCCTCGGCCCTACGACGGTTTCGCTGCCGAGGCTGATCTGATCGCGCTGCAGGAATTCGTCCCCTCCGCGCACTTCACCGCGGAGACGGAGAAGGACGCCGGTTTCACCCGCACGGTGACGATCTGCACCGTCCTGCCCGGGGCCGCGGCAGCACTGGTCCGTGCTGAGGAGGAGGGTGGCGAGGCACTGGTCGCCCTGCAGACCCAGCACCGCGGTGACAACCCCAACCGTGATCTGGCTTTCGCCCTGAACTGGGCCAAGGATGCGGCACCGGGCAGCAGCCTGGAGGTCGCCGTCGCCGACGGGTCCGAGCCGGAGCTGTCCTCCCTCCTGGTCGCTGACCAGAAGCCGACGATCGAGGTGCGCGACGACTTCAATTGGTGGCTCACCGAGGACCAGCGAGACAACCCGCAGGTTGTCGCTTCCCTTGACCAGGCCAATGCCTCGGTTCTGCCGAGCACGCGGGTGGACGCCGAGATCACCGGATCCGCCTGGTGGATCGACCCGGGCGAGAAGGCGCACATCCGCTGGGTTCGCCCGGAGACGGAGGCGCAGCTGCTCCCGGCACTCGCCCGTGTCCATGCCGCAGGCCAGCTGAACCTCGGCGAGGACACGCGTTTCGCCGGCGTATTCCGCACCCACGGCGTTCTCGTCCCGGTATTCGACCTGGACAACACCATGGATGCCAGCGAATTCGCCGCACCGCTGCAGGAACTGGACGCCCGCATCTCGACGGCGCTGTCCGAGATCGCGGACGGTGGGAGCCTCACTGCAGACGAGCAGAAGTCGCGTCAGACGATCATCGCCCGCGAGGTCACGATCCGCTGATCGGCAATGTATGCCACCATGGGTGGCATGGCTGATACCGCATTCCAAGGAACCCCTGCCCACACCGTCGGTGACCTGCCCGCAGTCGGCGAGCAGGCCCCCAACTTCACCACCGTGTCCGCGGAGCTCAAGGACGTCAACGGCGACTCGCTCCGCGGCAAGCGCGTGGTGCTGAACATCTTCCCCTCGGTCGACACCGGCGTCTGCGCCGCGTCCGAGCGGGAGTTCAACAAGCGGGCCACCGACCTGGAGAACACCGCCGTCGTCTCCGTCTCGAAGGACCTCCCTTTCGCGCTGGCACGGTTCTGCGCCGCGGAGGGCATCGAGAACGTGGAGCCCACGTCCGCCTTCCGCTCCTCCTTCGGCGAGGACTTCGGTGTGACTCTCACGGACTCCCCGCTCGCCGGTCTGCTGGGCCGCTCGGTGGTTGTCCTGGACACCGACGGAACCGTCCTGCACTCACAGTTGGTCCCGGAGATCACCACCGAGCCCGACTACGACGCCGCGCTCGCCGTCCTGAACTAGAGACTGCTCAGCGCAGGTCGCTGAAGAGTTCCTCGGCAGCTCCGTCGTCCCAGAGGACCACGCTCCCGGCATCCGTATCGGCGAATCCGCCCACCGGGACGGTCTGCTGGTCCGCGCCGCGGATCATGCCGAGCGCGAGGCGTGCGAGGTGCCACACATGGTCGCTCTCATCCACGGTCAGGGCGTCGGAGAACGCGTTGATCAGGGGAAGGGCGCGGAAAGGGTTGGCGAGCGTGCCGAACGAGCCCACCTTCGAGACCACGGCGTTGAGGAACTCACGCTGGCGTTCCACCCGGTCCAGGTCACCGTTGGCTGAGGTGTAGCGGGTACGCACGTAGCCCAGCGCCGTCGGCCCGTCCATCTCCTGGCAGCCTGCCTCGACGTTCAGTCCGGCCATCGGGTCGTCGATGGCGTCGGCCGGGCAGAGTTCCACTCCGCCGACAGCGTCGACGATCTTCCCGAAGCCGCCGAACCCGATCTCCATGTAGTGGTCCATGCGCATGCCGGTGGCACCCTCGACGGTCTGCTGCAGGAGCTGCGGGCCGCCGAAGGAGAACGCGGAGTTGATCTTCCCCTCTCCGTAGCCGGGGATCGACACATAGGAGTCGCGGGGGATGGACACCATGGTCGGCTTGCCGCCGAAGGAGGGGACATGGACGACGATGATGGTGTCGGTTCGTGCGCCGCCGTCGGAGAGATCGCCGGCGGCGTAGCGTTCACCGTCCTCCTCGCTCATCCCGGCCCGGGAATCGGAGCCCACGAGCAGCCAGTTCGTTCCTGAGGTGTTGCCGATGCGGCCCTCGTAGTTGGTGAGCGCGTCGACCCGGTTGAGATTAGAGTCGACCCACCATGCGGTACCGCCGGCGACCAGGACGATCACCAGGAGCAGCGCGCCGATGATCCGCAGGGGACGGATCCGCCGACGCTTGCGTGGTCGCCGGGACCGCGGTGGTGGCCCGGACGGTTGCTCGGGAGGCGGCTGCTGCCCATACGGACGTTGGGGCTCGCGCTCCTGCCTGGGCGGTTGGTACGGGGCTGCCTGCGGTGGCTGCTCCGGCTGCCGCCGGTACTGCGGCGGCTGAGCCTGATGCTGGCCTGCCGCCCGGTGCCGGGATTCTGGTCGGTGTTCCCCTCCGTAGGCGCGGGTGGCGTCCTGCGGTGGCGGGACCGCGCCCGAGGAGCGACGGGGCACGGGGCGCCCGTAACGGTCAAGGATCGGCCGACCATGCCTGTCACGGGCGACAGGGTCTCCGGAGCGGCCGTCGTTGTCGGGCGGGGTTGGTGACATGGGGACATACTACGGGCTGGACGGGTGGAAAACGGAGTCCCGTAGGATGCTGCTCATGAGTGATGCATTGATGGCAGTGGCGTTTCCGGCGGTCATGGCGGTGGTTCTGTCCATGGTCATCTCGCAGGTGACGAAAGCCGCTGCCCGAGGCGACCTGCCACGATCCGGAGCGGTGGGGATCCGGACGGCCGCCACGAAGGCCAGCGATGACGCGTGGACGGCGGGTCACGAGGCAGCGGCTCCACTGGCGAGGACGGTGACGTTGGGAACCTCCGTGCTGGCCGTGGTGATCATCATCCTGTCGTTCATCTTCGACGGCGCGTGGGTGACTGCCCTGGGAGTTGTTCCGTTCGTGATTGTCCTCGTCAGTCTCATTCCCGTGGTCCGCGCGGCGAATCGTGCCGCCCGGATGGCGGAAGCGGCGAAGAAGAACGGGAAGAACGGGAAGAACGGGAAGGGCGCCGCGAAGCGTAAGCGGTGAAAACGGACTCCGCGGGTGGTCAGGGAAGCCTTTCCTGGGTGTACGATAAGTCGGTCGGCGTGCCTGCGCCGTGTCGCTGCGACGTGGCGACGTTGCCTGACTGAGGAGGAGTTTCCCCATGACTGTCACGACGGTGCCCGGACGTGGTGTCGGGCGGAGCAGAGACCGTCGCACCGGGGTGCGGACCTCGGTACGGTCATCGCTTGTCGCTCTCGTCGCCACCCTGTCGTTGGTGTCTGCAGCGTGTTCCTCCGGTGACGGGGGAAATGACGTTTCCACCGCCGATGAGGATTTCACGCCGGTAACGTTCACCTCGCCCTGGGGTGACAGCACCCTCGATGCCCGTCCGGAACGTATTGCCGCGGTGGGGTACAAGGACACTGACATTGTCGCTTCGATGGGTGAGGTTCCGGTGATCGTGCCGGAGAACACCGTCAAGCAGGAGACGTGGACGCTCGACGCGCTGAAGAGTGATCCGGCGGCGACCTTCGAGTACACCGAGACCGGGATGCCTCCGATGGAGGAGCTTGCGGCGGCAGAACCGGATCTGATCATCGCCAGTCAGCTGGACCTGAAGGATGTCTACGACCAGTTGTCGGGCATCGCGCCGGTGATCGCTGCCGAAACTCAGGAAGACATCGCGGGCAACTGGCAGCAGACCCTCATCAACCTGGGCGAGGCCCTCGGGGAGGAGGAGCGGGCCGACGAGGTCGTCCAGAAGACCGAGGATGCCGTGGCCGCCGTCCGCAAGGATCATCCGGAGTTCGCCGGCAGGACCGTGTCATTGATCCAGTACTTCGGACTCGATGAAATGAGGCTGCTCAACCCGGCCGGCGGTGATGCTGCGACGCTGTTCAGCGACATGGGGTTCGATGAGGACGCGGACACGGCGGATCTGCAGGGCGTGCAGCTCAGCGGGGAACGGGTCGACGACCTGGCGGCCGATGTCGTCATCGTCCTCGACAATTCCGACGGGCGGATCGGTGAACTCGAGGACAGCGCGGTCTTCAGCAGCATCCCGGCTGTCCAGGAGGACCGGGTTCTGGTCATCAGCAACAATGCGTTCAAGGAGGGCAACGACCCCTCTTTCGAGGCCAACGGGAAGCACTACGAGGGCAATCTGGCGTGGGCGGTCGCCTATCCAGGGCCCCTCTCGACGCAGTGGGCGGTGGAGACGTTGACACCGCTGCTGGCGGACACGGTCAACTGACCGGGACTACTCTCCGACGTCTGGAGCAAGTTCGCCGGCGCCGTGGTCAGTCCACCGACGGGCGCCACCGGTAAACGGCCCTGCCTCGCGCTCCCGGAACCACCAGGTCTCGTCCGGTGACCAACCGGCCATCATTGTCTCCGCAGGTGCCGGAGACAGGTTGCCGTCGGGAGGAGCGCCCACCGGAACTGCACGGGTGGCGGTTCGCAGGTATCCGGCGACCGTCAGATGGACGGCCTCCCACTTCTCCGCAACTGCAGACCAGTCCGGTACTATCCATCGGCCGTCACGACCGGTGACTCTGAACCATTCCCTCCGTAGCGTATACGTCTGATCGAGGGGAAACTCATCGCACAGGCGGACCCAGTCCGCCGGCTCGTTGATCTCGTAGATGCGAGGATTCGGCGGCGGCGTGTAAGAGAAGGCATGGGCCATGTCGCCGAAACGGTCCTCCTGGAGCGGAACTCCCGCCGGCATGTCTGTTCCGGGAAATATCCTGGTTGAGGGGATCGCCGGCGCGGGAGGCGTTGTCCACCATGCTCCCCCGGAGCCGGAGAGGGGTGATTCGGTTGCCGACCGACGGTACTTCTCTTCCATCCGTTTCTGGTCGATTCGCCAGGACGTGAGCTTCTCGAGGAAGTCGCAGTCACTGAGCCCACGGCGTCGTGTGCTCGGGGCCGGCTCACTGCTGTTGCCCCAGTAGACGAACCACTGGTCGGCAAGGTCGGCTGGGGTAGACCACCAACGGGTATCTGAAGATTCCGCGATGAGGCGGGCCGCCTTCTTCAGCGCCTCGCGCACGGAGGAAACGTTGGCGAGGACATCCTGGCCCACGGGGTGCCGCCAGTACGCGGCGGATTCGACCGACGCGGTGAGTGCGGCCAGTAGCAGAGCGGGGTCCGGGGGCAGCAGGGTTGTACGGCGGATCTGCTCGGCAACCCGTTCCGGGGTGATTCTGGAATCCGGGTCCGGTGGGGAGGCAGGGGCCTCGTAGATTCGTGACGGGCTGTCGGGGGTAGCAGACGACCAGAACGCGTATGTCCGGGCCTCAGGGACGGGAACCAGGTGGTCGGCAGCCTGTCGGACCATGCCCCACAGCGCCTGTGCTGTTTCCCCGTTGTCGCGGACGTGGCGTTCCTCGCAGGCGAGAATGTACTCCAGCACCATCCGTCGGCTTCGAGGGCCCTCCAGCAACGTCATTCCGTCCAGCTTCATGTGTCCCAGCGTAAGCAACCGGGGCCCGACGGTCAGAAGAAGACCGTCGGGCCCCGGTGGCGGGGACACTAGGAAGTGTCAGGCGTTCGCGGCGGCGCGTCCCATGGCGCGCAGACCGGTGTCGGTCATGTGCAGCGGGAGGTTACGACGCTCCGAGGTGGTGTCGATCAGGCCGACGACCCACCGGTCATTCGAGCACATCTCGTGGCCGCGGCTCGGCCCCTTGAGATCGACGAAGTTGCCGCCGGCGCTGGTGGCGCCGTCGCGCAGTCCCCGTTCCAGGGCCCACTCGACATCGGAGATCTGGATCAGCGCGCTCGGAACCTGCACGTTCGGGATGACGTTGATCGGGCAGACCTGACCGGCGCCGTTGGTGATGTGCGGGAAGCCGAGCACCTTCACGTTGGCGTTGGGCGCGAGACGCTTGACGTGGGAGACGGTGCGGTTCACCGAATCGCGCAGCTGGCGCTCGATCTGCGGGACCGGCAGCTTGTCGCCGAGGATGTAGGGGTAGGTGTCGTTGGCGCCTGCCCAGATGACGACCTCGTTGGTGCCGGCGTTCAGGGCGCCGCCGCGGTTGGCGCGGTCTGCCTGCTCGGTGACGTGCATGCCACCGGTGCGGTAGGAACCGCCGGCACAGGAGTAGTTGTCGACGTGCTTGCCGGATGCCTGGCCGTAGGAGTTGGCGAACCGGTTGTCTGTGCCGCAACCGGAACCGCTGAGGATCGGGTCAGGCAAGGGGAGACCCTTGCCGGCGAGGTAGTTATAGATGTCCGGGTTGGCGACGATGGAGTCGCCGAGGACAACGGTGTTACCGGGGGCGGCCTGGCTCTCCGGTGCCGAGAGCAGCGTGCCGGACAGGGCGGCGACGGTGGCCACTGCGGCGGCTGCAAGTCCGGCGATGCGGCGGCCTGCCCGCGAGGCCGTGCGGTGTCGTGCGCTCATTTCTGAGGTTCCTCTCCTGAAACGTGTCATGTGTCCCGACGTGTCCCCGACAAGCCGTAGACGGATCCGGTGTTCTAAACCGTTTCCTGGGACAACGACGTTACATTAGCGTGACTTTATCGACTAATCCTCCAGAATGTAACCCCTGTGGCTAAAGTTGCATTTGTTGTGCATGTGGCTGAGTGTGTCGCCCGCGCCGGGGACGGCCGGGTAACGCCGAACGGCGTCGGCCCGGTATGGTAGGCGAAAGTAGTTTGCCGACCCCGGCCCTGGCGCGCCGACCCGACGTCCGCCTTTCGTCATGCCGCGCGTACGTTTCACGGGGAGCACGAGACGACTGAGTACGAGACCACCGAGACCACCGAACGACAGACTCAGAAAAGGAGCGACAGTGTTTGAACAGCTGTCCTATGACCTCAAAGGTGCTGCAAAGGGAGCCAAGGCCTTCGTAGACACCGGATTCCTCAAGGGATCCAATCTTGCCAGTGGCCTGGGGGTGGCCAAGGCACTGGGACGTTACGGCACCAGTCTCGCCGGTCTCCTTGAGGGGTCCGCCGCCCGTTTCCCCTCGCGTCTGGCTCTCGTCGACGACGACGGTGAGCTGACGTACCAGGAGTTGGCCAAATACTCCCGGCTCACCGCTCACACGCTGGCCAGCCACGGCATCACCTCCGACAGCCGTGTCGGCATCATGGCCCGCAACGGCCGTGGGTTCCTCTTCCCCCTGGCGGCCAAGGGCTACCTCGGCTACACCGTGTTCCTGCTGAACGTCGGGGCCAGTAAGAACCAGATCGCCGAGATCGTCCGGGAGCACAAGCTCGACGTCATCTTCTACGACTCCGAGTTCGACGACCGTTTTCCTGAAGATCTCAGTGACTTCGGCGCGACCCTCGTCCACGCGGACGCCGCCGAGGGGCACCGTACGGACATTGACTACCCGACCATCGAGGACTTCTGGGCAAACCCGGGTGACCACGACAACGCGTTCCCGGGACGTCCGAATCAGGGTGGGGTCATCCTGATGTCCTCCGGTACCAGCGGAACGCCGAAGGCTGTCCAGCACACGGAACCCAGTTTCCCCGTCGGCGTCCTCGGCCCCGTGCTCAAGGGCCTGGGGGTCAAGGCCGGTGACCGGCTCCAGCTCACCGCCAGCCTTTTCCACGTGCTCGGCTGGGGCGCCGCGGTCCTGGCGATCACCGCGGGCTGCACCCTGGTCACTCAGCGTGTCTTCAAGCCGGACGTTGTCCTGAAGCAGGTGCAGGACTACAAGTGCACCGGCATGCTCAGCTCTGCGGTCTTCCTCAAGGACGTTCTGGCCGTGGACGACGGATCCTATGACCTGTCGACGATGACGTGGATCCTCAACGCCGGGAACGCCATGAGCGAAGACCTCGTGCGCGGTCTGCAGGAGCGCTACGGCAACATCCTGTCCAGCGGCTACGGTTCCACCGAAGGCCTGCTCGTGGCCTACGCTACCCCGGAGGATCTCACGGAAGATCCGCTTACCGCCGGACACCGGGTCTGGAACGGCCGCCTGGAACTGCTCGACCCGGAGACCGGGAAACCGGTGGCTCCCGGCGAGGTCGGTATCATCCACGCCCACAATGCGATGTCGATGAAGGGATACCTCGGTAACCGGGACAAGCCCGATTACCGCGACGGGATGCTGGACCTCGGTGACAAGGGCGTCATTGATCCGCAGACCGGCCGCCTGCGCGTGCTGGGGCGCAATAACGACATGATCATCGTCGGTGGAGAGAACATCTGGCCGACCTCTGTGTCCGACATCATTGACCGGGTAGACGGTGTCGCGGAGTCCTACTGTGTCGGGGTGGAAGACGACGAGAAGTTCCAGCGCGTCAAGGCGTATGTCGTCACTGACGGGTCCGCCGACCTGAGTGAGGACGACATCCGCACCCATGTGCGGGAGAACTTCATGGCTCCGGCTGTCCCGCGCGACGTGGTGCTGATGGACCAGCCGCTGCCGCGCAACCCGATCGGTAAGGTCGTCAAGCGGGAGCTGGAGGCCTTCGGCTGAGCGACGCCGTCCGGTTCCGGTGTTGTCGTCTGAGTCACCGCCCAGAACGATTCGGAGGCGTTTTCTGTTCTGTGCGGTGACTCAGATCGTGTCAGTGGCATGAGGGGGCACACGGGTACACCGACCTGCGGACTTCACAGGCCCGGCGTGGAGCCCAGTATCTGGTAGCCCACGAACGCCACGGTGTCGATCACCCCGTGTGCGATGATCAACGGCCACACCCGGCCGGTGCGATAGAAGAACCAGACAAACACCAGCCCCATCACCATGTTGCCCAGACCGGCGGAATACCCCTGGTAGAGATGGTAGCTTCCGCGCAGTACCGCCGATGCCAGGAAGATCCACACCCACGGCACCCGGAGTTGGCGGAGTCGGCAGCACAGCCATGCCACCACGAGGATCTCCTCGGCGAAGCCGTTCGCCCAGGAGTTCAGGATCAGCAGCAGCAGGTCCTGGATGCTGCGGTCCAATCCGGTCGGGATGACCTCCTTGGACAGCCCCAGCTGAACCGCTCCGACATAGAAGGCCAGCCCGGGGATACCTATCAGTGCGGCCAGGCCGGCCCCGGGGAGGGCGTCGCGCCACCGGGGGCGGAAGGAGCTCCCAGGTACCCCGGACAATGCGGGAGGAACATGCCGTAGCAGCAGGAACAGCGCCAACCCGCCCCATGCGACGAGAACACCGGTGGAGACCAACTGGAATGCGGGATCGAGCCAGGTCAGGGTCGACTGGCGAGCATTGAGAGTGGTGCTCTGTTCGTTGAGGTCTTCCGGCATCGTGGCTGCCTCGAGGAGCCGTAACGCCGAGCGAACCCCGGAGGCACCGAAGGTGACAGCGAGGACGATGACCAGCTCCCACCGGAGCGCACGTTGATCGGACCGCTTCATTGCCCGTCCCTGGAGGGGGCCTCGATCAATGCATCGAGATCACCGGGGCCGGCAAGGGTGACGGCGTCGAGCACGGATGCGTCGGCGTCCACCATCCGCGCCATGGTCTCCTGCAGGTGGTGTGCCAGGTCCAGGAGTTCAGCCGCAGAGACCCGGTCGGCGACAGCGCCCAGGTGTACCGAGACCGGCCACCGACCGGGCGCGGCGTCGGGGGACACCAGGGGCACGGAGAGCCCCGCCCACCCCGTGAGGTTCCAGAGTGTGGCCCAGGGCGTCCACGCGGTCTGCGCCTGGAAGTCTGCAGCGGGATCACGGGTCTCCGGTCCCGGTGCGCGGGAGAAGGCGCCGATCCGGGGTGGGGCACATGCCAGCATCGGAGTTACGACCACGTCCACAGGTCCGTCGGCGTCACCGTCCCATGCAGTGAGGATATCCCCGGGCAGTGCAGACACCGCGTCGGTGGCGGCGGCGATCTCAGCAGGGGTGAGGTCCAGGCCCTGTTGCCTCAACCACGTCGGCATCGTCGTCGCAGGATCAGGCAGGTCGCGGCACCGGGCCGCCATGACGCGCGAGTACACGTCGAAGTGCTCCACCGGGTACGGGGCCGTCACCGGTCGGACACCGCTGACAGCGGGGTGGGTGACCAGAAGAGACGCGGCTGCCGCCGTGGCGTTGGCTACCGTCGGCTCTACTGCGGTGGTGGTGTGGAACGGACGGTTGGTGTGCCCCAGCCGTAGCGGGCGCGTCGGGGACGGCGGGGAGGACGGGGAAGACCTCCCGGAGATCCCGTAGGCGCGGGCGGTGAGGTCGAGATCGCGGGCGATGAATCCCTGCGCCGCCGGATTCGGCAGACCGCCGTTGTCCACGTTGTGTGCGGGTTTCAGCCCGGGTAGTCCCACGGCTGCGGCGGGCACGCGGATTGACCCGCCGCCGTCGCTGGCGTGGGCGACGTCGACGATGCCCCGTGCCACGGCCACCGCAGCGCCGGACGAGGACCCGCCGGACGTCATTCGCCGGTCGATCGGATTCACCGGCCCAGGACCGTGCGCGGGTTCGGTGTAGACCGTCGCCCCGAATTCGGCGGTGACGCTGGCACCGACCAGTCTGGCACCTTCCTCCAACAGCCGGGTCACGGCGGTGTCGTCGGTCTCCGCCACCACGGCGTGTCCGACAGAGCCGAAGGTCGTGACCTCACCGCCGACCCGGTTGAGGTCCTTGACCAGAACGTCCAGTCCGCGCAGCGGGCCGTGCTCCCGACGATCTTCGTGAGCCCTGTCGTAGATCCTGGCCACCCCCAGTTCTTCGGGGGACAATCCGGTGCGTGCGCTCAGGCGCGCGAGTCGCAGCGACACGGCCTCGGTACTGCCGGCACTGGCGGTACTGCCGGTGCCGTCCGTGCCGGCAGCGCCTTCCCTGGGTGGTGGGGGTTTCATGTCGGTCACACTACCGGCGCCCGGTAGGTTGGTGTCATGAGCGACATCGAGACGGTGGCCTATCTCGGCCCACGCGGAACCTTCACCGAACAGGCCGTCCTGAACCTGACGGCCGCCGGCCACCTGCCGGAGGATGTCGCCCACCGCACCGTAGCCTCCCCGGCGGAGGCACTCGACCTGGTCCGGTGTGGCGAGGTGGACCGGGCCGTCGTCGCGCTGGAAAGCAGCGTCGACGGCCCGGTCACGCAGACCTTCGACTCCCTGGCTGACGGAGCACCGGTGCAGATCCTGCGGGAACACGATGTCCCTGTCGTGTTCTCGATCCTCGTACGGCCCGGCACCCGGCTCGAGGACGTCCGGACGTTCACCACTCACCCCGTCGCACAGGCACAGGTGTGGCGGTGGGCCGCCGAACATCTGCCCCACGCAGAGTTCATCCCCGCAAGCTCCAACGGCGCCGCCGCTGCCGCTGTCGCCGCGGGTGAGGCGGACGCCGCGGCGGCACCGGCACGTGCCGGTGCCCTCCACGGGCTGGAGACCGTCGCTGAGGGCGTCGCAGACGTTGCCGGGGCACACACACGTTTCGTCCTTGTGGGCCTGCCTCAGGAGCCGACCGCCCGCACCGGACATGACCGCACGGCCATTGTCCTGCAGGTTCCCAATGTGCCGGCGTCGCTGGTGATGGCGCTGATGGAGCTGGCCACCCGCCGTGTCGACATGTCACGCATCGAGTCGCGCCCGACCCGGGAGAAGGCGGGCACCTACAACTTCCACGTGGAACTCGTCGGTCATCTGCAGGATGACGCCGTCGCTGAAGCACTGGCGGGACTGCACCGCTACTGCGACCGCATCCGGTTCCTCGGGTCCTGGCCACAGGAAGGGTGGGTCGGCGGTGTCGACGGTCCCGACGGCTCCGTGCCACCCGACTACGCCGCCTCCTGGGAGTGGATTCAGGGGCTGAGGGGACTGGGGGACGGTGGTCAGCCGTGAGCCGGCTGCTGCTGATCCGCCACGGGCAGACCACGTCGAATGTCAACCATGCCCTGGACACCAGCCTGCCGGGCGCTGCGCTGACCGAACTCGGATGGTCGCAGGCGCGTGCCGCGGGGGAACGACTCGCCAGAGAATGGGCCGGCGATCGGGCCGAAGAGCGGGACAGGCAGGACGCCCCGCTGGCGATGGTGTCCTCGCAGGCGTTGCGGGCCCGTCAGACCGCCGCCGGAATCGCCCTCGGCGGCAGTGGCCGAGGGCTGCATCTGGAACGCACCGCGCCGGGCAGTGACTTCGCCGACGCCCTGTCACAACTGGCCGAGCTGGAGGTCACCGACGGGCTCGCCCACGGGGAGGAAGGCCCGGAAGAGTCCACGACCGCGGGAGCTCCGGCCGCTCTCGGAGGCGGCACGGGGACTCGTCCCACGCTGACCGACGGCGCTGCGGCAGCGCTGCACCGGCCGCTTCCTCTGGTGATGCCGGGCGCGGTACCCGGGATCTCCGAGATTCCGGCGGGGCAGTACGAGATGAGGATGGATCCGGACGCGCACTACGGCTACCACCGCACCTTCGCCGAATGGTTGGGTGGATCGATGGACCTGCCCGTCCCGGGAGCTTCCACCGGACGAGAGGTCGTCGGACGGTACCTGGGAACCCTGCTGCCGGTGCTGTCCACCGCACAGCGCGCCGGGTCGGATCTGGCGGTCGTCAGCCACGGTGCGGTGATCCGCCTGATCGCCGCCTACCTGGGGAGGGTCGATCCCGAGTTTGCGGTGCGCACGCTGCTGCCCAACACGCTGCGGGTGGATCTCGAGGTCCCCGACCTCGGTGGGTCCCTCCGTCCGGAGGATCTCAGCGAGGTGGTCGCCGACGGGTGGAAGGTCACGGACTGGGCCGGTCACGGTGAGCCGCCCCGGGCAGGGAGGGGCTGACGCGGGACGGGGCTAACCCCAGCCGAGTTCGTGCAGGCGCGCGTCGTCGATGCCGAAATGGTGGCCGATCTCGTGGACCACGGTGACCGCCACTTCCTCGACGAGCTGGTCGTGGGTGGAACAGTAGCGACAGAGGGCATCTTTGTAGATGCTGATCTTGTCCGGGAGGAATGTGGGCCACTCCACGGAGCGTTCCGTCAGCGCCACGCCATGGTAGAGCCCGAGGATCGACGGGTCCTCGTCATTGTGGTCCTCCACGACGATGGCGACATTGTCGAGCGCGTCAAGGAGCTGTCGCGGTATGAGGCGGAGACCGCGGTCGACGAGTTCCTCGAAGTCGTCGTCACTGACGTCGATCACGGTGCCTCGCTGCCGGAGGCGGAATCGGAGTTGCTGTTGTTGTCGCGGCGCGGATTACGTTCAGGCTGGTCCGCCGGCGGATTGCCGTCGATGGTGAAGTCGCCGCGGACATCTCCCTGCAGGTCGGCGAAGCCGCCACCCTCGCGGGCCTTGGTCAGCGCACAGTTGACGGTGCGTGACCCGGCGTTCCAGGACTCCTGCGGAAGGGTCGTCCAGAACGGAGTCAGCGTGGACTGGTAGAGGTTCTCGTCGTCTCCGCCGCCGAGGAACTCGATGGCAGCTGCGGTACACACGTCGTCGAGATGGTCGTTCTGCTGCTCAATCGTCGGCCACGCCCCATTGAAGGTATCCCCGAGATTCACCACCGAGGTCACCTGCCAGGAGTACGGGCGGTCACAGTCAGCGACGTCCACCGCATCACCCTGGGCGCGCATGCAGGTCTCCGCCGGTTCAGCGGGTGACTGGTCGGTCTCCGCGGCGCGGCCCGTGGCTTCGGCATAGTTGCCGTCGGCCTGGGGCACGGCCACCCCGCACAGCATTGTGCGGTCGCCGCCGTCCCACGCGGCCTCCGGCGGCAGAATGGGGACGATGGAGTACCGTCCCTGCGGGTCGAGACGGCCGTCGAGGTAGGTGCGGGTCGGGCCTTCGCACAGTTCGGAGGTCAGCTGTCCCTGCCGCTCCAGGTCGGGCTGCGGGGCGTCCGGCCCGAACTCGCTGGTCGGGTACTGCGAGAGGTCTTCACGGGTGGAGACCTCGAAGCGGTGCGGTGAGGCGCAGTCCACGACCGCGAAGTCGGTGGCGATGTCGCCGTCCTGGGACCAGTTCACGCAGTCGGCGGTGTCGGCGTCGGTGAACGCCACCAGTTCCGGGGCCTCCTCGGTCCGGTCCGCCCCGCGCTGTGCGACCACGGTTGCCCCCTGCGGCGCGAAGTACTCGTACGCCCCGGCGCCCACTGCGCCGGCGAGGGCGGCCGTGAGTAGCACGGTGACCGTCCTGCGGCGGCCTTTGCGGGCGCGTGCGTCGGCAGGACGGTCGGATGCGGAGGGCGGGGTGCTGGACGGCATAACACGCATTCTCTCACGGGGACTGGACATCAGTAGACATCACCGGAAAATCTCAGGCAGTGCCGGACAGCGCTGCACACGGTTGAATCCACTGTAGCTAAACTACGAGGCATGATTGATCTCAAGTTCCTGCGGGAGAACCCTGACGTCGTCCGTGAATCCCAGCGCACCCGCGGCGAGGACCCGGCGCTCGTCGATCGGCTCCTGGACGCTGACCAGCGTCGCCGCGAGGCCATCGCTGCAGCTGACACGGCTCGGGCTGAGCAGAAGGCATTCTCGAAGTCCATGGGCAAGGCCATGAAGGATGCGTCGGACGAGGAACGCGCGTCCCTGCGTGCGGAGGGCAAGACCCGTTCTGCCGCGGTGAAGGAACTTGAGGACGCACAGTCGGCTGCGGAGTCGGATGTGCAGGACCTGCAGATGCGACTGTCGAATGTCGTCTCCGGCGCTCCGGCCGGTGGGGAGGACGACTTCGTGGTGCTGGAGCACATCGGTGAACCCCGCGAGTTCGACTTCGAGCCGAAGGACCACCTCGAGCTCGGGGAGTCCCTCGGGCTGATCGACATGGAACGGGGCGCGAAGGTATCGGGCGCCCGTTTCTACTTCCTCACCGGTGACGGGGCGCTGCTCCAGCTCGGCATGCTGCAGCTGGCGGCGCAGAAGGCGCGTGACCACGGCTTCCAGCTGATGATCCCGCCGGTGTTGGTGCGTCCGGAGATTATGGCCGGCACCGGTTTCCTCGGTGCGCACGCCGACGAGATCTACCGGCTCGAGGCGGACGACATGTATCTCGTCGGCACCAGCGAGGTGGCGCTGGCCGGGTACCACAAGGACGAGATCATCGACCTGTCGGACGGGCCGGTGCGGTACGCCGGCTGGTCGTCCTGCTTCCGTCGCGAGGCCGGCTCTTACGGCAAGGACACCCGCGGTATCCTGCGCGTGCACCAGTTCGACAAGGTCGAGATGTTCGTCTACTGCCGTCCGGAGGATGCCGAACAGCAGCACCAGGAGCTGCTGGCGATGGAGAAGGACATGCTCGCCGCCGTGCAGGTCCCCTACCGCGTGATCGACGTGGCCGGTGGCGACCTCGGTTCTTCGGCGTCCCGTAAGTTCGACACGGAGGCATGGGTCCCGACCCAGAGCGCCTACCGTGAGCTGACTTCCACGTCCAACTGCACCACTTTCCAGGCGCGGCGCCTCAAGACCCGCTACCGTGATGAGGACGGCAAGGCGCAGACGGCCGCCACCCTCAACGGCACCCTCGCCACCACCCGCTGGCTTGTCGCGATCCTGGAGAACAACCAGCAGGCGGACGGTTCAGTCGTCGTGCCCGAGGCCCTGCGACCCTTCGTGGGGAAGGACGTCCTGACCCCGAGGTGAGCCGTGACGTGACCCCGGCAACGACCGCGCAACACAACAAGGAGACATAACACGGCATGTGGATTCCCAAAGGCTTCGAGATCCCTACGGGTGTGCCTGACACACCCGCCCACCCGGAATCGAAGGAGCTGTTCTACGGGCGGGTGATCATCCCCCTCGCGAAGTTCTGGATGCGTTATGTCCAGCGGCTGAAGGTCGAGATCTACCACCCGGAGCGCATTCCCACCGACGGTGGGGCGGTGCTGGCGGTGAACCACACCGGTTACTGGGACTTCGTCTTCGGCGGTATCCCCTCGGCGATGAACGGGGGACGACTGGTGCGGTTCATGGCGAAGAAGGAGATCTGGGACAACCCGGTCGCCGGTCCCGCCATGTCGGGCTGCCACCACATCCCGGTGGACCGTGCTGACGGCGGCGGTTCGGTGCGTGAGGCGACCCGTCGTGCTGCAGGTGGGGAGCTCATCGGAATATTCCCGGAGGCCACCATCTCCCGCTCGTTCGAGATCAAGGAGTTCAAGGATGGTGCCGCCCGCATCGCGCAGGACGCCGGGGTTCCGTTGATCCCGGTGGTGTTGTGGGGATCGCAGCGTATCTGGACGAAGGGGCGGAAGCCGATCTGGCGTCCGAAGGACGCCTCGCTGATCCTTTCCGTCGGTGAGCCGGTGGACCTCAGTGGCTCGTCGCGGGAAGCCACCGACCGTCTCCACGAGTCGATGGTCGAGATCCTCGACACGTCCCGTGCGCGTTACGCCGAGGTGTTCGGACCGTTCGAGGACGGCGAGTACTGGATGCCTGCGTCGTTGGGCGGGTCGGCACCGTCGCTGGACGAAGCGACGATGAAAGACCGGGAAGACGCGGCGAAGCGTAGGGAAGAGCGGATCCGCCGGGACGCGGAGAAAGCGGCAGGCGTGACTCCGGAGAAGAAGAAGTCCCTGCTGGGGCGGCTCCGCGGGAAGCTGGGACGTTAGGTGACCGCCTCACCGGCTGTACCGGCTGCGCCGACGTTGGTCGTCAGCGACCTCGACGGCACGCTTGTCACCTCCGCTGAGCGTGTGTCGCCACGCGCCTGCGCCGTGATCAACCGCCTGGTATCCGCCGGGGCGACGTTCATTCCTGCCTCAGGTCGGCCCGCCCGGTGGATGCTTCCGGTGATTGAGCAGCTGGGGCTGCGGCCGATGTGTGTGTGCGCCAATGGGGCCGTGGTCTATGATTCGGCCGCTGACCGGATCACCTACGCCGCAGAGCTGCCGGCGGGCGTTCTGTCCCAGGTCACCGCCACTATTTCGGAGGCGACGGGGCCCTGGCTGGCTGACCAGGGGTTGCCGCCGGTGACTTTCGCGGCGGAGCGTGCGGGACGCAGCGCCTTTGACCGTGCCGACGAACTTTTCGCCGTGCAGCCGGAGTATCCGCACGCCTGGGACACTGAGGAACACTCGGTGGAGCCGCTGGACGCCCTGTGCGCCGTACCGGCGGTGAAGTTGCTGGTGCGCCACGAGGCGATGGAGAGTTCCGAGCTTTTCGACCTGGTCAACCCGGTCGTTGATCCGACAGTCGCGCACGTGACCTGGTCCTTCAGCGGGGGACTGCTGGAGATCAATGTGCCCGGTGTCTCGAAGCTGTCCGGTGTGGCGCACGCGTTGGGGGACGTGGATGACGGCGCGGCGGGGGCGGGGCGGCGGGCCGTTCCCGCGCTCGACCCTTCACGCGTCGTGGCGTTCGGGGACATGCCCAATGATGTGGCGATGCTCCAGTGGGCGGGGATGGGCGTGGCCATGGGTAACGCGGTCGATGAAGTGACCGCCATCGCCGACCACTGCACGTCCTCGAATGACGACGACGGTGTCGCTGAGGTGCTGGAGCAGTGGTTCTGACACTCTGAAGGTCGTCGGGGATTATTTCCCCATAATATCTACGAGGCAACATGATTCCTAGTAGTATTGCCTGTCACAGGGTCTTTCCGGGTCCGCGTAATCAGACAAGGAGCATGTATGTCCCACCGCACTGCAATCGTCACCGGCGCCGCCCGCGGAATCGGTGCTGAAGTCGCCGCACGTCTGGCCGATGACGGCCTGGCCGTGGCTGTGCTCGATCTCGACGAGGGGGCATGCCAGGCCGTCGTCGAGCGCATCACCGCCGCCGGCGGCAAGGCCATCGCCGTCGGTGCCGACGTAGCCGATGAAGCAGCGGTACAGGCCGCCGTCGAGCGTGTCGCAGCCGAACTCGGCGCTCCGACCGTCCTGGTCAACAACGCCGGCATCATCCGCGACAATCTGCTGTTCAAGATGACGACGGATGACTGGGACGCGGTGATGGACGTCCACCTGCGGGGTGCTTTCCTCATGTCTCGCGCGGTGCAGGCCTACCAGACCAAGGAAGGGTGGGGGCGCATCATCAACCTGTCGTCGACCTCGGCGCTGGGCAACCGTGGCCAGGTCAACTACTCGGCGGCGAAGGCGGGTATGCAGGGGCTCACCAAGACCCTCGCCATCGAGCTCGGGAAGTTCGGCGTCACGGCGAACGCCGTCGCCCCTGGTTTCATCGCCACCGAGATGACCGAGGCAACCGCAGAGCGGGTGGGGGTGAGCTTCGACGACTTCAAGGCCGCCGTGGCCAAGGAGGTCCCCGTCCAGCGCGCCGGTGTTCCGGCCGATATCGCCCACGCCGTCAGCTTCTTCGCCAGCGACGGTGCCGGATACGTCTCGGGCCAGGTGCTGTACGTCGCCGGCGGACCGAAGGCCTAGGGGGAGGCGAGACGATGCGTGTGCTCAACGGACTTGACGAGCTGAAGGCATCTGTCGGTGAACACCTCGGCTACAGTGACTGGCTCGAGATCGACCAGGAAAGGATCAACCTGTTCGCCGACGCCACCGGTGACCACCAGTGGATCCATGTCGATCCCGAGCGCGCCGCAGACGGCCCGTTCGGATCGACCATCGCCCACGGTTTCCTGACGCTGTCGTTGGTCTCGATGCTGGTGTGGCAGGTCTACACGGTGGAGGGAACGACGATGGGCGTCAATTACGGCACCAACAAGGTGCGTTTTCCCGCCCCGCTGCCGGTGGATTCGAGGATCCGGGCAGGTGTCGACATTCTCTCTGTCGAGCCCGGCGGCGGACACCAGGTAGTTACGCAGGTGACCATTGAACGCGAAGGGGGCGACCGCCCGGTATGTGTCGCTGAAGTGGTCTCCGTCCTGCGGTTCTGACGCCGCACGCACTGCTCCCGGACCGCTGGCCCTGGTCAGTCCTGCCGCGCGATCACCAGCAGACCTGCGCCCACCGGGAGGACCAGGGAGCGGAAACCCTCGGCGGTATCGACCAGGGCGCGGAATTCGGCGACCTGGTCAGCGTGTGACAACACGTTGTCGACGACGAGCAGACCGTTGACGGCGAGGGTCCGCTGGAGTTCGGTCCACCAGTCGACGTAGAGAGACCGCTCGGCATCGAGGAAGATGAACTCCCATTCCCCGTCCCCGGAGCCTGCCAGGATCTCGGCGCCGTCAGCGACGATGCGTCGAACCCGGTCGGAGACACCAGCTGCGTGGAGGTTCTCGGCAGCGTCGGCAGATCTGCGCGGGTCATTGTCCACCGTCGTCAATGCCACGACATCGGCCAACCAGATCGTCGAATAGCCGTTGGAGGTGCCCAGTTCGAGGACTGTAGCGGGGTTGGCTCCGGCAACGAGGGATCGCAGCAGGGCGGCGCTCTCCGGCTCGAGGTTCCGGCGTCGATCCAGACGGTCGGGCCGACGGGCGTCGACATCCCGCCCATCGGCGTAAAGACGCTCGAGGAAGCCGAGAAGTTCGGGTGTCATGGACGTTGACTATACGCCCGCTGACCACGGTCGAATCAGATCCGCACCACGATCTTGCCGGTGACGTGCCCACGCTCGATCTCGCTGTGTGCCTCGGCCAGGGTGGCGGCGTTCATGCCGATCATCGTTTCGCCGACGGTGGGGATCAGGCGGCCGTCATCGACCATTCCGGCGATACGGTCCAGGATCACTCCCTGTTCATCGACGTCGTCGGTGTCGAAGACGGTGCGGGTGAACATCGACTCCCAGTGGATCGAGATCGACTTACGCTTGAATGGCGCGATCTGGAAATCCTCCGGATCATCGATCAGGCACAGGTGTGACTGCGGAGTCATGATCTCGGCGAGTTCCTCGGCATGGCCCGAGGAGTTCGACGTGAACACGAGGTCGATGCCGTCCGGCTCGAGGTCAAGTACCTGCGGGGCGAGGTTACGGCGGTGGTCGACGACCTCGTGGGCGCCCATCTCGACAACCCAGTCGCGTGACTCCTCGCGCGACGCGGTGGCGATGACCGTGAGTCCGGTGAGAGCACGCGCCAGCTGGATCATCACGCTGGGCACACCGCCTGCGCCGCCGAGGACCAGCAGTGAGCCGTTCGAGTCGATCGATGCGCCGAGCCGCTCGAACAGTGCCTCCCAGGCGGTCAATGCCGTCAGGGGCAGGGAGGCGGCCTCGGTCGCCGAACAGGTGGTGGGACGGTGGCCGACGATGCGTTCGTCGACGGCGTGGAACCGGGCATTCGTGCCATTGCGCAGCTGACTCCCTGCGTAGAACACGCGGTCACCGATCTCGAAGCGGGAGACGTCCTCGCCGACTTTGCGGACGACGCCCGCCGCGTCGTAGCCGAGGACCGGCTGTTCACCCCGCGCGAGGGCGTCGCCGGAGCGACGACGCATCTTCGTGTCGATCGGGTTCACCGATACAGCCTGGATCTCAACCAGGAGGTCTCGCGGGCCGATTTCCGGGAGGGGGACGGTCACGTCGGTCAGGCACCGGGGGTCATCCACGGGAAACTCACCGGTGACTGCGACAGCCGACATGGTGGTGGGCAGCTCGATTGCACGGGAACTCATGGCGTCCCATAGTAGGGCCACCGGCATGGCGCTGCACCCGGGCAGGCCACGGGCTGTATCGTTACTGTTCATGAGTGACCGGAACAGTGAATATGATCTGATCGTCGTCGGGAGTGGGTTCTTCGGGTTGACGGTCGCAGAGCGAGCCGCCAGCCAGCTGGACAAGAAGGTGCTCGTACTCGAGCGGCGCAGCCACATCGGTGGCAACGCCTACTCCGAGGCGGAGCCGGAGACGGGCATCGAGATCCACAAGTACGGGGCGCACCTGTTCCACACCTCGAACAAGAAGGTCTGGGACTACGTCAACCAGTTCACTGACTTCACCGACTACCAGCACCGTGTGTTCGCCATGCATGACGGCACCGCCTACCAGTTCCCCATGGGGTTGGGGCTGATCAACCAGTTCTTCGGGAAGTACTACACCCCGGACAAGGCTCGGGAGCTGATCAAGGAGCAGACCGACGGGCTCAACCCGGAGGACGCCGCGAATCTCGAGGAGAAGGGCATCTCGCTGATCGGTCGCCCGCTCTACGAGGCCTTCGTCCGCGACTACACCGCCAAACAGTGGCAGACCGACCCGAAGGAACTGCCGGCGGCGAACATCTCGCGGCTGCCGGTGCGCTACACCTTCAACAACCGGTACTTCAACGACACCTATGAAGGACTGCCGGTCGAGGGCTACACCGCGTGGCTGGAGAACATGGCGAAGAACGCCAATATCGAGGTTCGTCTGGACACCGACTGGTTCGACGTCCGTGACGAGCTGCGCGCGGCCAGCCCGGACGCGCCGGTGGTCTACACCGGCCCCCTCGACCTCTACTTCGACTATGCCGAGGGGCACCTCGGCTGGCGCACCCTCGACTTCGAGACCGAGGTGCTGGAGACCGGCGACTTCCAGGGCACCCCGGTGATGAACTACAACGACGCCGACGTCCCCTACACCCGTATCCACGAGTTCCGTCACTTCCACCCGGAGCGCAAGAGCTATCCGGACGACAAGACCGTGATCATGAAGGAGTTCAGCCGCTTCGCCGAAGGCGAGGACGAGCCGTACTACCCGATCAACACCCCGGAGGACCGCGAGAAGCTGCTGCGCTACCGCGAACTCGCCGACGCCGAGACGACTGACAACACGGTCTTCTTCGGTGGGCGTCTGGGAACCTACCAGTACCTGGACATGCACATGGCCATCGGTGCGGCGCTGAGCATGTTCGACAACAAGGTGTCCCCGCTGCTGGAGGGGTAGGAGACGTGCCCTCACGAGAGTAGGCACCGTCCTGTGCACGCGGTAGCCGTGATCCGCGTGCACAGGATGGTGCCTACTTCTGCCGTGAGGTAGTAGGTATCAGTCGTCGATCAGTCGTCGAGGTCGGTGGCCACCACGGAGAAGTCATCGGCCAGGTCAACGTCGACTTCGCGTCCGTCCTGCCCCTGGACGCTGACCTCGTAGGTCACACCCCGGTCATCGGAGGCGGAGACGGAGTCCACGACGCCGTCGCTGACACCGGCCTCACCGGACGCTGCCAGGGCTGCGTCGATGACATCGTCGAGAGTGTCCAGGTCAAGGACCGGATCCTGCTGGTCGAACCGGTCGGCGTCCTCGGTCTCGATGCGCATGGCACCATCGGCGGCGACATGGACCTCTGCGGATCCGCCGTTGTCGAGTTCAACCTCGACCTCGTGCCCGTTTCCTTCGATGTCGACGGAGCTGGCGCCGGTGCCACCGGCTTCGGCGACGGCCTGTTCCGCGGCATCCCGGAACGAGGCGGCGTCTGGCATGCTCCGGGAGTTCTGCGGTCCCTCGTTGTCCGCCTGGTTCTCGGCGGCGACGGTACGGGGGCTGCCGTCGTTGTCACCGGTGCCGTCCTCGGAGTTCTCCGCGACGCCGTAAGCGACACCTCCGGCGAGGAGCAGGGCGGCGAGGGCACCGGTGCCGATGATCAGGCCCTTACGCTTCGTGGAGCGGGGTGCCGTGGTTGCTGTGTTCTGCGTGTTCTCTGACATGCCCTCACTATGTCTACCAGGTACTGAACCCTTTCTGAAGCTTGCTGAAAGATCCTTCAGGTCTGCGGCGCATCACCGGGTTCAGGACCCGTCAGCCGGCAGAGTGACCGTGAAGACAGCACCTCCGCGTGTTGGCTCTCCTGTGCTCTCGCCCACCGTCACACGCCCGTGATGTGCCTGGACGACCTCCTGAACGATGGCGAGCCCCAGGCCGCTCCCGCCGGCGTCGCGCGCACGTCCTTCATCCAGGCGGGCGAATCTGTCGAAGATGCGTTCCCGGTCGTGCTCCGGGACGCCGGCACCGTCGTCGGCGACGGTGAACACCACGTCCGAAGCGGTGCGTTCGGCGTTTCGGAGACCAAGAACGACCCGCGATTCTGCGTGGCGCGCAGCATTGTCGACGAGGTTGCGCACAGCCCGCCCGAGAAGTCGGGGGTTACCCACCACCTGGGCCGCGCCGACGCCGGACGCATCGACGGTGAGATTACTGATCCTGCCCAGCCTGTCTGCTTCCGCCAACAGCAGGTCATCGAGGTCCACCAGTTCCGTGGGCGGACGGTGGTTCTCGTCGAGCCGGGCGAGCAGCAGCAGACCCTCGACCAGGTTCTGCATCCGTTCCCCTTCATCGATGACTACTTCGCTGAGTTCATGCAGGGAGGTGGCGTCCGGGTAGGCCGCCCCCAGCTCTGCGTGCTGGCGCATGGTCGCCAGCGGCGAGCGGAGTTCGTGGGAGGCGTCACTGACGAATCTGCGCTGCACCGCCTGGGAGTGCTCGAGCCGGGCAAGCATGCGGTTCATGGTGGCGGCCAGCGCCCCGAGCTCGTCGTCCCCGGCGTCCACCCGGCGGGAGAGTTCCTCGGCGGTGATGCTGTCGACCTGCCGGCGGAGTCGCTCGACCGGACGCAGTGCACGTCCGGTCACGATCCACACCACCGCCCCCACCAGCACGATGACCAGTGGGACGGCGATAGCCAGCAGGATCGTCGTCGCACCGACCGTCTCGTCGACGTGCTCGGTGGTGCGGGCGACGGTGAGCGTCCCGGTGTCGGTCTCCTCGGCTATCACCAGGTACGGCTCGTTATCGACGGTGACCTGCCGGGAGGATTCGCCTGCTTCCGGGAGCAAGTGGGCATCGTCATCATTGACCACGGTGCCGCCAGAACTGTCCAGCCGGACGAGCTGGTCGTCGTCGATTCCGGCGATGATGCTTGCTGTCCGCGACGGTTCGTTCTCGATCTGTGAACTCAGGGACTCAAGATCCTGCTCCGCCGCCTCTTCGACGGATGCGGTGAGCACACGGCCAAGAACCAGGACGGCCACCACCGCACTGACGACGAGGATGAGAGCGACGATGGCGGTCGCTCCCGCCGTCACCCGGGCGCGGATCGAGTGGCGTGCCCGGCAGCGTGCACTGTGTTCTGTACCGGACACGCCTCAGCCCCCTGTTCCGGACAGGCGGTAGCCTACGCCGCGTACCGTCTCGATGGCCTGTCGGTGGAAAGGCCGGTCGACTTTGGCGCGCAGGTGCCCGATGTAGACCTCGATGATGTTGGCGTCGCCAGTGAAGGAGTCGCCCCAGATATTGGCGATGATCTCCTGGCGGGTCACGACCTCCCCGCGACGGCGCAGCAGGAAGTCCAGCACCGCCATCTCGCGGGCCGTGAGGGTGATCTCCTGATCGCCGCGGAACGCCTGCCGGGCGGACGGATCAAGTCTCAAGTCCCCGGCCTCGAGGACCGCGGGGCGTTCCCGGGCCCCGCGCCGCGCCAGCGCGCGGAGGCGGGCGATCAGCACAGGGAACGAGAACGGTTTGGTCAGCCAGTCGTCCCCGCCGGTGTCCAGGCCCTCGACCTCGTCCCATTCGCCGTCTTTCGCGGTGAGGAACAGGACGGGGGTGTGGTCGCCGTCGGCGCGCAGGGCGTGGCAGACGCGGTAGCCGTTCATGCCGGGCATCATCACGTCGAGAACGATGACGTCGTAGTCGGCGTCGGACGCCATATCCAGCCCGGTCGCGCCGTCATGGGCGACATCGACGACCATGCCTTCGGCCTCCAGGCCGCGGCGCACACCGTCGGCGAGCCGTTTCTCGTCATCCACCAGCAGAATCCGCATGGAGTCCAGTCTTGCATGACCAGGCTGAATCGTTGCTGAAGGTGGGCCTCCGCCCCGGGGCGGTCTCTAGTCTGTCGCCCCGCCTACCCCAACCCCGTCAAACGCAGCGCGGTGGCGATCTGGTCGTGGGTGAACTCTTCCTTGGTGCTGTCATCGGCACCGGACAGCCGCATCGCTCCGGAGTGAATGCCGTCCCGGAGGATGTGGGCTAGTCTTCCTGCCGGCACAGCCAGGTCCGCTTCGTCGTCACTGAGGGAGCCGAGGAAGCGGCTGTATCGCCTCACCGTGAGTTCCGGTACACGCGACCAGACTGCGCTCACCTCGGGGTCGACTTTGGCGGCCAGCTCGATCATCCCCACCAGGCCGCCATTGGCGAAGATCGCGTCGATGTAGGCGCGGGTGGTGGCGGCGATGATGGCCGCCGCGCTTTCCTCTTCGAGCCCGTCGAGGAACTGTGCCTCGATCAGCTCGGTTCCGACCTGTTCGACCAGTGCCAGGAAAACCTCGTCCTTGGACTTGAAGTAAACGTAGAACGTCGGACGGGAGGTCCCCGCTCGGCGGGTGATCATCTCGATCGTCACGGCGGCGTAACCGACGTCGTCGAAACATTCTGCGGCAGCGGCGAGTAGTTCCTGGCGTCGGAGGTTTCCGGACGCCCGGCGGTTGGCGCGCTGTCGGTTCTCACTGGTCATGGTGTCCCCTTCGGCAAAGTCACCCGATAGGGGTAAGTCTACAGGCGGTTACCGTGCGACCGGTGAAGCCGTCGGCGTCTCGAAGTCGCCGGGTTCGACAGGGGCATCGGTAAAAGCGCCGGTGGGAGGGGCGTAGGTGTGCTCGATGCCGGGGACGGCATGGGGATCGTTACGAACGAATTCTGGGTTGGTCTCCGGGAGGTACCAGGCACAGAAAATGTTGATGGCGGCCATGGCAATCATGTAGATCGACACGCCCCAGGTACCTCCGTCAGTCGCGGCGATCAGCCAGGTCATGACCAGAGGAGCAACACCGGAGACCGCGACGGCGGCGATCTGGTAGGCCAGGGACGCCCCGGAGTAGCGGATCCGGGGCTCGAAGAGTTCGGCCATGAATGCTGCGAGCGGTCCGAAGATCAGAGCCTGCCCGACGGAACTGATGAACATGGCGACGACGAGTAGCGGTGCGGATGCGGTTTCCGCGAGCCAGAAGAACGGGAAAGCCCAGACAACCAGAAGCGTGGCGCCTGCGATGATGAGGGGACGGCGTCCGATGGAATCGGACAGTTTTCCGGTGTACATGATCAGGAGCGGCATAAGGATCGAGGCGATCATGATCGCCGTTAAGACCGTGTTGCGGTCCATGCCCAGGCCGTTGTCGTCGGGCGCGGCGGTCCCGAAAGACAGGAAGCCGGCGATGGACACGTAGAACGCTGAATTTGTCCCGGCGAGTAGACCGGCACCCAGCAGGATCGTGCGCCAGTGCTTCGTGAGAGCCTCCCGCAGTGGGGCCTGGGCGACTGCGGCCTGGCCGGAATCCGCCCGGACATCGGCGACCTCTTCCTTGAGCTCCTTGAACTCCGGGGAATCCTCGACCTTGAGGTGGATGTAGGCGACGACCGGAATGAGCAGGGCCGAACACAGGAACGGGATGCGCCAACCCCAGCTGATGAAGGCGTCGTCGGACATTGCCAGGCTGCAGCCGATCATCATGAGATTGCCCAGGAACAGGCCGAGCGGAACACCCATCTGGCCGAAGGTTCCCGAGAAGCCGCGCTTCTTGGGCCCCGCGGACTCGGTCAGCAGCAGGACGATGCCGCCCCACTGACCACCGCATGCCAGCCCCTGGATGAGTCGCATTGTCACCAGCAGGATCGGTGCTGCCGCTCCGATGGCGGCCTGGGAGGGCAGGCAGCCGATGAGGAAAGTGGCCACCGCCATGGCGGTGAGGGTGATGATGACCATGGGCTTGCGGCCGACCTTGTCGCCGTAGTGGCCGGCGAGGATGCCTCCGATCGGGCGGGCGATGAAACCGACGGCGAAGGTGCTGAAGGACAACAAGGTGCCGATCAGTGGGGTGACCTCGGGAAAGAACACCGTGGGGAACACCAGTGCGGCGGCTGTTCCGTAGATGAAGAAGTCGTACCATTCAATGGAGCTGCCGGCCAGACCGGCGGCGAGGAGTTTGGAGTGTGCCTTACGTCCTGGCTCCTTCGCGGAGCGGTCCGCTGTGAACTGTCGTGTCATGGGGTGACCCTTTACAGGTGTGGTGTGCGGTGGGTCACACCGATTTCACTTTACACTGACGTCAATGTCAAGAGATTTCGCAAACAAATCTTTCGCCGGACGTGAAAAGACGCCCTGCCAGTGACAGGGCGTCTTCCGGTGTACTCAGGCCTGGTAGACCACGCGTCCGACCGTCGTGCCGTCCGCCAGTCGTTGCAGACCGTCCGGCACCTCGTCGAAGCTGAGATGCTCGCTGACCAGGGGGGCGACCTTTCTCTCGTTCGCCAGTACCGTCAGTTCCTCATGGCAGTGGCGCACCGTGTTGGGGTCGAACGTGTTGTAGAGGCCCCAGTGCAGGCCCAGGATCGAGTAGTTCTTGATCAGCGCATGATTCAGCGCCACCTCCTGGATCTCACCACCGGCGAAACCGATCAGCACGATCCGCCCTTCGAACGCGATGCACTTGGTGGAACGTCGGTAGGTGTCCCCGCCGACCGGATCGAAGACGACGTCAGCGCCGCGCCCGCCTGTCTCCTCCTTCACCACGGCCACGAAGTCCTCGGCGTGGCGGTCGACCACGACGTCCGCCCCCAGCTGCCGGGCGATCTCCGCTTTGTCCGACCCGCCGACCACGCCGATAACGCGGGCGCCTGCGGCTTTGCCGATCTGGACGGCTGCACTACCCACGCCGCCGGCTGCGGCGTGGACGAGCAGTGTCTCGCCGGCCTTGAGCTGCGTCCGGCGGTGCAGTGCGAACCATGCCGTCTGGTAGCCGATGAACAGTGACGCTGCCTGCCCGTCCTCAAGCGACTCAGGCGCAGGGAAACACGTCGCGGCGCTGAGTACGGCATACTCGGCGAATCCACCGTGGGGGAGTTCTGATGTGCCGTAGACCCGGTCACCGACGGCGAGCCCGTCGACCCCTTCTCCGACGGCGGTGACGTCACCGCACAGTTCGACACCGGGGGTGAACGGGAGGTCGGGGCGGACCTGGTATTTACCCCGGCACATCAGGACGTCCGGGAAATTGGAGGCGGTGGCGCGTGTCTTGACCACCACCTGCCCGGAGCCGGGCTCCGGGATGTCCATGTCGACAGCGGTGAGAACCTGGGACGGTTCACCGAGCTCGGGTACCTGCCATGCTTTCATTACTGCTCCTTGCTTTCGATGGTCCGGGCGATCTTGTTCATGCCTTTGAGCCACCGGTCCGGTGTCGTGGCCCGCATTGTGTAGTAGTCGGCGACCTCGGGGTGCGGGAGAATATAGAAGTCATCACCCTGGAGGGCCTCCATGACGGTGTCGGCCACCTGCTCCGGTGTGAGGGCAGTGTCCCGGCCGAGGAGTTCCTGGTAGGGGCCGGTGCCGGCGAGCATGCGGGTCTGGACACCCTGTGGGCAGATGGCCTGGACGACGACACCCCGGTGCCGGTACGTGGCTGAGAGCCATTCGGCGAATGCCACGGCACCGTGCTTCGTCGCCGAGTAGGCGGGCGCACCCAGCATCGTCAGCAGCCCCGCCGCTGATGCGGTCACCACGAAGCGTCCGTGGCCGCGTTCGGCCCAGCCGGGTACCAGCAGCTTCGCCGCCCGGACGTGGGCCATCATGTTGACCTGGACGGACGTGTCCCAGTCTGCCTCGGCGGCGTCGAGACCGTGACCCAGGTCAACCCCGGCATTGGCGAACCATGCGTCGATCTCGCCGTAGGTCCCGCGGGCACGTTCCACGAGGGAGGTCACCCCCTCCTCGGAGGCGGCGTCCCCGGCGACGACGAGTGCTTCACCTCCGGTGTCGATGATGTCCTGGCCGGTGTGCGCCGCACCAGCCTCGTCGAGGTCAGAGACGACCACCCGGGCGCCGTGCCGTGCGAGGCTGCGGGCCAGTGCCGCCCCGATGCCGTTGCCGGCCCCGGTCACGACGACCGTCGAGCCTTCTGTGGTGAACGCCGCCGACTGTCCGGCGTGGTGTGCTTCTGTCATCCTGCGTGGTGTCCTTTCGGGTGCTGTCCGTTCGCGCCGGGGGCGTGGCTCGGGCGGGGTCCCGGCTGACGGTGGAGTGGTGACCGGTGCAGTCAACCCGGCGGTGCGGGGTACCTACTAAGCAGTCGCTTAGGTAGGCTCTACTGTGCACTGTGATGCCCACCACGTCAACCTTGCATCCGTGAGCTGACCCACTCCGTACGGGGGTTGATTGGTCGCATTGCAGCCCGGACCGATGACCATGCCGCCCGAGGGAGAAGACGACAGTGACTGATGGCCAGACTGACGACAATCCGACAGCCCATGCCGCCGGAGCCAGAGACCGACTCCTGGCTGCCGCCACAGAAGCTTTCGCCGAGCGCGGCTTCCACGGCACCACCACCCGGGACATCGCGGGTGCGGCGGGGATGAGTCCTGCGGCCGTGTACGTCCACTTCCCGTCGAAGGAGGAGCTGCTGTACCAGCTCATGCACGACGGACACCTGCGCACGCTGGAGATGATGGAGGAGGCTGACCTCCCGGAGGGCCCTGCCCCGCAGCGGCTGGCGTCGGTGATGTCGGCCTTCGCCCGCTACCATGCACTCGAACACACCGGGGCAAGGGTCGTGAACTACGAACTTGCGTCATTGTCACCCGACCACGCCGTGGTGGTGTCCGCCTTGCGGCGCGAGGTCACGGCGCGTCTGCGGGACATCGTGGATGCCGGTGTGGCGGAAGGGGAGTTCCACACACCGGATTCCCGCACCTGCACGGAAGCGTTGTTGTCGATGGGAGTCGACATTGCGCGCTGGTACCGTGACGGTGTCTACATCAGCCCGGATGAGATCGCGGACTTCTATGCGCAGTTAGCACTGCGCTGCGTGGGACGTGACCTGGAGTGACGTCTGCACGGGGTGGGACAGTGGGTCAGGACTGCTCGCCGGAGGAGACGTTCACCATCCAGGAGACCCCGAACTTGTCGCGGACCTGGCCGAACCAGTCGCCCCACATCTGCTTCTCCAGCGGGAGCACGACGATGCCTCCGTCGGACAGGCCCTCGAACCAGCCGGCGACCTTGTCGTACTCCTCGACGTCGCCGCCGATGCAGAGGTCGACCGGCGGTGCGTCGAACTCACGGGGGTCGGTGTCGGCGGTGTCGCAGGCCATGAACGTCCACCCGTCGGGGGTTTCCAGGTGACCGTGCATCACCAGGGGCTCACGCTCCGTGGTGTCGGCGGCACCTGCCTGGCCGAAGGTGAGGGTGTCTGCCTTGCCGCCGAAGACCTCGGCATAGAAAGCTAAGGCGTCCGCAGCGGTGTCACGGAACTTCAGGTAGGGATTAAGCCAGGTGGACATGATGGTGACCTCTCGGTGGTGGTGACTGCGCCATGAGCGTCATGAGCGCAGGGAGGGTGACCTATCTTACAGGCGTAACCTGACACAGTATGAGCGACAGCACCAGCCACAGGACCTGGCAGCAGTACTACCCCGAATGGACCAGCGCCGAACTGGATTACGCCGGTGCTGACGAGCGCACCCTCGCGGACGTCTTCGACCACGCGGTGCGGACCTGGCCCGATCGTCCCGCCATGACGTTCTTCGGTACCACTCTCACCTACGCCGAGTACGGACGGCAGGTCCGCAAGACCGCTTCAATGCTGCACAACCGTGGTGTCCGAAGAGGCGACCGAGTGGCGATCGCCCTGCCGAACTGCCCGCAGGCACTCGTCAGCTTCTACGCGGTACTCTCCCTCGGTGCCACGGCCACGCTGCACAATCCGCTCTACACCGCCCGGGAACTTGCCGTCGCCTTCAAGGACCACCGTGCCAAGGTCGGCATCTTCTGGGACAAGGCAGTGGAGGTCGCCCGTGAACTGCGCACCGTCGCCCCGCTCGAGCAGATCATCCCGGTCACCGTCACCCGTGCCATGCCGTTCTACCTGCGTGCGGCACTGAAACTCCCGGTCAAGCCGGTCAAGGCCATGCGGGACAAACTGCAGGGCAACACCGACGGCCTCACCGAATGGTCCGACCTGGTCAAGGACGCCTCCGAATCCGAGGGCCGCGCGCTGATCGAGACCGCAGACGTGGCGCCTGCCGACCCGGCGATCGTGCTGTACACCTCGGGCACGACGGGAACCCCGAAGGGCGCGGCGCTGTCCCACGCCAATCTGTGCGCCAACATCATTCAGGGAGTCGCCTGGGTTCCCGGGCTGGGGCAGGGCGAGCAGCCCGAGCGAATGCTTGCCGCACTGCCGATTTTCCACGCCTACGGGCTGACGATGAACATCACCCTCGGCCCGCTGATCGGTGGCACCGTCCTTCTGCTCCCGGCACCGGAGAAACCGCTGCTGGCGTCGGCGATGAAGAAGCAGAAGCCCACCTGGGTGCCTGGTGTTCCTGCGCTGTACCAGACGATCATGGACATCGCCGAGCAGCAGAAGATCGACATCTCCGGGGTCAAGGCCAGTTTCTCCGGCGCCTCGGGTCTGCCGGTGGAGCTGGTGAAGCGGTGGGAGAACATGACCGGCGGGCTTCTGGTCGAGGGGTACGGGCTCACGGAGACCTCGCCGATCGTCATCGGGAATCCGATGAGCACCGACCGCCGTCCCGGTTACGTCGGCATCCCCTTCCCCGACACCGATGTGCGTGTCGTCGACCAGGATGACCCCAGCCGCGAACTGCCCGACGGGGAGGCCGGTGAGCTGGTGGTCAAGGGGCCGCAGGTCTTCGGTGGCTACCTCAACCGTCCGGACGCCAACGAGAAGGCGTTCGCTGACGGATGGTTCCGCACCGGAGACATGGCGGTGAAGGAGACCGACGGTTTCGTCAAGATCGTCTCGCGCATCAAGGAGATGATCGTTACCGGTGGGTTCAACGTCTATCCCGCGGAAGTGGAGGAAGTGCTCACCGAACACCCGTCGGTCGCCCAGGCCAGCGTCGTCGGGCTGCCGAGGGACGACGGTTCAGAGACCGTCGCCGCCGGCATCGTCCTGGCGGACGGGGCGAGGCTGGACGAGGACGTGGTGAAGGACCACTGCAGGGACGGTCTGGCGCGCTACAAGGTGCCACGCGTCTTCCAGGTGTTCGAGGAACTGCCCGCCGACCAGCTGGGGAAGGTGCGCCGCGTGGAGGTGCGGGAACAGATGATGGGGTAGGTGCACGGGGTGCTGGGACGACCACTCCCGGGTGGTCTGGGCGCTTCAGAGCACCCGGGAGTGGTCGCCTCAGCGTGTCGAGGTTCGCCAGGCGTCCCAGAGTCGTGCATAACGTCCGTTACGTCGCACCAGCTCGTCGTGGGTGCCCGACTCGGCGATTCGGCCGGAGTCGAGGACGACCACCAGGTCGGCGTCCCGGGCCTGGGTCAGCCGGTGCGCGACGATCACGGACGTCCGTCCCGCGACGACGGCGCCGACAGCAGCGTCGAGAGCGTTCAGGTCACGACCGGTTCCGGCATAAGCGGTGGCTTCATCGAGAACGACCACCGGTGGGTCGGCGAGCAGGACCCGGGCCAGCGCTATCTGCTGGACCGCTGACTCGTGGAGGGGCCCGTCGTGATCGAGACCGAGGTGCTCGAGCCACTGTGCGTGCACCGCTGTCAACGCCGTGGTCAGCTCGGCGTCGGTGGCCTCCGGCGCAACGAGTCGGAGGTTGTCGGCGACGGTCCCGGAGAACCGGTGGATCTCCTGGGTGACCAGAACCGTCGCGGGCGCGCCTGAGGATGACGTCGCCACCGTCGCATCAACTCCTCCGATGAGGGCAGTGCCGGTGTCGGGGGGCAGTGTGCCGGCGATGAGCCGCGCCAGGGTCGACTTCCCTGACCCGGATGCGCCGACCAACACCACGTGGCGCCCGGCGGGGATGGTGAGGGAGATGTTCTCGAGATTCTCCCGGTCGGCACCGGGGTAGCGGAAGGACAGGCCGTTGATGCGGACGTCCGTGTCCTGCACCGGGCGCGACGGTCCGTCAACACGTGGAACCTGGAGGACACCGACGAGGCGGGACAGGCCGACCTCGGCACGTTGAAGGTCGTCGATGCTGGCGAGCAGGATGCTCACCGGCGCGAAGATCCGCTGGAAGAACAGGGCACCGGCGGTAGCGCCACCCACCGTCAGCATCCCTGCGTCGACCCGCCAGAACCCTACGGCGAGGATCGCCGCGAGGCCGAGGAATTCGGCGGTGTTCAGTCCGCCGTTGAAGACGTTGCGGACCTTCGTCGCCTCCCGCCCGATCTCCACCGAGGCGAGACTGCGCTCGGCGATGAGGCCCAGACGGGCCTCATCCTGCGCATGGGCGCGGACTGTGGCGGTCCCGTTCACGGTCTCGATCAGCGCCTGACCGCGTTCGGCATCCATCCGCTGTTGGCGGATGTACAGCGGGCGTGACCTGCGCAGGAACACGACCCCGGAGAGGACTTGGACAGGTATCGCCACCAGTGCGGCGAGTGCAAGCCACGGGTCCAGTACGGCGAACCCGAGCGCGGTGACGATCAGGGTGAACAGAGCCTGGGTGGCGCGGGGGAGTACCTCGGTGACGGCACCGGTGACGGACTCGACGTCCCCGGTGACGCGGGAGACGACGTCGGAACTGCCGGCGGACTTCACATCCCCCGGGTCGAGGTTCACGGCGGCGTCGAGTACGTCCTCCCGGAGTTCAGCCAGCGTTCCTTGGAGCGCGGTCACCAGCTGGCGTCCTCCCCAGAGGATCAGCAGTGCGGCCACGACGCCGGTCAGGATGATTCCTCCGACGGTCAGACCGACGCGGGCGAGACCCGCTCCAGCGATGACGTCGTCGACGACGCGTCCCTGGAGAGCGGGGACGGCGAGCGCCGTGCCGGAGCCGAGGGTGAGCAGGACGACGACGGCGCCGAGCGTCCGCAACCGTGGACGCACCAGGGCGAGGACGGCGCGTCCGGTGTCGCGGACGGACGCCTCGGGGAGCCGGACAGCGGTGGTGTTCACAGTTCCACCACCTCATCGCAGAGGTCGAGGAGAGCGTGGTCGGAGGTGATGACCACGATGGACCGGGCCCCGCCGGGGCCGGCTGCGGACGCGAGGCGGGCGAGGCCTACCGCAACATCACGGGCGGTCACCGGATCCAGCGAGGTCGTGGGTTCGTCGAGGACGAGGACAGGGCCGGTGGTGTGGAGCGCCCGGGCCAACGCCACGCGCTGGCGTTGTCCGCCGGAAAGCCGGTGTCCACCCTCGCCGACCGGGGCCTCGACGCCGCCGAGGTGGTCGATCACGTCGTCGAGCGCGGTGGCGGCGGTGACCGCCGGGGCCGGTGACGTGTCGTCGAAGGTGACATTCTCCCGCAGAGATCCGGTGAACAGGGTGGAGTCGCGTGGGGGGACGGTGACGATACGCCGCCACCGGTCGGGGCCGATGTCGAGGGCATCCTCTCCACCGAGCGTGAGCTCCCCGCGGCACGGTGCGGAGCGGAACCCGAGGCGGTCGACGGCATGCTGGGCCGCGGCGGCGTCCGGGACACGGAGGCCGACCAGCCGTCCGGGGGTCGCCTTCACCACGGTCCCCTCAGGTGAGGACCAGGTGAGGGTGAGCGGGGCGGTATGTTCTCTGTCTGTCGCCTGGTGCTCGAGGCCGGCGGGCAACTGGAACTTCTCGGCCAGGAACGTGTGCAACCGGGCGGCGGAGGCGCGCTTGTACGCCCAGTTCGCGCCGAAAGTGCCGATATGGGCCAGCGTCCCCTTGAGGAACTGCGCCAGGCCGATGACGGTCACGAGATCACCGGGGGTGATTGTGCCACCGATGGTCATCCACCCGGCGGTGAAGGTGAGCGCCGCCAGATAGACCAGGGAGACGATCTCACTCACCGCGTCATAACTGCGCAGGGAAACCGCGGAGGCGACAGCGGTGTCACGGGAGTGGGCGCTGGCTGTTCGGTAGCGTCTGCTGACCTCGTCCTGCGCCCCGAGTCCCCGGATAATCCGCAGGCCTGCCATGGCGTCCGTCGCGACATCGCTGGCGGCGGCGACGGCGTGTTGTTCGGTGCGGCCGCGGGCGAACATCGGCCGGGAGAGACGCTGCATGAGTGCCAGCACGGCGACGGCACCGACGAGGACACCTATGCCGAGGGGGACGGAGATGACCAGCAGCGCCCCGGCCGCGGTGAGGAGCCCGGCGACGGTGGCCAGTTGCTGCACGATGCTCCAGGAGACACCGGCGACCTGGAAGGTGTCGTTGGTGGCGATGGAGAGAACCTCCCCGGTGGGACGGGGTGCGTGCCGACGGGGATGGAGGACCCTGCTGACGGTGAGTTGGCGCAGGTCGTGCTCGCCGTGACCGTAGACCCGCACCATCCCGAGCATTGAACGTTGGTAGCTCAGTGACATCAGCAGAAACGTCGCCGCCAGGACACCGAGCCAGGTGACCAGCCCGGTACCGTCGCCGGGTATGATGGCCCGGTCGATGGTGGTCCCGATGAGGATAGGGACGGCCGCCTCGCAGATGTTGTGGATGACCAGTCCGCCGGTGCAGAGCGCCAGGCGTACGGCGCGCCTGTCGCGGGTCAGCGCGATGCGCAGGATACCTCCGGTGGTGAGGGTTGAGAGATCCCCCGGGAGCTGGCCGATCTGGGTGGTCCGCATGAGAGTCCACGCTAAGGCGGGTGGCGGGACCGGGGAGGACGAGTGTCGTCGCAGAGCGGACAAGAGCGGACAAGAGCGGACAACAATGCCTGAAATGCCTGAGCTTCCGGCGAGGCGCATTGTCCGATGCGAGGGGGAACATGTCCATTGCGGGACGCTGCCACTCGATACCGTCTGGACCTGAATGCCATCACGGTCATTGCACGTTTCAGGAGACACGAGGAGCAACCATGAAGAGAACCGCCGCTGTGACGCGCCGGGTGCGCGTACCGGGCAGGAGCATCCTGGCCACGGCCCTGACCGGGGGGATGTTGATTGCCGCCACGGCCTGCGGCACCTCCGACGACGGACAGAGCGGGGACAGCCTTCACACTGTCGACAGCGCCTACGGTGAGGTGGAGGTTCCCGAGGATCCGCAGCGGGTTGTCGCGGTCTCCTACGACACCCCCTGGCAATTGAAGTCGCTGGGCGTGACCCCGGTGGGGACCCAGGACTACAGCGACTACGCGCAGGGGTTCACCGACGAGCAGATGGATTTCGTGGAGTCGGCGGAGCCCGTCGGAACGTTCTTCGACCTGGACATCGAGGCCGTCGCCGCCGCTGATCCGGATGTGATCGTCGGGGACGTCCTTGAGGTTGACGAGGACATCTACGCAAAACTCTCTGAGATCGCCCCCACCGTCATCGTCGAGGGAGAGACCCGGGGTGACTGGAAGGCCATCGTCGGTGACATCGCCACCGCGGTCGACGCCGAGGACGCGCTGGCGGAGACGAAGGCGACCTACGAGCAGCGGCTCGCCGAGATACAGGACACCTACCGGGACGTGCTCGACGAGTACACCTTCGCCTCGATCGGTCCGATGGCGGACTCCGCGAACTTCTACATCAACTACCCCTCCGGGATTCTGGGAGCAGTGTACGAGGAGGTCGGGATGCGTACGGCGTCGTCTGTCCCGACCGGGGAGTTCTCCAAGGGGTGGGAGGAGTATTCCACGGAGAACATCGGCTCCCTGCTCGGTGACGCGGACGTTGTCCTGGTACCGGTGCTCGCCGACGGAACCGTGGACCCGGTCATGCAGGAGATCATCGACAACACCTTGTTCCGGCAGCTCAAGGCCGCGCAGGAGGGCCACGTGGTCGAGGTCGACGGGCTCGTCACCGACTATGAGTCCGCCACGGCGTACCTGGACGTCATCGAGGACACGATCCTGTCCCCGCTGGAGGCCTGAGATCATGTCGACCACATCATTCATTCCGCCCCGCCGGCGCCTGGCCGAGTTCCTCGTCGGCGTGGCCGCCCTACTCACCGCCCTCGTCCTGAGTGCGGTTCTCGTGGGGTGCTCGTCGTCCGACGGCGGTGACGGCGCTGACGTCACCGGCAGCTCCGGCGAGAGGGTCTTCGCCGAGGCGGAGGACGGGGCGTTCCCGGTCACCATCGGGCACGCCTACGGCGAGACCACCATCGAGAAGCCGGCTGAGCGGCTCGTTGTCGTCGGTTGGGCGGGTGCGGACCTCGCCGTGCAGCTCGGCACGGTGCCCGTCGCACAGGGTCCCGCTGGAGGAGAAGGGGACAGCGCGGAGTTCCACCCCTGGTTCCGCGAGGCCGTCGAAGAGCTCGGCGCGCCGCTGCCCGCCACTGAACCGTCCCTGGAACGCGGCGAGGTCGACACGGAGTTCGTGGCGACCCAGGAACCTGACCTCATCCTCGCCATCAGTTCCGGAATCACGGCCGAGGAGTACCAGCGGCTCTCGGACATCGCCCCGACCGTCGCCTTCCCTGACGAGCCCTGGGGCACGTCTGCTGAAGACCACCTGACGATGGTGGGGCAGGCGTTGGGCCGTCCGTCCGAGGCGGAGGCGGTCACCAGGGACCTGGACGACCACTTCGCGGAGACCGTGGAGGCGCATCCGGAACTCTCCGGCGTGTCGTTCTTCTACGGTTTTCTCCCCGACGACGGCCAGGTGGTGATCTTCTCGGAGGCGGACCCTCGGGTGAAGACCCTGGAGAAGCTCGGTATGGTGCCGTCACCGGATCTCGATCCGTTGGCGAGGGAGGCGGACGGGGTGTCCAGCTTCAATGTCGCCGTGGAACGCCTGATCAGTACCGACGCCGACACGTACGTGACCACCACCAGTCAGGAGGAATGGGATGCCGCGCTCGCCACGGACCGTTCCTTCGCGGCATGGGGGCCGGTCGGCAGCGGGAATGCGACCGTGATCTCCGACTCGGACGTGGGACTGGCACTGGCGACGTCCACCCCGCTGAGTCTCGCTTGGGCGGTCGACGACATCGCCGGTGCGGTGTCCGACTCGCTCGACTGAGTGTGTGACCGCTACGCGGTGAGCTGGTCGACGATGTACTCGGCGAAGTTCGCCCCGACCTTGGAGTACCCCGCGCGGTGGTTGTACAGGAGTTGCGGGGTCTTGCCGTCCACCACCGCCGGCAACCGCTTCCAGATCGCGTCGTCGGCGATGGTGGAGTCCGGATTCTGCACCAGGATGACGTCGGCATCGGCGAGGATGTTGAGGTTTTCCTTGCTGTACAGCTTCAGGGACCCGTCGGCCTCACGGGACCCGCTGTCGGTGAGGAGTGAGAAGCCGAGGTCGGTGAGGACCTCCGGGACGAGGTTCTCGTCCTCGAGTACGAACTGGTCGTCCTGCAGTGCGACGACGGCAACGGTTTTCCCCTCGTAGTCCGCGAGGCGTTCGGCGCCTTCGTCGACGGTCCGGTGGTACTCCTGGATACTCTGCTCAGCATCCTCTCTCTTCCCCAGTTGCTCCGCCTGGTCCAGCAGCGGTGCCAACCAGGCGTCATCACCGGCGGTGGCGGAGGTTGACGTCAGGTCACCGTCGAGTCCCAGCACCGGTGCGATGCCTTCCAGGCGTTCCTGCTGCTCGCGGTCGTAGGTGTCGAACCAGGCGGCGGTCGTGATGATCAGGTCGGGGTCCAGGTCCGCCACGGCCTCGGCATCCGGGGCGGTCGTGTCGAAGCTGTACCTGGTCACCGAGTCGGGAAGGTCATCGTTCACCACGTTGTCCTCCGCCGATTCTACGGGTATCTCCGGGGTGGCGACCAGGTTGAGACCCGTGATCTCGGCGAACTCCGGGCAGAGGCGTGTTTCGATGCACACGACCCGCTGGGGGTCGGCGGGGATCTCCACCTGCTGGCCCGCGTAGTCGAAGGTGATGGTGTCGGCCCCGGAGCCGGCCCCGGTGCCGGTGTCGCCGTCATCTGTCGAGCACGCGGAGAGACTGGCCAGCGATACGGCGCAGAGACTGGCGAGCAGTGGGCCGGTGAAACGTCTTCTGAGTGTCATGGTGCTGAGGCTAATGTCGCCGTGATGCGTGTGGCGGCCAACCTGTGGCGTCTGGACGACAAGCTCTGTCCGCTGCGCGAAGATCACTTCGGGTAGGGTCACCTTAGTACTGACAGAGGAGATCTCCCCGGGGTGACCCGCGGGGTACAGGTAGGAGTTGGCAGTGAATGCAGGTGGGAAGTCCGTCGAGCCCCGTATCCATCGGGCGGAGGTCACCGCGGTAACCCGGGTGGGCAAGGCCATGGTGCGGATTAGTCTTGGCGGACCGGACATGGCCGACTATCCCACCACGGGTGTCGGCGACGAATGGGTCAGGGTCTTCTTTCCTGACGCTCCCCGCGATGCCGTCCGCCTTCCCGTGTTGGAGGGGCGGGGCTGGGTCTACGGGGATGGAGTGGAGCCTTCGGAGATGCGGACCTACACCATCCGTGACTGGCGCCCCGGCGAGGTGGACATTGATTTCGTCGTTCACGGCAACGGCGTCGCGACCACCTGGGCGACCTCCGTCGACGTGGGTGGTGAGGTCGGGCTGACCGAGCCGGTGGAGGTCTACCGGCGCCCAGACGGTGCCACCCGTCAGTTCCTCTTCTGTGATGAGCCGGGGCTGCCCGCCGCGCTGCGCATCTGCGAGACTGCCCCGGCGGGAATGGCATCCACCCTGGTCTGTGAGGTCAGGGACGAGGGCTACGAGATCTCCCCGACGTGCGGGGACGTTGACTGCGTCTGGTTGTCGGGCACCGGTAACGGCGTCGCCCCCAGTGGGCTGCCGGAGGTGTTGTCCGGAATGGAGGTTCCGCAAGACGCGGCGGTGTGGGTGGCGACCGAGACCAGAACGTCCCGCACGCTGCGGCGACAGCTCCGGGAGGAGAAGGGGTTCGCCAGGGCAGGCGCCACCACCATGGGTTACTGGGTGCATGACAAGGAGGAGTGGATCGCCGCTTACGATGCGCTGGGCGAGGAGTTCCGTGACAAGGTCCGGTCGTTGTACGACAGTGGTCGGGACGACGACGAGGTCGTCGACCTGGTCGACGCCCTCTACGAGAAGAACGGGCTGTGACCACCACGACCGGTGTCGGCACAGGGGTGGCTGCCGACCTGATCCCCGGTGACTTTCTGCTTACCATGCGTGAACTGCGCTATCCCGCCCCGTTGGAGCCGGACGTCTGTACCGGGCAGCCGCACGCGCATGCGCTGCACGTGGTGTTCTGGCCGATGCGCGGAAGCTCCTTCGTGGACGTGGCCGGTCAGCGACACCACCTCACTCTCGGGCAGGGGGTCTTTGTGCCGGCGGGTACCGTCCACGTCGTGGATCCGGACCCGGCGACGTCCCTGACGGCCGTGTATATCCGCACCGACGCGTGGGGCGGCGACTGCGACCGGGTGTGGGGCGTGACGGTCAATGCGGCGGCACGTGAGCTACTGGTGTTCATGGCGTACCACGGGATGCCCAGTGACCGGCGGTTCCGTGCGCAACGCCTGTGTCTCGACCTGCTGGCGGAGCCGTCGCTGCCGTCCCTTGAGCTGCCTCTGCCCGGTGACGGCCTGATCCAGCCTGTGGCACGTCGGATCCTCGAGCATCCTGAGGACAGTCGGTCGCTCGAGGACTGGGCCTGGGTCCTGAACACCAGTGGACGCACCATTGCGCGGGCATTCCGTGCGGACACGGGGATGACCTTCAGCGAATGGCGAACGGTGGCGAGGATGTCCGTGGCGGTGCGGCTCCTGGCGGACGGGGTGGCGGTAGGCACCGTGTCGCGGAAGGTGGGCTACACCTCGGCGAGTGCGTTCAGCACGGCCCTGAAGAGGGTCACAGGGCGGGGGCCGTTGCAGTTCAGGGCCGTCCGGTGACCGTTGGGCGATGAGGGATGTCCGTCGTGCGGGGTTGTACCCCCGTACTGTCTGACACAGGTAATGCTTGCCTATGAACTGAGACGTGAGGAGACTGGTATGAGGACGACTGTCGGGGCAGGTCGGGACGGGGGCGCATCCGGTGGCACATCGCGGATGCGACGGAGGTCAATGGCTGTACTCGGGGTACTCGCGGTGGCGTTTGCGGCCACGCTGACCGCGTGTTCCACCGGTGGTGATGATGACGAGGCTGCGGGCGGCGCGGGACAGGGGTCAGGTAGCTTCCCGGTGACCATGGAGCATGTCTACGGGGAGACCGAGATCCGGGAGAAGCCGGAACGGATCGTCACGATCGGGTGGATCACCCACGACATCGTCGCGGCTCTTGGAACGGCCCCGGTCGGTGTGGACGAGACCTGGGGTGGAGACGACGAGGGATTCAGTCCCTGGTTCCGTGACCAGGTGGAGAATGTCATCGGTGGTGATATGCCGGAGCTCACCGACAGTGACGACGGAAGTATCAACATCGAGAAAATCGCAGCCACAGAACCCGACCTTATTCTCGCGCCGCATTCGGGTGTGACGGACGTGGACTACGGACGGCTCAGCGACATTGCCCCGACCGTCGCCTACCGTGAGAGTCCGTGGCAGTCGGGCAGCTGGCAGGAGCTCACGGAGACCGTGGCCACTGCGCTCGGTGAGCAGGAGCGGGGCCGGGAGCTCATCGAGGAGACCGAGACCGCGATGGAGAGGGAGGCAGCGAAACATCCGAACCTCGACGGTGCGTCCTTTGTTTACGGGCTGACTTTCGAAGGGGGTTCCCAGGAACTCGGGCTGTATGTTGCCGGGGATCCCCGCGTCGCATTCCTGCGGGAGTTCGGCCTGGTCGACGCGCCGGGGCTCGCGGGCTCGATGGACCTCGAGGACGAGGACTCCTTCTTCGGTACCGTCAGCCTGGAGAACATCGGCAGGGTGGAGACCGACCTCTTCGTCGGCTGGTCGAGTAGCCGGGAACAGACGAGCGACACGCTGGAAACCCCGGCGATCTCCCGGTGGGAGCCGGTCGAGGAGGGTAACTACTACATTCTCGAGGACGAGACACTGGCGTCGGCGACGAACGGCCCCAGTCCGCTCAGTATCCGGTGGGCGCTGGACGAGGGGTTCCTGGAGGATCTCTCCGAGGCGGTGGACGGCGGTGCGGTGGTGCGTTCCGCCAGATAGGGAGCACCGGTCGGCGCCGCTAGTGTTGACAGCGATCACATTGATGTTTACAGTGTCATCATAGTGATAAAGTCAGTCGACGAAAGGCGAGAACCATGCAGACCATTCTGGGGGCGAACGGGCAGATCGGGACCGAGCTTGCCCGCGAGCTGCACGACAGCTACACCACTGACATCAGGCTCGTCAGCCGTCATCCCAGGAAGCTGCATGACACCGATGAACTGCTGTCCGCGGACCTCATGAACGCCGTGGAGACCGATACGGCTGTGGCGGGCAGCGACATCGTCTATCTCACCGTCGGTCTGCCCCCGGACAGTGCGCTCTGGGCCGAACAACTTCCCACGATGATGAAGAACACCATCGACGCCTGTGAGAAGCACGGTGCCAAGCTGGTCTTCTTCGACAACACCTACATGTATCCGATGACCAGCGCGCCGCAGACCGAGGGCACGCCGTTCTCGCCGAACGGCAGTAAGGGCCGCACCCGGGCGGCCATGACCACCATGCTTCTGGAGGCCATGGAGCGGGGCCGGGTCGAGGCGGTCATCTGCCGTGCTCCGGAGTTCTACGGTCCCGGGAAGACCCAGAGCTTCACCAACTCCCTGGTGTTCGACGCCGTCGCGGAGGGGAAGAAGGCGCGGGTGCCGCTGAGCGCCGACACCCGACGCAGCCTGATCTGGACGCCGGACGCCAGCCGGGCCATGGCACTGATCGGTAATACGGCCTCGGCATACGGACAGACGTGGCACCTCCCGGTCGACAAGGAACGCATCACGTACAAGGACCTCGTCCGGCTCGCAGCACAGCGGTGGGAACGCGAGGTCAGCTACGCCGTGGTGTCGAAGATCGTCTTCGCTGTCGGTCGCCTGTTCAGCAAGAATGTCCGCGAACTCTGGGAACTCCTCCCGCGGTACGCGGTGGACAATATCTTCGTCACCGACAAGTTCACCGACGCATTCCCGGATTTCCGTGTCACGACCTACGCCGAAGGCGTCGCTGCGATCCACCGCGAGCGGGCGAGATCCTGACCTCGCTTCGGCGGGACAGGCGGGAGAGGCGGGGAACTGTCAGAAGATGCTCTCGTCCAGGTCGTTGAGCAGTGAGTCAGGGTGGGCCAGTCGGTCGAGGACCGGGTCGACCTTGGGGAGCTCCCGGGTGAAGAAGTACTCCGCCGCAGCCAGTTTCCCGGCCGCCAACGGTGAGCCCGCTGCTTCCGCGGCGTGCGCCATGTCCAGCCAGATCCAGGCGACGACGATGTGCCCGGTGGCCTCGAGGTAGTCCGTGGCGTGTGCCAGGGCAGCGGCAGCATCGCCGTCCTCCCACAGTGTCTCGGTAACGTCGACGAGGCGCCGGAGACGAGCTGCGAGGTCCGTGGAATGCTCCGGGAACAGGGCGGCGGTGGTCGTGACCGTTTCGGTGATGGTCTCGACGAGTAGCCGCAATCCCGCTCCGTTCTTCATCACGACCTTGCGTCCCAGCAGATCCTGGCCCTGGATGCCGTGGGTCCCCTCATGGATGGGGTTGAGGCGGTTGTCCCGGTAGAACTGCTCCACGTTGTAGTCGCGGGTGTAGCCGGCACCGCCGAGGACCTGGATCGCCAGGTCATTGGCGGCGGGGCCGTACTGCGACGGGAAACTCTTGACCACCGGGGTCAGCACATCGAGCAGTAGTTCAAGGCGGTCACGTTCATCGCCGGAGGCGACGGTGGCCAGGTCCACCAGCTGAGCGGCGTAGAGACACAGTGCCATGGATCCCTCGGCGTAGGCTTTCTGCGCCAACAACATGCGCCGGACATCGGCGTGCTCGATGATCGGTACCTGGGGTTGGGCGGGGTCCTTCGCCCCGACGGGGCGCCCCTGGGGACGGCTGCGTGCGTAGTCCAACGATTCGAGGTAGCCGGTCATCGCGAGAGCGGCGGCACCTGTCCCGACGCCGATCCTGGCCTCGTTCATCATGTGGAACATGTACTGCAGGCCACGGTTCTCCGCACCGACGAGATAGCCCACCGCACCTGCGGCACCGCCCGGGGTGTGAGCACCCTCGCCGAAGTTCAGCAGGGTGTTCGTGGTGCCCCGGTAGCCCATCTTGTGGTTCAGGCCGGCGAGGACGACATCGTTGCGTTCACCGGACGGCAGGAACTTCGGGACGATGAAGAGACTGAGCCCCTTCACGCCGTCCCCGGCCGGACCGGTGCGGGCGAGGACGAGGTGGATGATGTTGTCTGTCATCTCGTGATCGCCGCCGGAGATCCACATTTTCGTCCCGGTGATCCGCCATGCGCCCCCGGTGGTGTCGGCGGTCTCGTCGCTGTCGTCGCGCCGGGCACGGGTCTTCACATCGGCTAACGAGGACCCTGCGTGAGGTTCGGACAGGCACATCGTTCCACTGAACGTCCCGGCGAGCTGAGGTTCGGCGTAGGTCGCGATCTGCTCCGGCGTTCCGTGAGCGAGCAGCAGCGCCGCGTTCGCCATGGTCAGCATGGGATAGGCTGCGGTCGCGATGTTGGCGGCCTGTGCCCAGGCGAAACATGCGCGGGACACGGTGAGCGGAAGGCCGACACCCCCGTGTTCCTCACCGAACGATGCTGCGGTGAGGCCGGAGTCCGCGAAGGCCCGCAATGCTGGTGCGATCGCCTCGTGGGTGTGGATTCCGGCGGCGTCGAAGGTTGGTTCATCCTGGTCCGAGGCCCGCATGTGGGGTCGGAACCAGGTCTCCGCGAGGTCGCGCGAGGCATCCAGCATGGCGTCGAAGGTGTCCCTGGAGTGGTCGGAGAACCTGTCGTGCTCGGTCAACGATTCGACGTGCAGCCAGTCGTAGAGGAGGAAGGAGAGGTCGTTCCGGGAAAGGATGTCGGCGGTCATGCTTTCCGATGGTAAACGACTTTCGTCATTTTTGAACGCAGATTCAGTAGAGTGGACGGGTGTTGCGGGCCCGAGGGGGCTGTCCGCCAGTCTTCCTTCCAATACGCGGGGCGTGTGGAGTAAACGTGTGCGATACATGTATCGAAGGAGGCGATCGGTGTGCCGATGTCTATCAGGTTCACGGCCGACGAAGAGTCGAGGTTGGAAGCGTTGGCTACTCGCACCGGCAGGTCGAAGAGCTTCTACGTTCGTGAAGCTGTCCAGGCGCACCTGGCTGAACTGGAGGACGCGTACGGGGCTGGCCGCAGCGGTGCGTGATTGGGAACGAATGGGGAAGCCGAGCAGGCCGGCCGAGAAGCTCTGGGATGAGCTAGGGCTGTGAGTCAGTGGAGGTTGGAGACCTCCCCGCAGTTCGAGAAGGCAGCGCGGAAACTGGACCGTCAGGTACTTCGGAGAGTCAAGACATATCGTGACGAGCTGTGTTTCCTGGACGATCCGCGGGCGCGTGGCAAAGGACTGACGGGGGATGGGCTGGCTACTGGCGCTGTCGGATCGGGGACTACCGCGTTATAGCTGAGATCCGCGATCGAGACGTGGTCATCATCGCGGTCGTTCTCGGGCATCGGTCTAGTGTCTATTGACTGTGTCCCGCCGTGCTGGACTGGCGGACTCGCCGCACCTCGCAGGCGATTCACAGCAAGATTCAGCGTGCCCGACTACGTTTGCACCCCTCCGATGGGGAATAATCGTCGGCGTACAACTGTCTAGTGTGAGGCCGGCGTAGAAAATAAATGAGCGCAACCACCGAGATCAGCGAGTCCAGGGATCCTGGCACGTCTCCTGAACAGCAGGACCACCAGTACGATCCCCGGCGTCTCGCCCGGATCATCCTGCCGAAGCGTGGCGAGCCGAGGGACGTCCGCTCCCTCTACATCGTCGAGGACGAGGGGTCCCAGGGCCGAGTCACGGCCCTGAGCCGCACTGCCGCACGTATCCCGGCCGGGGCCGAGGTCAGTTTCGAGACGTACTTCAACGGCTTCCCGGCGTCCTACTGGCGCCGCTGGAGCCAACTCGACGAGGTGCAGTTGCGCGTCGACCTCACCGGCGACGCCCGCATCGACATCTACCGCTCCAAGATCGACGGCTCGCGCATCGCCGTGACCGGTGGCCTCGTCGAGGTTGACGAGACCGGCCACGGAGTCGCCGAGTTCACGATGTCCCTCGCGCCTTTCGAGGACGGCGGCTGGATCTGGTTCGACATCACCTGTGAGTCGGAGACCACGATCCACAGCGCCGGCTGGTTCGCCACCGCGGACGCCGCCGAACAGCGCGTCGTCTCGGACACCGTGGTGACCGACCCCTCTACCGGGGAGAAGAAGACCCTCAAGGAGGGGGATCTCCTGCCGGCGCCCGAGCCGCGGGTGACCATCGGCATCCCCACCTTCAACCGTCCGGCCGATGCTGTCGCCGCGCTGGAGGCATTGTCCTCCGACCCGGTGGTCGACTCCGTCGTGGACGCGCTGATCATGCCGGACCAGGGGACGAAGCACCCGAAGGACGAGCCGGGCTTTCCGGCTGTCGAACAGCACTACGGGGACCGGCTGCGCATGCCGGTCCAGGGCAATCTCGGTGGCTCGGGCGGCTACTCGCGCATCATGTACGAGGCCCGACACCCCGAGCGGGGTACCGACAGCCCGTTCATCCTCTACATGGACGATGACATCGCCATTGAGCCGGACAGTGTGCTGCGGGCACTGGCGGCGTCGAGGTACGCATCCTCCCCGATGCTCGTCGGTGGGCAGATGCTGAATCTGCAGGAGCGAAGCCACCTGCACACCATGGGTGAGATCATCGACCGCGGTAGTTTCATGTGGACGGCCGCGCCGCACACCCACTACGACCACGACTTCTACAACCACCCGCTGCGCGACCGCGGAGAGTACGGCCAGACACCGTCGGGGGAGTACCGCGACTCGAAGGACCTGCACCGCCGCATCGACGCCGACTACAACGGCTGGTGGATGTGCATGATCCCGCGCGTCGTCGCGGATACCATCGGTCAGCCGTTGCCACTGTTCATCAAGTGGGACGACGGCGAGTTCGGCCTGCGCGCCCGCGACCACGGTTTCCCCACCGCGTCCTGGCCCGGCGTCGCCATCTGGCACATGGCCTGGTCCGACAAGGACGACGCGATCGACTGGCAGGCGTACTTCCACCTGCGCAACCGACTCATCGTCGCTGCCCTGCAGCACGAGGGCAGCCCCACGGGCATCATCGCCTCGATGACGAAGGCCACCGCCAAGCACCTGATGTGTCTGGAATACTCCACCGTGGCGATCCAGAACGAAGCGATGAAGGACTTCCTCGCCGGACCCGACCAGCTCTTCGAGATCCTGGAGACCGCTCTGCCGCGCATCAACGCCTTGCGCAAGCAGTACCCGGACGCCGTGGTCATCCCGTCGTCCTCCGTTCTGCCGCATGCGGACGGTGGCCCGGCGAAGCTGACCGATATCCCGTTGTCCCCGGTGGCCAAGGTGACCCGCCTGGCCAAGGTCGTAGCGAACAACCTTCGCCAGGCTGATCCCCATCACCACGAGGTGCCGCAGGTCAACCTGCCTCCGATCGAGGCCCGCTGGTTCTCGCTGGGCCGACTCGACGGTGTCACCGTCACCACGGCTGACGGCACCGGAGTGGTCTACCGCAAACGTGACCGGGACAAGGCCCGGGAACTGGCCCGGGAGTCCGCCCGCCTGCAGAAGGAGGTGGCGACCCGCTTCGACGAGATGCGGCAGCGCTACCGTGTCGCGCACCCCGAACTGACCAGTGTCGATGCCTGGGCACAGATCTTCGAGCCGGAGGAGAGCTGATGAGCGGGACGGAGGCGGATGTCCTCGTCGCCGTGCAGGACGCCCTCCTCACGGACTCCTCCGACCGGGCCGTGCTTGGTGCGGCCCGTGGATTGAGTCACTTCGGTGAGCACGCGCTGGGCTGGTTCGCGCTGGCAGGTGCCGGCGCTGCGGTCTCCGCCGCCCGCGGACGGTCGGCTGCACCCTGGGTGGAACTCGGGGTCTCCGCATTCACTGCCCACGCCGCCTCCGTCGTCCTGAAGAGGATCGTGCGTCGCCAACGCCCGTCGGATCCGCGGATCCGTGTCGGGGTCGGCACTCCGTCGCGGTTGAGTTTCCCCTCGTCGCATGCGACGTCGACCGCTGCCGCGCTGACGGCGCTGAGCCGGATCACCGGCTCCCGCCTGCCGCTCGCCGGCGTGCCGGTGATGATGGCATCCCGCCTCGTCCTCGGCGTGCATTACCCCACTGACGTCCTCGCCGGAGTTGCCCTCGGTGTGGCGACGGAGAAGACCGTCCACCGAACTGTGAAGGAGATCAAGCGATGACTCGTCCCGGGACGGATCCGGAATTCGACCCCTCGGAGACCCACGACACCAACGAGCGTCCGGGTGAACGCCAGGCGTTCATCGGGTCGGAGCCGCACACCTCCGGGCTCGAAGAACCGGCGGCGTGGGAGGACCAGACCTATGCCCGGCAGGAGTCTGAGGACGCTGCTGTGGGTTCGGGCCACCGCGCGCCCCGGAATCTTCCCGAGGCGATGATCAAGGCGCTCCGCCCCAAACAGTGGGTGAAGAACGTCCTCGTCGTCGCCGCTCCGGCGGCCGCCGGTGGTGACCTGCTCTTCCAGGGGCGGGTGATCACCGACATCATCATCGCCTTCGTCGTGTTCTGCCTCGGGGCCTCGTCGATCTACCTGGTCAATGACGCCAAGGATGTCGAGTCCGACCGTCAGCACCCCACGAAGCGGTTCCGTCCGATTGCGGCGGGTGTGCTTCCGGTGGGCCTGGCCTACGCCATGGCGGTCATCCTCATTGTCGCCGCGGTGGGTCTGAGTTTCCTGGCCTCCAACGGCGGCTCCTTGGCGATCGTCATCGGGGTGTACATCATTCTGCAGCTGGGCTACTGCTTCGGCTGGAAGCACCAGCCGGTGATCGACATCGCGCTGGTGTCCTCCGGGTTCATGCTGCGTGCCATGGCCGGTGGTGTGGCGGCGAGTATCGACCTCTCGCAGTGGTTCCTGCTGGTCGCGGCCTTCGGTTCGCTGTTCATGGCTGCAGGTAAGCGGTATGCGGAACTGAAGCTGTCGCTGCGCTCAGGTGCGAAGATCCGTAAGTCCCTGGAGAGCTACACGCCGACGTACCTGCGGTTCGTGTGGACGCTGTCCGCCACGGCCGTCGTACTGGCATACGCGCTGTGGGGCTTTGACATGAGCCAGCAGCATCCTGGTCACGCATCGGTCTGGTACCAGGTCTCGATGGTCCCGTTCACCGTCGCGATCCTGCGCTACGCTGCCGACGTCGACCGTGGCGAAGGCGGTGCGCCGGACGAGATCGCACTGAGCGACCGGACGCTGCAGGCACTGGCCCTGATCTGGGTGGCGACTATCGCGGTCGCTGTCTACGTAATTCCGGCTGTCACCTAGCTGGATGAACACTGGCGTAACGCTTGGTGCCGGCTTGACGATATTCTTGGCGGAAAAGATCACTGTTTGGTAACGTTCCGAACACTGTAGACACCGACGGCAGCGACGACGCCGTCTGAAAAACGCAAGTAAAGGAAAACATGACGACTGCCACCGGAAAGCACCGGTCCGCGACCGGCTCGCTGGGCCGCAAGATCATGGCCCTGATCGTCGCGATCGGCACGGCCTTCGGGTTGGCCAGTGTCGTGGCTCCGAGCGCCTCTGCCGACGACCGTGGGATTCTCGGCCCCCGTTGTAGCTGGGCTAACTACAACTTCTACGTCCAGAACTGCTGGTTCTACTCGGGCGCCATGGGTCAGGACATCCAGGTCCAGATCAAGCGCTCCAACAGCGATGCAGCGGTGTACCTGCTCGACGGGCTGCGTGCCCGGGACGACTGGAACGCCTGGACCTACCTGGGACATGGTGTCGACCAGTTCGTCAACGACGACGTCAACGTTGTCATGCCCGTCGGCGGAGCCTCCCAGTTCTACGCGGACTGGATCGGACCGTTCAACGGCTCCACCACCCCGAAGAAGCCGCGGTGGGAGACCTTCCTGACCAGTGAGCTGCCGGCACAGCTGGCGCAGAACTTCGGCATCAGCCAGAACAGGAACGCTCTGGTCGGTCTGTCGATGGGCGGCACGGCCGCGATCAACCTGGCGTCCCGCCACCGCAACCAGTTCAAGCAGGTCACGTCGCTGTCCGGGTACCTGAACACCACGGCCCCGGGCATGTACATGGCCCTGCAGTTCGCCATGAACGAGGGCTCCCCGGGTGCGAACATCTGGGACATGTGGGGTCACCCGGTCCACCCGACCCGGTTCGCCAATGATCCGCTGCTGAACGCCCCGAAGTTGGCGGGAATGCCGGTGTACCTGTCCGCAGCCGCCGGTATCCCCGGTCCCCGGGACGACTTCATGGCCAACCCCGTCGGCGGCATCGCCGGCATCGGCCTGGAGTGGGCGTCGCGTGGTTCCACCGCGACCTTCGAGCTGGCCGCCCGCGCCTCCGGTGCGAACGTGACCGCCAGCTACCCGGCGGTCGGTGTGCACAACTGGACGCTGTGGACCCCGGAACTGCAGAAGGCACGTCCGAAGATCCTCGACGCACTGAATGTCTGCTACCGCGCGGGTAGGCCTGTCTGCTGACAGCCACCTAGCTGAGGGAGACTACGACGGCCCGGGAGATGACTGACATCTCCCGGGCCGTGCGCATACACTGCACAGGTATGGAAACAGAAGCGAGTGGTTCGCGACCGCATCGAGGACTCCGTCCGGTGGACCGGGGAGCGCGCCCCTATCTACGTGGACGGCTCCACGAGAATGCCGCGTGGTACTTCGGCGGCACGGGCACGGCCCTGACTGTCACGGCTTTCATGCTGCACGGCAACACGACCCTGTCGTGGGTGACCGCGCTGTACACTCTCTGCCTGATCGGACTGTTCGCGGTATCGGCGCTCTACCACCGCGCACCGTGGCGCAGCGACGCGACGGTGCAGGCGTGGCGTCGGGCGGACCACTCGATGATTGCGATCTTCATTGCGGGCACCTACGGTCCGATCGCGGTATTCGCCTTTGACTCCTGGTCGGACGGGCTGTGGATTCTGCCGGTCTGTTGGGTCCTGGCGATTGCTGCGGTGGCGATGAACATCTTCTGGATCGGCCACCCGCGGTGGCTGGACGTCATTGTCTACCTCGCGCTGGGGTGGTTGGCAGTGCTCAAGATCGGGGGCTTCGTCGCGGCAATTCCGGTCGTCGCCGGGGTACTGATCGTGGTCGGCGGGATCATCTACTCGCTCGGTGCCGTGGTCTACGGGCGACAACGTCCGAATCCCTCGGTGCGGTGGTTCGGCTTCCACGAGGTCTTCCACGCCGCGACGATCGTGGCCGGTGGGCTGCACCACGTGGCGATCTGGATACTCGTTCTGGCGTAGGGCAGGGTGCTACACTCCCAGCAGAAACTAAGTCTCAAGTAAAACTTCAAGGTTTTGGCGTGTTGTCCCGGGAAACCGGCAACGTGATTGCCATAATTGCCGGTGTTGCCGTCACGGCCGACCGTGACGGACACCGGTTCCGACCGGATCTCGGCAGTGGGAGGGGAACCCGTTGCCGGGGCCCGGTGGGGACGGTGGGGCATGTCGCGCCACCGTCGCTGACACTGCCGATGCCGTCGAGACGTACCTACGAAGGAAGAACGCCACCACCATGAGAATCGCTGCGAACACCCGCACCGGGAAGTCCCCCGCCAGCCGTCCGTCCCGACGGGCAACACGGCGCGTCGGTGCCGCCGTCCTGGCGCTGCCGCTGTCGGTGGCGCTCGCCCTTCCCCTCGCAGCCCCGGCCGCGGCTCAGGGCCCGGGATCGGGCACCAGCTATCTCGAGCCTGACGAGATCCCGGAGCGCCAGCCGCAGTCTGTCGAGGAAGGACAGGACCTTCCGGGACTGCCCGAGGGTGTCGACGTCGACCGCATCGAGTGGATGTCCGACCGATGGGCGAACGTCTACATCAACACCCCCTCGATGCCGGAGAGCCCGGTGCTGGTGCAGATCCTCCTGGCACGTGACTGGTACAGCCAGCCGGACCGGGACTTCCCGTCGGTCTGGGCCCTGGACGGTCTGCGGGCCCGCGACGACGAGTCGGGCTGGACGCTGGCCACGAACATCCAGCAGTTCTACGCTGACAAGAACGTCAACGTCATCATGCCGGTCGGCGGTAACTCCTCCTTCTACACGGACTGGGACCAGCAGCCGGAAGACGGCAAGACCTACAAGTGGGAGACCTTCCTGACCCAGGAGCTTCCGGCTGTGCTGCGGGAGGGATGGCGGACCTCCGAGCAGCGCGCGGTCACCGGTATCTCCATGGGTGGTACCGCCGCGATGAACCTCGCGCAGCGGCACCCGGAACTGTTCCAGTTCGTCGGCTCCTTCTCCGGCTACCTGGACACCACCTCGACAGGCGTTCCGCAGGCCATCAACTACGCCACCAACGATGGTGCCGGCTATGACGCGCAGCGCATGTGGGGGCCGTACGGGTCCGAGCGCTGGAACGAGAATGACCCCAAGCAGCACACCGGCAATCTCAAGGACATGACGGTCTATGTGTCCGCCGGCAACGGTAACGCAGGTCCCTACGACGAGGAGGGGCCGATCCCGGGCTACCCGGCCAACCCCGCGGCCTTCGGCCTGGAGGCGATGTCACGGATGACGACCCAGACGTTCGTTCGCGCGGCGCAGGCCGACGACGTCAACGTCATCGCCAAGTACCGGGACTCCGGCACGCACGACTGGCCGTACTGGCAGTACGAGATGACGCAGGCGTGGCCCTACATCGCCCAGACTTTCGGACTGTCCGAGGAGGACCGCGGCGTGAAGTGTGCTGCCGTGGGCAAAATCGCGGAAGCCGAGAAGCGTCAGCGCAGCCAGAATCTCGGTACCTGCACCACCAACGAGTACGACGCAGCCAACGGCGGCAAGGTCCAGGACTTCCGTAACGGTCGTGTGTACTGGAAGAAGGACGCCGACAAGGCATGGGCGACCTGGGGCCGTATCGGGGCCCGCTACTCTGCGATGAACGGGCCGTCCAGCTGGCTGGGATACCCAACCGGGGAAGAACACCAGATCAAGGGAGGCTTCTTCCAGCAGTTCGAGAACGGTGCGATCTACTGGACCCCGCAGACGGGTGCCGTCGAGGTGAAGTCCGACATCATCGATGCCTGGGGCAAGCACGGCTGGGAAACCGGTGCCTTCGGCTACCCGACGGCTCCGGCACAGCAGGTCGCCGGTGGTGGTGCCGTCCAGCAGTTCCAGAACGGTGTCGCCGTGCGAGACAAGGACGGCAAGGTACGCATGATCGAGGGCAAGATCGGCGAGAAGTACATCGAGGCCGGCGGCCCCGCGGACTCCTCACTGGGCTTCCCCCGTTCTGAAGAAATCAAAGTCAAGGGTGGTGCATTCACCCAGTTCGAGCACGGGAACATCTACTGGTCGGCCTCTTCCGGCGCCCACATCATCAAGTACGGCAAGATCTTCGACGCCTGGGGCGAAGACAAGTGGGAACAGGGTCGTTTCGGCTGGCCGATCGAGGACCAGCAGGGCATCCCGGCCGGTGGTGAGGTCGTGAAGTTCGAGCACGGTGAGATCCGTGAGATCAACGGCAACATCCAGAAGGACCCGCGATGAGTATCCGTACCTCCATGGTGACGAAGATCGGCTCGGCATCCGCTGCTCTGCTGCTGGCAGGAACCATCGCAGCCTGCGGCGGCGACTCCACGGTGGACAGTGACGACGAGACACAGGGCAGCAGTGTCCCCAGCGTGAGCTCGGCACCGACAGGGTCAGCGTCCTCGGAGACATCCTCGCCGACATCGACCCCCGCGCCGGACGCAGGGTCGGACGGTGACTCTCCGCGCGACGGTGAGGTCAACGAGGTCGAGGAGCCCGGGGGAGAGGCCGCGCCCCGTACCAGTGAAGACGACGCCTTCCTTGCCGAGCTCAAGGACAAGGACATCGACCTCGAGGATTCCGCGATCCAGGACCAGGTCATCGCTGCTGCACGTGAGCAGTGCCTGGCGAATGAGGAAGGTCGTGACGGGTTCGCCGTCCCGATGATCGCCGGCCAGCTTGAGGTCCAGGAGCTCACGAAGGTCTCTGCGGAGGACGCCGAGCGCATCATCGTCGAGGCAGCGGAGAGCAACTACTGCGGCTGAGCCGGCTGCCGCTCCGCCCGCCCCTGAAGTGTTACCACCTCCGGGGCGGGTTGCTGCTGTATCAGGGTGGAAACCCGCAGTTCGTGAAAAGTCTTACCAGTTCCCGGTGGTAAGACTTCTGACGTAACCTGCGCCTCTTTCTTCACCGACGGAACTATCTTCACCACGGCCGACGGGAGTGTATATACCGTCCCGAACCGCCGGATCGCCGACAAATACGATGAACTCGATGGTCCCCGAGGCGCTCTCGGGCTGCCGGACATGCACCGCACGCCAGGTGACACCGCAACGTCACCCGAAGGAACACGCGGTCGGTACCGCGACTTCGAACGCGGTGTGGTCTACACCTCCGATAAGGGGACGTTCGTCATCCACCATAGGCCGATCTTCGACGCCTACCGTGCCCAGGGCTACGAGGCCGGAACACTCGTACAGGCTGCGGACGGGACCGTCCGTCGGTCCTGACCGGAGGCTGCCAGATCACTGCCAGGAAAACCAGGTACTCTGACTGCCCATGAGAAAGTTCCTCACCATCGCGGCGGCCCTCATTCTCGCCGTCGTCCTGGTCATCGGTGTCGGTACCTGGATCAACAGGGGCCCTGATGACTCCGCAGGTCCCGGACCGACCCGGACCACGGATCCTGCGCAGCCGGCGACCTGCCCTGACTACCAGCTTTTCGCCGCACCCGGCACGTGGGAGTCGACGGTGGACGATGATCCGATCCACCCGTCGTCGCGCCCGCACTCGCTGCTGCTCAATGTCACCCAGCCGCTGCAGGAGGAGTTCGGCGACGGTGTCGACGGCGGGCAGCTCAAGAGCTGGACGCTTCCCTACGCTGCGCAGTTCCGCAACATCCAGGCATTGCGCGAGATGTCCTACGACGACTCCCGTAATCAGGGTTACACGAAGCTCGAGGGCGAGATGACCGCGGTCCATGAGAGTTGCCCTGCGACCCGCATGATCATGGTGGGCTTCAGCCAGGGCGCCGTGCTCACCGGAGACCTCGCCACCGCTATCGGCAACGGGCAGTCCACCGTCCCCGCTGACGCAGTCGCCGGCGTCGCCCTGATCGCCGACGGACGGCGCGAGGACGGTAAGGGCGAGCTCATCGGCAGCCCCGACGTCACCGGAATCGGCGCCGAGATCGCCTTGAGCTCGGTCGGTGCACTGGTCAGCCCCATCGTCCCGGGCGCGTCGATGCGCGGTCCCCGTCCCCAGGACTTCGGTGCGTTGCAGGACAACACCCTGCAGTTCTGTGCTCCTGCGGACCTGGTGTGCAGCGCGCCCCGGGACATCGGCAACGCCGTGCAGCGGGCCAATGACCTCATCGACGCCAACAAGGTGCATGCCGAGTATTCCAGCAACGGCACCGTCGTCGACGGTGGCACCGTCCCGGAGTGGATCAACAACTGGGTCCGCGACATCATCGCCGAAGGCCGGTAATCCCCGCACACCGGTGGCCGAGACGATAGAGTTCGTTAGAGTTCTTTGCAGAAAGCAATACGATGAACGCTACGCACACAGTAATGAGGGATACCTGATGGACATCAGCGCCGCGATGGCACAGTTCTACGACGACAAGGGCGAGATCGCGATCCCGGATCAGCTCTCGCTCTCCGCCATGTGCGAGATGCTGTACTCGATGGCACAGATGGAGGGGGCGGTGGACACCCCGCTGATCACCTTCCACGATTTCAGCGGCAGCGCCGAAGGCGAGACGGTCACCTGGACCCGCGCCGAGGTCAACACCCGCATCAAGGCGGTGTGTGTTCGGCTCCAGCAGGTCACCGAGCGCGGTGACCGGGTCGCCATCCTCGCCAACAACAGCCCCGAGTACCTCTTCGGATTCATGGGCGCCCTGTACGCCGGCACCGTCCCGGTGCCGCTGTACGACCCCACGGAACCGGGCCATGCCGACCACCTGTCCGCCGTCCTGGGGTCCTCCACCCCTACGGTGGTGCTGACGAACAAGACGTCCGCAGGGCATGTCCGTAGCCACTTCGCCTCCCTCCCCTCCGCCGAACGCCCCCGCGTGCTCACGATCGACGCACTGCCGGACTCGCTTGCCGAGGAATGGCAGAACCCGATGATGGCGATGATGGAGAACCCGGAGCTGGCGCCGAAATCGAGCGACCCGGCGTTCCTGCAGTACACCTCCGGTTCGACCCGTACACCCGCCGGTGTGGTGCTGACGCACCGCAGCATCGTGACCAACGTGCTGCAGGTCTTCCAGGCAGGGCAGCTCCAGATGCCGATGCGACTGGTGAACTGGCTTCCTCTGCACCATGACATGGGCATTATCCTGTCTGCTTTCGTGTTGATCCTGGGGATTCCGCAGGACCTCATGGCCCCACGTGACTTCATCCAGGACCCGGGACGCTGGATCGGCCAGCTCGGTGACCACGGCGACGATCTCAACGTGTACACCGCCGTGCCGAACTTCGCCCTGGAGCTCGCCTCCCGGTACGCCGACCCGGCGAAGCGGTCCGATCTCGCCGACGTCGACCTCAGCCACGTCGAGGGCATCATCAACGGTGCAGAAGCCGTCAGCCTGCAGTCCGTGGACCGGTTCTGTGACGTCTTCGAGCCGTACGGCTTCCGTCGTTCCACGATGCGCCCGTCCTACGGCCTGGCCGAGGCAACCGTTTTCGTTACCACCCCGCAGACCGAGGAGCGTCCGAAGCTGCGGGTCTTCGACCGCGAGAAGCTCGCCGAGGGGCAGGCCGTGGAGGTGTCTGCGGATGCCGAGAACGCCGTGCCGATCATGAGTGTCGGTGAGCCCGGCCCCTCACTGTTCATGCCGATCGTCGACCCCTCCACCGGTGAGGAACTCGCCGAGGGAACCGTCGGCGAGGTGTGGCTCAACGGCGGCAACATCGCCGCCGGTTACCTCGACCGCGAGGACGACACCACCGAAGCCTTCCGCAACTCCCTGCCCGCCGACAAGCGGCTGTCCCAGGGGTCCGCCGCTGAGGGAGCCCCGGAGGACAACTGGCTGCGCACCGGCGACCTGGCCGTCGTGGTCGACGGTCAGCTCTACATCACCGGCCGGATCAAGGACCTCGTGGTCGTCGCGGGCCGCAACCACTACCCCCAGGACATCGAGGCCACCGCCGCGGACGCCACCGGGGGCCACGTCCTGCCGGGCGTGCTCGCCGCGTTCGCGGTCAACGGCGATCTCATCGAGAATGCCGCCGGCGGTGACTCGGGTTCTGAGCAGTTGGTGATCGTCGCCGAGCGTGACCCGGAGGCATCCGCCGACGGCGACGCTGAGGCCGTCTCGGCCATCCGGTCGGCCGTCACCACCACCCACGGCGTCCAGCCAGCCGACATCCGCATCGTCGACGAGGGTACGATTCCCCGGTCATCGGCCAACAAGATCGCCCGTCGCGTCTGCGCCAAGGCCTATCTCGACGGTCGGTTCGCCCGGTAGTGGACTAGAGTGGGCGACGTCCTTTTTGTAGCGTGGCGGCGGCCACCGTCGATATCACGTTGACGGTGGCCGTCGCGCCCGTTCTGGTCACCTCTCCTCTTCTGCCCGTCATGAAATAAGGATGATCTTCTCCGAAATGTCTGAAACGTCTGGAACGTCTGAAACTCCCGGGAACGAGAACACCCGTGCCGCTGAACCGGCGCCCACCACGGCCGCCGGTATGCGTGGCTGGTTGCGCGACTGGGTGCAGTCCACGACCGGGCTGGACGCTGCCGACATCACCGACGACAGGCCCATGGAGGAGTTCGGACTGTCCAGTCGCGATGTGGTGGTGCTTTCCGGGGAACTGGAACGGCTCACCGGCGTCTCCCTCGACGCCACCGTGGCCTACGAGTACAACACCATCGCCGCACTCGCCGGCTTCGTCCTCGCCGGCGGAACGCGCGCTGCCCGGGGTGTTGCCGGTGGCCGCCGCACACAGCGGCAGGACGGTGCCCGAGGTGGCGGATTGAACCCGGAGGATCGCCAGATCGCCGTGGTCGGCATGGCGGGCCGTTATCCGGGTGCGGACAATGTCGACGCCATGTGGCGCATGTTCGAGCAGGGCCGTAGCGGCGTCGGGGAACTGCCGGAGGGGCGCTGGAGCGAGTACGGCGACGACCCGGAGATGTCCCGGCGGATGGCTGAGGCCATCCTCACCGGCGGCTACATCGACGACATTGCCTCCTTCGACGCTGAATTCTTCGGATTGTCGCCGGTCGAGGCCGCGAACATGGATCCGCAGCAGCGCATCCTGTTGTCGCTGACCTGGGAGGCGTTGGAGGACGCGGGCATCCCGGCGAACAGTCTGCGCGGCAGCGATGTGGGCGTTTTCATGGGTACCACGAACAACGACTATGGCATGCTCATCAGCGCGGATCCGACTGAAGCGCACCCGTACGCGTTGACCGGGAACTCAAGCGCGATCGTCGCCAACCGCATCTCCTACGCCTTCGACTTCCGCGGCCCGTCGGTCGCGATGGACACGGCCTGCTCATCGTCGCTGGTGGCGATTCATCAGGCGGTGCGGGCACTGCGGGACGGCGATGCCTCGGTTGCGGTCACCGGCGGGGTGAACCTGCTGGCGAGCCCGTTCGCCACAATCGCCTTCTCGGAACTCGGTGTCCTGAGCCCGACCGGGGGAATCCGGGCTTTCTCGGATGACGCCGACGGCATCGTCCGCTCCGACGGCGCCGGAGTTGTCATCCTCAAGCGCCTCTCGGACGCCCGCCGCGACGGCGACGACGTGCTCGCCGTCATCGCGGGCTCGGCAGTCAACCAGGACGGGCGGTCCAACGGGCTGACCGCTCCGAACCCGGAAGCACAGGCCGCCGTCCTGGACGCCGCCTACGCTGATGCCGACATCGACCCGTCCCGGGTGGACTACGTCGAGGCGCACGGCACCGGCACCATCCTCGGTGATCCGATCGAGGCGGGGGCACTGGGGCAGGTGCTCGGCGCCGACCGTGACGTGGCGTCGCCACTGCTCCTCGGCTCGGCGAAGACGAACTTCGGACACACTGAGGCTGCCGCCGGTGTCGCCGGTGTCATCAAGGTGGTGTCGGCGATGCGTCGCGGTGTGCTGCCCCCGACCGTCAACTTCACCGGCCCGAACCCCTACATCGACTTCGACCGTGAACGGCTCGAAGTCGTCGAGGACCCGCGTGAGTGGCCCGAATACTCCGGTGCGCCGGTCGCGGGTGTCTCCGGATTCGGCTTCGGCGGCACCAACGCCCATGTCGTCCTCGTCGCACCCGAGGGCGCGGCACCGGCGGAGGACGCTGCGGCGCCCCTCCCGGACGTGATCGACTGGGCAGGGGTCCAGGAGAGCACCGACGAGGCCGGTGCAGGCCGTCCGCTGCCGCGACTGATTCCGGTGTCCGGGCTGCTGCCCTCCCGTCGTCGGACGGCTGCGGCAGACCTGGCCTCCTGGCTGGAGGGCAGGTCAGGCAATGCCGTGCTCGCCGGTACCGCCGTGGTTCAGGGGGACCGCAACCACGGTCGCTCCCGCGGGGTGGTGCTGGCACACGATACCGCTGAGGCTGTCGCCGGGTTGGGCCGACTGGCCGAGGGCAAGAAGGGCGCCGGCATCTCCGTCGCCGACAGCCCGGAACGTGAGGGTGCGGTCTGGGTCTACTCCGGCTTCGGCTCACAGCACCGCAAGATGGGCAAAGAGCTCTATGCCCTGTCCCCCCAGTTCGCCGCCCGACTCGACGAGATCGACCAGGTCGTGCAGCGCGAGTCCGGCTTCTCCGTGGTCGAGATGATCCTCGACGACGCCCAGAACTTCGGTACCGAGACCGCGCAGGTCGGTATCACCGCCATCCAGATCGCCCTGACAGACCTGATGACCGGTCTCGGGCTGCGCCCTGCGGCAATCGTCGGCCAGTCCATGGGGGAGATCGCCGGTGCCTACGCCGCCGGTGGATTGTCCATGGAGGACGCTGCCACGGTCGCATGCCACCGCGCTCGGCTCATGGGTGAAGGCGAGACGCTGCTGCCGGAGGACAAGCAGGGGGCCATGGCGGTCGTGGAACTCGGTGTCGAGGATCTGGTGGAGTTCCAGAAAGAGCACCCGCAGTTCGCCGCTGTGGAGCCCGCCGTTTACGCCGCGCCGGGCATGACCACCGTCGGTGGGCCGGCCCAGCCCGTCGCCGACCTCGTCGACCACCTGGACGGTCAGGGCAAGTTCGCCCGCATGCTCAAGGTGAAGGGCGCCGGGCACACCAGCATGCTTGACCCCATCCTCGGTGAACTTCACGCCGAGATCAGCGGCATCACGCCCCGCCCGATTCACACCCCGGTGTACAGCAGCGTCGACCGTGGCGTGGTGTACCACCCGGGTGCCGTCCTGCACGACGCCGACTACTTCCTGCGCTGCACCCGCTACTCGGTGTGGCTGTCGGACGCCACGGGCCTGCTCTTCGACGAGGGATTCCGCACATTCGTGGAGTTCTCGCCGAATCCCGTAGCACTTATGCCGATGATGAACACCGCCTTCGCCCACAACGCCGGCGAATCGAGCCTGATGTTCCTGCTCAAGCGCAAGGAACCGAGCATCGACACACTTCTGGCTACGGTGGGTGAACTCTACGTGCGCGGTGCAGACGTCGACTTCCGGCGTCTCAACTCCGTGGACGGTGACCCCGCACAGCGCGGCCGTGCCGTCGTCGACATTCCGGGTGTGCACTGGAACCTGCAGCGTTACTGGACCGCGGCACGTCCCGGCGGTGGGTCGGTCCGCGGCATCCCGGGCCGCCGTGTCGCGCTGCCGGACGGACGGACCGCGTTCGCGGTCGCCGCAGCAGAAGTGCCCAGCGTCGATGCCGTCGCCGAGGCCGCCGCGCGTGCGGTGGTCCCGGACGCCGTGACCGCCGCCGTGGAGACCTACGGAACCCTGCCGACCGACGGCGAGGTGACCACCCTGGTCACCCGCACACTCGGCGGATTGAGTGTGCACGTTTACGCGATGGACGGCGCTGACGGTACAGGCGGAGCCGGCGAGTCCCGTCTGGCGGGCGAAGCCTTCGCCGCCTCGCCCACCACCGGTGTCGCCGCCGCGGCCTCTCGCGCCGTGCAGGAGGCACAGGACGGGCAGGCCGCGGGTAACCCAGTGCGCCCGACTGGGGCGCCCGGGCCGTCGTCGGGCAGGAACTCCCTGCCGGCCGTGGATACCGATGCTGAGCGCTGGAGCCCGGAATCCGGTGAGAGCGTCGCCGATCGTCTGCGCAGCATCGTCTCCGAATCAATGGGGTACGACATCGACGATCTGCCCGGGGAACTACCTCTGATCGACCTCGGCCTGGACTCCCTGATGGGCATGCGTATCAAGAACCGGGTCGAGTACGATTTCGCCCTGCCTCCACTGAACGTGCAGGCACTGCGGGACGGGTCCGTCGACGAAGTCATCGCTCTCGTCGAGCAGATGGTCCACGAGAACGCGACAGAGGCGCCCGCAGCCCGCTCCGCAGAGCGCACCGGGAACGGTGAGGGCGTCGGGGTGGCCCCCCGTGACGCCTCCGAGCGCATGGTCTTCGGTACCTGGGCGTCGCTCACGGGCGCAGCCCCAGCCGGAGTGACCAGCACCCTGGCGGCGATCGACGGTGAGACCGCCGCAGCGATCGCCGCGCGGTTGAGCGAGCGCTCCGGCGCAGACATCACCGCCGAGCAGGTCAGCGCGGCGCAGAGCCTGGAACCGTTGGCCAACCTGGTCCGCGATGTCTTCGAGACATCCGTGGAGGGCAACATCCGCGTCCTGCGCGCCCGTCCCGAGGGCTCGGAGAGCCCGGCCGTCTTCGTGTTCCACCCCGCCGGAGGGTCCAGCGTGGTCTACGAGCCCCTGACCCGCAGGCTGCCCGTGGACGTCCCCGTCTACGGTGTCGAGCGTCTGGAAGGTTCACTCGACGAGCGGGCCGACGCCTACGTCGCCGACATCACCGCGCTGGCGGAGGGCCGGCCTGTCGTACTCGGCGGCTGGAGTTTCGGAGGTGCCCTGGCGTTCGAGGTCGCACACCGTCTGGAGAAGGCCGGTGACGTGAAGGTCGGGCATCTCGAACTGCTCGACCTGGTCCGGCCGGCGAACCCGGCACCGGACACGACCGAGGAGATGCACGCCCGTTGGGACCGGTACTCCGCTTTCGCCAAGAAGACCTACGGTATCGACATGCCGGTGCCGCATGACCTGCTCGAGAACCAGGGTGAGGAAGCTCTCATCGGGATGATGAGCATGTTCCTGCAGAACACCGACGCCTCCTCGCACGGCCTCGCGGCCGGGGTGCTGGAGCATCAGCGGGCCAGCTTCGTCGACACCCGCATCCTCAACACGCTGGACTTCGAGCGGTGGGCCGAGGTGACCGCCCCGGTGACCCTGTACAAGTCTGAGGGCATGCACGAGGGCGCGATCGAACTGGAGCCGTCCTTCGCCGATATCCCGGCCGACGGTGGCTGGGACGGTGTCGTCGACGACCTCGAGCTCGTCCAGCTCGCCGGTGACCACCTCGCCGTGCCCGACGAACCCTCGATCGGCATTGTCGGGGCACGGATCACCGAGCACCTGCGCGACATCTCCGAGCGGAACTGAGTGCGATAGCGTGGAACCTATGACAGGAACACCGGAACACCCGTGGTTCGGCGACGAGACCGTCGCCGCGGAACGCACCGCACCGGGAACAGGAAGGTCCACCGCCGAGAAGCTGGAGGACCTGCACTCCCGGCTGGAGGAGGCCCAGGATCCGGGCAGCGAACGCGCACGGCAGAAGCGCGACGAGGCGGGGGGGACGACACCGCGCCAGCGTATCGACGCGCTGCTGGACGAGGGGTCGTTCACCGAGATCGGAGCTCTCGGACGCACCCCGGGAGTCCCGGAGGCCCCCTACGGTGACGGTGTCGTGACAGGCTACGGTCGGGTCGACGGACGTCCTGTCGCCGTCTACGCCCACGACAAGACCGTGTACGGCGGGTCGGTGGGCGAGACGTTCGGCAAGAAGGTCTGTGAGGTCATGGACATGGCCACCCGGATCGGCTGCCCCGTCATCGGCATCAACGACTCCGGTGGCGCGCGTATCCAGGATGCGGTGATGTCCCTGGCGATGTACTCGGAGCTCTCCCGGCGTCAGCTTCCGCTGTCGGGGCAGTCGCCCCAGATCTCGATCCTGCTGGGTAACTGCGCCGGCGGGGCCGTGTACGCCCCGGCGACCACCGACTTCCTGGTGGCTGTGGAGGACCAGACGACGATGTTCGTCACCGGACCGCAGATCATCGAGTCGGTCACCGGCGAGAAGATCAGCATGCAGGATCTCGGCGGCGCCCGCGTCCAGGCCGCCAACGGAAACATCAGCTACGTCGGCAGCGACGAGGACGATGCGTTCAGCTACGTCCGCGAGCTTCTTGCACACCTGCCGAGCAGCGCCTTCGAGGCGACCCCGTACACCCCCGCGCCGCCGGACACCCTCAACGACCGGGACACTGAACTCGTCGACATCATTCCGGATGACCCGAATTCCGGTTACGACATGATGGACGTCCTGACCAGGATCTTCGATGATGAGGACGTGCTGGAGGTTCAGCCGGATTACGGCCAGAACGTGATCACCGCCTTCGCCCGCATCGACGGGCGGTCCGTCGGCGTGGTCGCCAACCAGCCGATGTCGCTGGCGGGATGCCTCGACGCCGAGGCCGCCGACAAGGCCTCCCGGTTCATCCGGATCTGCGACGCCTACAACATCCCGCTGGTGTTCGTCGTGGATACTCCCGGCTATCTGCCGGGCGCGGAGCAGGAGAAGCTCGGTCTGATCCACCGCGGCGCCCGGTTGGGTTTCGCCATGGTGGAGGCGACGGTGCCCAAGATGACTGTGGTGGTGCGGAAGGCGTTCGGTGGTGGATATGCGGTGATGGGGTCGAAGAACCTCGGCGCCGACGTGAACCTGGCCTGGCCGACCGCCCAGATCGCCGTGATGGGTGCTGAGGGCGCCGCAGTGATGATCCAGGGGCGTCAGCTCGCGGCGTTGCCGGAGGAGCAGCGTCCGGCGGCGAAGAAGATGTTCATGGACTTCTACAACGCCAACATGACCAGCCCGTATGTTGCCGCGGAGCGCGGTTACGTCGACGAGATCATCGATCCGTCGCAGACGAGGCTGCGGCTGCGTCAGTCGCTGCGGTTGCTGCGGGACAAGCAGGTTCTGGAGCCGGAGAAGAAGCACACCATCATGCCGATGTGACCGCGGTACCCGGCTCGTGCCCGGGACATGAGAACGGCCCCGGACAGGAATCTGTCCGGGGCCGTTCTCGGCTTCAGGCGTGAGGGTCAGTTCTCGTGCCAGGGGCCGATGTCCTTGTGCGGGAAGTCCATGTGGTCGGCCATCACATGGTAGGTCTCCAGGTTCACGTCCAGGACACGGGTTTCCGCGGACAGGAGGTCGGGCAGGCCCAGCCCGATCTTCGACAGTTCCGCGGCGATGTCGTCGGGGGCCCAGTCGGCGTTGATCGTGATCGGGATCATGGTGTCGACGCCGAGCAGCTCCAAGGTCATCGTCAGCTCCTGGACGAAGATGTGGAAGTTACCGGTGAGGGTGCTTGTAGCACCCTTGGTGTCATCCAGCAGGTCGGGGCCCAGCGAGTTCGGGAACTGCACCCGCAGGTTTTCCATGATGGCCTGGTCTGCGTCGATGCGGATCGCCTTCTTCGGGCCCTGCATCGTGTCGATGGTGACGTAGGACAACTTCATCCCAGGGGTCATCTTCGCCGTGTCGGTCTTGATGGTGAAGGTGCCACCGAAGGGGGGCCGCATATTCGCCACCGGTTCCGGCGGGGCCACGTTCAACCCTGGGATCTCCACCCCCAGTGATTCCAGGGAGTTGTCCAGGCCGTCCTGCAGCTGATTGCCGTCGGGGAGACGGAACGGCGGGAGGTTCAGATCGGGAGCTTCGGGCAGGTTAGGCAGCTCGGGCAGGTTGGGGAGACGGGGGCTGTTGTCCGCACCGTTCTGCCCGCCGTCGGTGTCTCCGGTGCCGTCATCGCCATTGTTCCCGTTGCCCTGTCCCGGGATCTGGAGGTCCGGGAGCTGGATATCGGGCAGTCCGGGGATCTGTGCGCGGGCATCGGGTGTCTGAATGCCGATGCCCACGGTCACTGCTGCAAGGACGGCGACGACAGACTTGGCGGTTCCGGCTCCGTGCGCGGACTTCTTGTGAGCTTTTTCTGCTTTCCGCGCCTTCTTGGCCTCCTTCTTCTCGGCTTTCTCCGCCTTCGCGTCCTGGCGGGACTGGGGGTCCCATGCGAGGGCAAGGGCGCCGCCGATCAGGCCGAGGATCAGACCGATGCCGAAACCGCCGAAGTTGGACTGCCAGAGAGCCAGAATGGACAGGATGATCGCCGCGACACCGGCGAGGATCCGTCCTTCGCCGCGGAACCAGCACATCAGCCCACAGGTGATCAACAGGATGCCGATGACCGCTGTGGAGACCCCACCCATGGTGGAGATCTGAATCTGGATATTGGACACGGAGAATGACAGGTAGGCCGGCGCCATGATCACGATGCCGGCCAGCATCATCAGCAGTCCGGCACCGAAGGGACGCCCTTTGCGCCAGCGGCTGAACCGCCGGTTCTGTTTCTCGAGCTTCTCTGAACGGGAATCCGCCGCAGCGTCGGTCTCGGCGCCGGTGGCGTCGCTCTCCTCGACGGCATCGATGGACCGGGTGGTCTCGGTGACGTCCTCGGCGCCGTCGGCCCCGTTCACGCCCGAGGGCGTGGTGGAGTCGTCAGGCATCAGCACTCAGCCTCGTCGACGGAGACAACTCCCACCTTGGCTCCGGCAGCAGTCAACTTGTCCGCCGCGATAGAGCTGGCCTTGATGACCTGGTCCCAACCGTTGAGACTATCGGCGTGCAGGCCCCACGAGCCGGCGGGAGCCTCATCGTCGAGCTGGCTCGCGTCGACACCGATCTGGGCATTGTTCAGGGTCAGGCCACCGACGAGGCCGGGGGCACCGAGCACCAGGTGCTCGGCGGTGGTGTTCTCACCGGGCACGAGCATCTGGAAGCGCTTCTCGCCCAGGCCGGGGAGGTTCAACGGTGCGGTCATGCACATGTCGGAGATCGTCGCGTCAGCGAAGATCAGCCGGGCGACGCCGGTGTCGCCGTCATGCTGGCTGTCGGTACCACCGAAAATCGAGACATCGGTGGCATCGAGGTTGCTGACCTCCTGGTTGAAGATCGTGTTGGACAGGGCCAGGTTGGCGGACAAACCGCCCTGGGCCATGGCCACGCCGACACCGGCCGTGGCCAGGAGTCCGACTGCCATGACCCCGGCGAACCGCTTTCCCTTGATATGTCCCATGTTCGTTCCTCCGTAGGTGAGGGACGCTGTCTGCGGAACCCTCGGTTAGTAAATATGAAGCCGACTTCGGATCATCGTATCGCTGTCGTACTTGTTTCTGTGAAGAATTCGTAAATTGTAGTGTGCTGCATCACGATCGTCCAGTCTTGCTGGTGCTGAGCAGGCATAATACCAGGGCGGATATCTGTAGCGCCGCGAGTGTCAGGATCAGTGCGACCCATCCGATCTGGAAGAAGTATCCGGACAGCCAGCCGATCACCGACGAACCCAGGTAGTAGCTCATCACGTAGGTCGACGACGCTTCTGCGCGGTCCCGGTCGGCGATCTGTCCGACCAACGTCGACGCAGTCGAGTGGACGGCGAAGAAGCTGGCGGTGAATACGAGCACGCCGACCACCGTGACCACGAGGTTCGGTACGAGAGCGAGGAGGAGTCCTGCGGTAGTCAGGGCGACACCGGTGACCAGGACCCGCGCCGCCCCGTACTTGGCGACGAGTGCTCCGGCACGGGCGGAGGACCAGGTGCCGGAAAGGTAGAGGATGAACACCGCCCCGGCCACGGCCTCGGGGAGGCCGAACTGTCCGGTCAGGCGGAATCCCAGGTAGTTGTACAGCGAGACAAAGACGCCCATCATCAGAAACGGGAGGATGAACAGGGCGACGAGACGTCGGTCGTTCCAGTGCCGTCGGAATGCGTCGAGTTCATGGCGCAGAGTGATCTTCTTCGGCACGAAATTCCGCTGCGGTGGCAGCGCCCACGCACACACCACGCCGAGGAGGAAGGCGACGGCTCCGCCCGCCAGGACGGCACCCCGCCAGTCGGTGAACTCCAACACGCTGGACGGCACAAGACGTCCCAGTAGACCGCCCAGCGTGGTTCCGGCGATGTAGAGGCCCATTACACGCCCCAGATGCTCCTGGCGGATCTCTTCGGAGAGGAAGCTCATCATCACTGCAGGCACCCCGGCGACGGCGATGCCCTGCAGTGCGCGTAACCCGACCAGTGCGCCGATGCCGGGAGCGGCGGCGAGAAGCAGGCTGAGCGCGGTAGCCATGATGACGGACACCTGAAGTACCCGACGTCGTCCGACCCTCTCGGAAAGGATGCTGACGGGGATGACGGCGACGGCGAGCATGCCGGTGGTCGCGGACACGGTGAGTGCGGCGGTGGTGGGGGAGACCCTCAGCCCGTCATGGATCGCGGGGAGGACGGACTGGGTGAGGTACATGGCATTGAAGCTCGCCAAGCCTGCGGTGGCGGCGGCGATCATGATCCGGCGGTAACCGGCGTCGCCGGGGGAGAGGCCTGCCGGGGGTTCTGCAGGAGTTTCAGGGTCGGTCGCGTCCATGGTCTCTATGGTGGTCACACGACGCTGACGATCATAATGCATTAACATGTCAGTTCTGTCCCGTTTAATGCATATCAGGAGGAGGGGACGTGGCCGGCCCCGTGGAACTCGACTGGTTCCTGGATCTCGTGGAGACCGGGAACATGGTGGACACGGCGGTGGCGACGGGTGTGAGCCAGTCGACGCTGTCGCGGAGACTCGCGGCGCTCGAACGCAGGGTGGGTGCGGAGCTCTTCGACCGCCATGGTCGCCACCTGGTGCTCAACCGGCGGGGCGAGGTGCTTGCCGCGTCGGCCCGGGCCACATGCGCCACGTGGCGGGCCGGGGTGGAGGAGGTGCGGCGTCTGGTCGATCCGGAACGCGGTACCGTTCGCCTCGGTTTCATGCATTCACTGGGGACGTGGCTGGTGCCTGATCTGCTCCGGGAGTTCCGTACGCACCGGCCGACGGTGGATTTCGAGCTGGTGCAGGGAGCCGCGCTCGACCTGGTGGACCAGGTGACCGCGGGCACGGTCGATCTGGCGATCGTCGGCCCGTGTCCCACCAGCCAGGTTGCGTCCGGCCAGGTGGGATGGGAGGAACTGGCGGAACAACGTCTCGGTCTTGCCGTGGCGTCCGGGCACCGGTGGGCAGGACGGACGACGATCGATCTCGCCGAGGCGGCGGATGAGCCGTTCGTGGCGATGCTGGAGGGCTACGGGACGAGGCTCTTGCTCGACACACTAGCCGCGGACAGCGGTTTTCGTCCGCGACTGGTCTTCGAGTCCATGGAGTTGACCACGGTGGCGGGCCTGGTGACTGCCGGCCTCGGTGTCGCACTCCTTCCGCTGGGGGATCCGAACCTGCAGATGGCAGGCATGTCGGTCATTCCTCTGGATACAGACCGTGTGCGTGAACTCGGTATCGTCTGGTCCACGCCGACAGCCGGGGCAGGGACGGACCTGGTGGCACCGGTCGACGGATTCCTGGAGTTCGTCAGGACGTGGGCTGCCGCCGGGTGACGAAGGAGGCGACGGCGCGCCAGCCGATCAGCAGGATACCCAGGAAAATCAGCGATGTCAGGACGAACCCCCACGCCACCGAGACATTCACGATGCTGCGCACCACGATACCGACGAACCAGGTGATAATCAGGATTCCCAGCCCCGTTCCCGGTGCCGGACGGACGACCCCGGTCATCAGGAGAGCCCAGGCGACCGCCAATCCGAGGAGGAAAGGCCAGGCTGTTCCCAGCCACCCCAGGACGCTGAAGCCGTCGGTGTTGTGGAAGAGCTTGCCCAGCAGGGCGAACAGCAGGACGGCGATGGCGTCGATGGCCAGTGCCATCGACGTTGCGGTACCGGCAGTGGCGGAGAGCGGACCGGTGGGTCCGGACGTCGCATCGGGGGAGTTCGTCATGACGCCTATTCTAGGTCGTTGTCGTGATGTACCGCTGCCGCTCCCGGATCCGTCCCCGTGGACAACACACATGAGGGTAGAGTCAGCTCCCTCTTAGTTCCCTCTCGGCACAGCAGCCGGAGGAGCGGCCATAGCGTGGCGGACATGTCCACCACTGAGCGCCTGTGCCGACCCTGGATGTCCCCGTTACCCGTTTTGTTTACGGGCTTCGCCGTCTTCTCCCTGGTTCTCGCCATGGAGACGACACAGCAGCCACACCGGGTATGGGGCGTCTGCGCCGTGGTCACCTATGCGACGGCAGCAGTCGTGACGCTCGCGAGCCAACGCACCCGGGCCGGTGGACGTCTGCACCCGCACCTGCTGTGGTCGGTTGTCGCAGGGGCCCTCATGCTGCCCACCATTCTTCTGACAGCGACGGGGCAACTGGAAGTCCGGGTGGTCGCTGAGTCAGCGCGACGCCTGCTCGACGAGGGAACGCCGTATGCCGTGTCCCCGACGGACGTCGGGGACTATAACCCCTACTCACCGATGATGGCGGTCATCGGACTGCCGCGAGCATGGTGGGGCGACGGAATGCTCACCGATCCGCGGTTGTGGTGCGCCGCTGTCCTCGTGGCGTGTCTGGTGTGTGCCCGGCGGTTGGTCGGGAGGCCTCGCACAACAGGTCATCGTCTTCTCCTGGTGGCGGCCGGATCGCCACTGGTGGCAGTGACAGTGGCGAGCAGCGGGGTTGATCTTCCGGTGACCGGTGCGGTGATTCTGGCGCTGGCGGCGGCTGTTAGCGGGCGGCACGGGGTGGCGGGAACGGCCGTGGGGGTCGCTGTGGCGATGAAATGGACTGCCGCACCGGTTCTGGCCGTCGTGGTCATCGTGCTGTGGCGTCGTTATTCACGGCGGGCGGCGAGCCTCGCCGCCGTCGGTGCAGCAGGGGTGGCAGTGGTGGTGACCTTCTGCGGAACAGGCGCCGACCTCGGGGGATTTGTGCACCACACTCTGGGGTTCCCGCTCGGACGCGGGGTTGTACCGACTCCTGCGGGTGACTCTCTGCTAGGTGGACTGGTCCACGATGTCCCGGCGTTGTCGTGGTTTCCCTACGGTGTTCTTGCGGGCGTGGCAGGCGGGTTGCTGTGGGTGCTGACTACTCAACGACTGGAGATCACCACAGTGGCCACGTGCACGGCGGCAGGTTTTACCGCCCTGTTCCTGCTCGCCCCCACGGCCCGGGAAGGCTATTTTGTTCTGCCGCTCCTCATCGTCGCTGCGGTACACGCATATCGTCCTGCGGGAAAGGCCGTGTGCCTCGGGTGGTTTCTCCGGTGGACGGCAGGACACTCCGGGACTGATCCAACGCCTGATGCGGCAACCGGTCAGTCGACCGTCAGCCACAGTAAGGTCATCCCTCCGGATCAGTCTCCGGCGACTCAGTGAAGTTCCGGGGCTGTGCGTCACGGGCCTGGTGGTCAGGATAGTGGGGGAGACGATCGATGGCGTCGTCCTGCGTGTCTCTGGCGTGCCGTTGCCCCCTCGCTGCGGAGCCGCCGGTGATCTGGCGGACGGTCAAGCCCCTGCCGGAACGCTGCTGCGGCGTATCCGACTTTTCGGCCTCGGCGGCGTTGTTCTCCTCCTCCGGACGGACGAACGTCCAGAGGAACACCAGCCAGCCGACCAGCGTGAGCAGGGCGAAACTGATCATACGGAAGACGATCACGGCGGCCACAGCCTGGCCGGACCCCAGTCCGGCGGTACCCACCAGCATGGTGGTGAGTGTGATGTCGACCGGGCCGAGACCACCCGGAGTGATCTGCGCCTGGCCGATCAACTTCGCCGTGATGAAGGCGAGGACAGCTCCGGCGACGCTGGGTTCTGCGCCGATGGCCAGGATGCAGAGGAAGAGACAGACGATCTCGAGCACCCAGTTGAGCAGTGAGACAGAGACGGCGTAACCGAGCCATTTTGGTGACAGATCCACCGCCCGGAGCTGGTCGGAGAAGCTGTGGATCTGACTGTGGAACCGGTCGAGCGGTTTCTTCCGCTTCCGGTTGAACCAGGTCATGGCGGACAGCAGTCCGGACTGGACCTTGTCCGGGTGACGGGCGACCCAGTTCGCCGCCAGGGTCAGGGCGATGAGGGCGATGAGGGAGGCGGTGAGCGAGAACACGTGCACATTCGCCTGCAGGAAGAACACGGCCCCGAATCCGAGGATCGCCATGCTCGCCCCGGACAGGGCCCCGGAGATCACCAGGTACCAGCTGGCGATCACACCGGTGGCACCCCACTTCATCTGCTCGCGGAAAATCATCGCCGCAGAGATCGCAGGGCCGCCGGGGAACGTGGATGACCATGCGTTGGCCGACAGTCCCAGGGCGTTGGCACTGGTGCGCTTCACCGGGACGCCGGCAGGACGTAACAGGGCGACCATCACCTCAGCCTGCGCCAGCATCGACAGGCCCATCGCTGCCACGGCGGCGAGAATGTACCAGTTGTTGGCCTGCAGCATCGCCGCCCACCCCTCTTCGAGGAAGTGGTAGTGGTCGCGCGCCAGGAAGATGATGGCACCCAGCAGCATGAGCGTGAGTAGTGCCCGGACGCGTGGATCCTTCAACCAGTGAACGATCATGCGCCACCGGTGTCGGAGACGGTTTCTCGAGTGCTCTGCTGCCATGGTGTCCGTCAGCGCTCCCGGTTCCCGGGACGCTGCTCCTCCTGCAGACGACGCATGAGTTCACTGAAGGGGATCGCGTCGTCCGAGGTTGAGTGAGCGCCGTAGGAGTCGGCGTCATGATCCGGCGCGTCGGCTGCCTCGGTCGCGTCGGCCGCGCGGGTCTCGGGGATAGGTGAGCGTGAAACCACCGGACCGTCCACGGGGGAGACCTGCGCGGTGCCTGTCTCTTCCGCTGGTGCACCGACGGTGACGGGCTCGGCCGGGGCAGCGGACTGTGCGGGGGGACCGCTGTCGTGACTGAAGCCCTCGAGCCGCTCGTTGTGGCCGATTCTCTTCGACAGTGCGGTGACCCACTTCGGAGCCCACCAGCAGTCTTCGCGCAACAGGTACATCACGGCCGGGACGAGCAGCATGCGGATCACCGTGGCATCGATGACCAGTGCGGCGATCATGCCGAAGGCGATGTACTTCATCATCACGATGTCGGAGAACGCGAAGGCCCCGGCGACGACGATCATGATCAACGCCGCCGCGGTGATGATGCCACCGGTGGTGGCGGTGCCGAATCTGATGGCCCGCGGTGTCGAGGCCCCGTGAGCCCGGGCCTCGACCATTCTGGACACCAGGAACACCTCGTAGTCCGTCGACAACCCGTAGATGATCGCCACAATGAGGACCAGCACCGGACTCATCAACGGGCCCGGTGAGAAGTTGAACAGGTCCGCACCGACACCGTCGACGAACAGCGCGGTTAAGATACCGAGCGTTGCTCCGGTACCGAGGATGTTCATGATCACCGCCTTGGCAGGCAGGATCACCGAACCGAATACCAGGGACAGCAGGATGAATGTGGCGGCGATGATGTACACCAGCATCCACGGCAGTTTGTCGAAGAGAGCCTCGATCGACTCGACCTCCATCGCCGGGGTGCCGGCGACGAGGACCTCGCCGTCAGCGGTGAGACCGTGACCTATGTCGCGGAGTTCGTTGACGATCCGGTCATTGTCGTCACGGTCGGTGATTCCGGCGGACAGGACGGTCACGCCGTCCTGCGTCGGACGGGAGACCTGGAAGTCCCCGGTCAGGCCCTCAACAGCATTGGCCTTCTGGAAGACCTCGCCCACTGCGGTGTTGTCGCCTTCGATGACCAGCTTCACCGGGTCGGTGCGGAACTCCGGGAAGTTCTCGTCGAAGTGGGCCTGGGCGACACGTGTGGTGTTGTCCGGCGGCAGGTAGGTCTCGTTGATACCGCCGAACTTCACCCCGCTGAGCGGGATGGTCAGCAGGATCAACAGGGCGACGAGGCCCACTGTCATCAGCTTCGCATGCTTCATCGCGAAGGCGGGGACCTTGCCCCACCAGGACTGTACGGTCGCCTCGCGGGTCCGTCCGCGGCGGATGATCGTCCACTTGTCGATCCGGTGGCCCAGCATCGAGAAGATACTCGGCAGCACGGCCACACTGATCAGGGCGGCGAGCCCGACCGCGGAGATCGCGCCGTAGGCCACCGATTTCAGGAAGGCCTGCGGGAACATCAGCAGGCTCGACAGTGCCACCGCCACCATCAGGGCAGAGAACACCACCGTCTTGCCCGCCGAGGCTGTGGTGTTGCGTACCGCCGTGCGGGTGTCATTGCCCTCGGCAAGCTCCTCACGGAAGCGGGAGACCATGAACAAGCCGTAGTCGATCGCCAACCCGAGGCCCAGCAGCGTCACCACCGACTGGGAGAAGGTATTGACCTGGGTGAAGCCGGCCAGGACCGACAGGATGCCCATGGAACCAAGAATCGACAGGATCCCGACGATCAACGGCATGCAGGCGGCGACCACGCTGCCGAAGATGACCAGCAGGAGCAGGGCGACCACCGGAAGACCGATCAGCTCGGCGCGCTGGATGTCGTCGCCCATGCCCGAATCAAGTGCACCGGCGACGGCCGTGGCGCCACCGATCTCGACCGTCGCACCGTCGACGCTGATGTTGTTCAGGTCGTCCTCGATGTCCCGGAAGTTCTTGAGGACCTCGTCCTCGCTGCCGTGCAGGCTGATCGCGGCGAAGGCGGAGGAGCCGTCCTCGGCGAGCATCTGCTCGTGCCCGGTGTCGAAATAGCTCGTCACCCCGGCGACGGCGTCCTGGTGGCCGACCGCGATCGCGTTGAGTTGGCTGGTGACGTTCTCCTGCAGGGCAGGATCGGTCAGGTCGGCGGCACCGTCGGCACTGTTACTGGTGACCAGGACGATCACATCACCGGAGGCGTCACGGCCGAAGGTCTCCTCCTCGATCTGCGCTGCCCGGGTCGAGTCGCTGTGGGGGTCGTCCCAGCCTTCCTGGCTCATCCGGTCGCCCAACTGGGTGCCGATTCCCAGGTAGAGCACGCCGATCAGCACGATGAGGACGGCGGGGATGATCCGACGGAAGCGGAAGGCGATGTCTCCCCATGTCGTGAACACTTAAGAAGGCTCCTTTCAGCGAACCAGCGCGGAGAGAGGCCGGTACGGCTGGAGCCATGCACCGTCGTCCGGCAGGGAGTCGAGGTTGACACGCGGCAGCGGCGCACGGAAGACCCCGGGGATGTCCTCCAGGTCGAGGAAATCCAGAGTCTCATGTTCGACGGCCCAGTGCGCGTGCTCGTGGAAGCCGAGGACGGTCACCGGGATCTCTTCCGCGAGTTCCTCGAGTAGTTCGCGGAAGTTCTGCCCGTCGGCGCTGGCGACTACCAGGCCGTCGAGCACGCCTTCATCACGCCGACGCCGGATGTGGTCGAGCATGTCCGGGTCGACGTCCGAGTCTTCGGTGAGTTTCGGTTTCGCGAAGACGGCGAAACCGACGTTGCGCAGTGCATCGACCCAGCCACGGATCTGTTCGGCCGACCCGGGCGCGACGTTGGTGAACACGGTCGCCTCCGGTGCCGGCACGGCGCCGTCCTGCACGGCGTCGCGGGCGACGTCGATCAGCCAGCGGCCGACGGCGTCGAACCGGGGACGGTGCACGGCGTCCGGGCGTCCCCCCAGCAGGGAACCCAGACCCATGTCGATGTTCGGTGCATCCCAGACCAGCAGATACACCGGAGACTGCTCCGGCTGGCCGCTGTAGGACAGGGATTCGTTGTGCGGGTTCGTGCCGCTCATCGCCGTCTCCAGAGGTACTCGCGGATGGTGTGGTCTTTGTCCAGCCCTTTACCCTCGAACTTTGTGATGATCTGGCGGTCGGTCAGCACCGGGACGGTGCGGTTGCGTTCCGCTTCATCCTCCGGCCAGCCGAGGTACTCCAGGTCGGGTTCCGCCTCAACGAGTTCATCAATCCATTCGGCGTAGTCGGCGTGGTCCGTGGCGACGTGCAGGATCCCGCCGGGACGCAGACGCGAGGCGATGAGGTGCAGCGTACCCGTCTGAATGATCCGACGCTTGTGATGCCGGGCTTTCGGCCACGGGTCGGGGAAGTAGATGCGCACCCCGGCGAGGCTGCCGGGGGCGAAGAGCCGCTGCAGCACCTCGACCCCGTCACCCTTGACCATGCGGACGTTCCCGATCCCCCCGCGGACAACTGCTCCGAGGAGTTTCGCCAACCCGGGACGGTAGATCTCCACCGCGACGATATTGGTGTCCTCTTCCAGCGGCGCCATGGCCGCAGTGGACGTGCCGGTACCGGAACCGACCTCGACGATGGTGTCGTAGCCGGTGCGGTCGAACCAGTCGTCGAGGTCGATCGGGTCGGTCAGGTCGTCCGTGAGCTCAATACCCAGTGACGGCCAGTTGTCCTCCCAGAGGTTCTCCTGGTTGCCGGTGAGGGTACCGCGTCGGAAACTGAAGCTACCCAGTCGCGGATAGTCGCGTCCGTCGTTAAACTCGGTCTGCAGGGGGCGGCCGCGGCCACCCGAACGCGGTGCTGGGGGATTATCGGGAATAGACATCCCTCACATTGTGGCAGAACACAGCGGTACAGGGAACTAGGGGGAAGTGTGACGGTCATTTCTGTGATCGGTCCGGATGCGCGGGCCGTCGAGCAGGTTACGGCAGGTGTCAGGACGGCAGCCGGACGCCCGGGGCGTCGGTTCACCGCCGGTGCCGGGCCCGGTGAGGCCGACGGTGTCGTCGCCGTCGTCACCTCGGCGGTGGTCACGGCCGACGACATGGAGGTTGTTCGCGCTGTCCGGGACACGATGGGTGTGGTGGTCGTGTATACGCAGGACGGGGTGGATGTCGCGGACGAAGCTGGTGTGGTGCACTGCACCTGGGGCGCTGACGGGCATGCCGGTCGACGGTCGTTGGTGGGCCTGGCCGACGTCATCGACGGGATGTGGGTGGACATGGACCGGTGGGAGGCGGATGCCCGCCGTGCCGACGCCGACCGACTCGACCGGGTGCGCATCGCTGTGCGACTCGCGGCGGACCGTATCGCCACGGAGCTGCTCGACCAGGATGCCCCGGGGATTGGCGGCGCCGGTGAGGTCGGTGAGGCCGGTGAGGCTGATGAGTTGGACAGGCTGTTCCGTGCACGGCTGAGCGTTGCTGTCCTGGAGCAGGGCGTGGAGATGCCGCATCTCGCTCCAGTCGGTTCCCGGGACGTGGAGGAGGCGTCCACGGTGCCAGTTGCGGACACACAGCCCCGGGCGACGGTGTCCCGGTCGGTGACCGGAGCTGCCGCGGTGGGCGCCGGTCTTGCCGCAGTCGCGGGTGTGCTGCGTGTGACCGATTCTGTTCTGGTCGCGGCGCTGGCAGGTGTGGTGGTCATGGCCATGACGGCAACCGTGCGGTGGTGGGTCGGGCGTGTGGCACGTAGGGAGCAGGCGGCGGCGCGCCTGACGGCAACCCTTCGTCGACGTTGGGCGGCGACGGTGACGGACGTCGTCGCGCGTATTACCGTTCCGACGGTGGCCGGACGGCTGCCCCGAGGTGCGTCATGACCGGGTGGGACGAGATCGGGCTGCCCGGGGCGGCAGGGGTGGATCCGGTGGTAGTCGGGGGAGAGGGGCCGGGCCCGATTGAGTTCGGGTTGCTCCTGGACCTGGGGGACGAGACGTTCGGGCTACCGGCGGCCCATGTTCTGCCAGGGGAGGAGTCGGTCACTTTGGCCGATGACACCGGGATGACCATCTGCGCCGACACGGACGGGGACGGTCGCGTGGACACCTTGTCGGTGGTCACCTTCGACGGTGGATGGTCGTCGTGGCGTCGTCAGGCCTGTATGGACGGCGCGGCGGGAGGAACAGAGATGGCTACAGATGTGTCTTCTATCACAGCGGAGAGTGTCGGTACGGGGGAGTGTATGCTCGGCGAGGAACCGCGGGAACAGGGTAAACGCACCGATGAACTGGGACGACAAGACGACGGGGTGGCTGACGTCCCCCCGTCTACCCCCGGAAACGGACGTGGATCGTGGGACGCGCGCGGGTGGGAATGTGTGGACAGGGGGAACTGGGGTTAGTCTTGTGAGACGCAGAAGACCTCATCAACTCTCAGAACAGTTCTGAAACACATCTCGTCAGGAGTTTTCATGACCATCCCCGGGCTCGTCGGCCAGCCACCCACCCAGCACGAGGAACTCCTCGCCTGGATTACCGAGGCAGTCGAACTTTTTCAGCCGGAGAACGTGGTCTTCGTTGACGGGTCGCGCGAGGAGTGGGACCGCCTGACCGGCGAACTCGTTGAGGCAGGCACGCTGACCAAGCTCAACGAGGAGAAGCGTCCGAACAGCTTCCTCGCCCGCTCGAACCCGGCGGACGTCGCCCGCGTCGAGTCCCGTACCTTCATCTGCTCCGAGAAGCAGGAAGGCGCCGGCCCCACCAACAACTGGGCGCCGCCGGCGGCGATGAAGGAGGAGATGACCGAGCACTTCGCCGGTTCGATGCGGGGGCGCACCATGTACGTCGTGCCGTTCTGCATGGGCCCGATCAGCGACCCGGAGCCGAAGCTGGGCGTCCAGCTCACCGACTCCGCTTATGTCGTACTCTCCATGGGTGTCATGACCCGCATGGGCCAGGAAGCCCTCGACAAGCTCGGCACGGACGGTGCCTTCGTCCGCTGCCTGCACTCCGTCGGCGCACCCCTGGCTCCCGGTGAGCAGGACGTGCCGTGGCCCTGCAACGACACCAAGTACATCACCCAGTTCCCGGACACCAAGGAGATCTGGTCCTTCGGTTCCGGTTACGGCGGAAACGCCATCCTCGCCAAGAAGTGCTACGCCCTGCGCATCGCCTCGGTCATGGCCAAGGAAGAGGGCTGGCTCGCCGAGCACATGCTGATCCTCAAGCTGACCAGCCCGGAGGGCAAGGACTACCACATCCTCGGCGCTTTCCCGTCCGCCTGCGGCAAGACCAACCTGGCCATGATCACCCCGACCGTCCCGGGCTGGAAGGCGCAGGTCGTCGGGGACGACATTGCCTGGCTGAAGTTCGGTGAGGACGGCCACCTCTACGCCGTGAACCCGGAGAACGGTTTCTTCGGCGTCGCGCCGGGCACCAGCTACGGCTCCAACCCGATCGCCATGGAGACCATGGAGGCCGGGAACACCCTGTTCACCAACGTTGCGCTCACTGACGACGGTGACATCTGGTGGGAGGGCATCGGCGGCGAGACACCGGAGCACCTCATCGACTGGAAGGGCAACGACTGGACGCCTGACTCCGACGAGAAGGCTGCCCACCCCAACTCCCGCTACTGCGTGCCGCTGGCCCAGTGCCCGGTCGCTGCACCGGAGTTCGACGACTGGAAGGGCGTCAAGGTCGACGCCATCCTCTTCGGCGGTCGCCGTGCGGACACCGTCCCGCTGGTCTCCCAGACCTACGACTGGGAGCACGCCACCATGGTCGGTGCGCTGATGGCCTCCGGTCAGACCGCCGCTCAGGAAGGGGCCGTCGGCACCTTGCGTCACGACCCGATGGCGATGCTGCCCTTCATCGGCTACAACGCCGGTGAGTACCTGCAGCACTGGATCGACATGGGCAAGCGCGGCGGCGACAAGATGCCGGACGTCTTCCTGGTCAACTGGTTCCGCCGTGGCGACGACGGCCGCTTCCTGTGGCCCGGGTTCGGTGAGAACAGCCGCGTGCTCAAGTGGATCGTGGAGCGCATCGAGGGCAAGGTGGGCGCGGACGAGACGGTGGTCGGCCACACCGCCCGCTACGAGGACCTCGACCTGGACGGTGTCACCGAGCCGGAGGAGGACATCCGTACCGCGCTGACCGCACCGCCGGAGCAGTGGGCCAGCGACATCGAGGACAACGACGAGTACCTCACCTTCCTCGGCCCCAAGGTGCCTGAGGAGGTCTGGGAGCAGTTCCGCGCCCTGAAGCAGCGCGTCTCGGACGCCAAGGCCGCCAAGGCCTGATTCTGCTGCGTTTTCCTCGCTGATGCCGACCGCCTTGATCTGTTGCGACAAGTTCAAGGGGTCGGCATCCTCGCGTGAGGTGTCTGCGGCGCTTGCAAAGGGCCTGGAGTTCTCGGGCTGTCGCGCGGTCGCGCTGCCGCTGGCTGACGGCGGTGACGGCACGCTGGAAGTCTTCGATGACCTGGGATACCACCGCAGGACTGCGATGGTCCGTGGTGTGGACGGGGAGTGGGTGTCGGCGGAGTACAGCCTGGAAGATGCCCCTGTGGGTCCCCTGACCGGTGGCCGCCGGACTGCGGTGATCGAGATCGCGCGCGCCTGCGGGCTGGAGATGGTCTCGGTCGACGGCGAGGTACCCGCGCCCGAGTCCGCCCGACAGGCCGGGTCCTGGGGCGTCGGGGACCTCATTATCGCCGCGCTCGACGAGGGCGTCGGGCGGATCATCCTCGGACTCGGCGGGAGCGCCACCACGGACGCGGGGTCCGGCATGGCAGAAGCATTGGGCGTTGTTTTCCGGGATGCGTCCGGTGGCATGGTCACCCGGGTCAGGGACATGGCGTCCATCGCCGCCGTCGACCTGGACAGGCTGGATCCCCGGCTGGCGGAGGTGGAGGTCGTTATCGCTTCCGATGTCCGCAACCCGCTGTGCGGCCCGGACGGGGCAGCGGCAGTCTACGGCCCGCAGAAAGGTCTGGCACCGGAGGACATTGACGAGGTGGACAGTGCCGTCCAGGGTTTTGCCGCTGTGGTCGAGGACGCGCTCGGTATGTCCGGGACAGCCGAGCTTCCTGGTGCGGGTGCAGCCGGTGGTCTCGGATTCATGGCGCTGGGGTTACTGGGCGCGCAGATGCGCTCCGGTGTCGGTCTTGTTCTGGAGGAGACCGGGCTTGTCGGTGCACTCGGCACCGCTGACCTGGTCATTACAGGGGAGGGTCGGCTTGACGCACAGACGCTCAGCGGGAAGGCCCCGGCCGGAGTCGCTGAACGCGCACGGGAGAACGATGTCCCCGTCGTCGCTGTCTGCGGGCAGAATCAGATTGATGCTGACCAGGCCAGCGCCCTGTTCACCGCCGTATACAGCCTCGTGGACTACGAGCCGGACGTGGAGAAGTGCCTCCGCGATCCGCTGCCGATCCTGGAACGCATCGGGTTCGAGATCGGGACAGGGCTCAACCGGTGAATCACGGTTATGCTGGGCCGCATGACTGACCGTCCTGTCACCCGCCACACCATCTTCCAGAACTCCCTGATGACCGCTCTGCTGGACGGCATCTACGACGGTGAGATGACCGTCGGAGAACTGCTCGGCAAGGGGAACTTCGGGCTGGGCACCTTTGATGCCCTTGACGGCGAGATGGTGATCATCGACGGCACCTGCTACCAGCTGCGGCACGATGGCAGCGCGGTGCGTGCCGACCTGGAGGCGAGGAGCCCGTACGCGGTGGCGACCAACTTCGTGCCGCGGATTCGTCGTCGCGCCCCGGAGAACATCCGGCGTTCCGAACTGTCGGACTTCATCGACGAGATGACACCGTCAGAGAACTACATGTACGCAGTGCGCATCACCGGACGGTTCAGCGACGTGACCACGCGCACCGTCGTCCGGCAGTCGAAGCCGTACCCGCCGATGACCGAGGCGGTGGGCGACGACGCAGAACAGCATTTCACCGATGTGTCCGGGGTGATCGCGGGGTTCCGCACGCCGATCTTCGAGAAGGGGATCTCGGTACCGGGATGCCATGTCCACTTCATCGACGACGGCCGAACCGTGGGCGGGCACGTCCTGGACTTCACGCTCGCCGAGGGCAAGATCGAACTGTGTCCGGGTACGGACCTTGACCTGCGCCTGCCGCTGACGTCGACGTTCTCTTCGGCGAATCTCGATCCCGAAGACCTGGACGACCAGTTGCACGCCACCGAGGTCAAGGACTGAGGATCATCCCACCGGTCGCGACGGAGCGGCGGTGACCTCGGTGGTGCCGGTGCGCAGGTAGTCCACGACGGTGTCGTCCACATCCGTGTTGCCCACGCCGACCTGGGCGTGACCTGGCCCGTCCACGCTGATGACGTGACTGTTCATCGCCTCCGCCATGGGCCGGTGGGTGCGGTAGATGGTCTGTGGATCGCCGGTGCCCTGGATCTGGAGCGGCCGGACGTCCAGGGCATCACCGTTGATGTCCACGACCGGAGCGTTCGGCTCGATGCCAGCACAGCTGATTCCTGCCGCGGCAGTGTCACCGGGGAGGGAGAAGACGTCCTGTTCGACGAAGTTGTTCCACAGTGCCCCGGGGATTCTCAGGGGGTCTGCAGCGACCCGGTTCTCGTTGCAGATCACCATGGACTGCATGGCCTGGGCTGTCTCCACCTGGGTTAGGAGCTCGGGGTCAGCGTCAGCTTGGGCTTCAATCTGCTCCTCCGGCGAGGGGAGCTGTGTGGTGCCGTTGATGATCTCTGCCAGTTCTCCCCAGAACTGCGGCTGTGGCAGAACCTGGCGTGTAGCCGCCAGGGTCGGTGATGCAGATTGCCTCGCGCCAGGGGCGCTGACCATGCGGAACAGGTTCTCCAGTTGGGCCTGCGGCTGGCCTGTTGCGGTGAGGATGTCCGCAGCGGGCTGACCGGCCCACTGTAGTCCTTCGGGCAGGTCACCGATCTGGGCCGGCGGCGGAACCACCGTCGGATTCGTTCCGGATTCCTCCACGATCACCCGTGACCAGGCTCGGTACACCTCCAGAGGTGTCTTACCGAGTCCGTAGGCGTCGTTGTTGTCCGCGGTCCATTCCGGGAAGTCGTGGAGTGCACCGGTATAGCCGCCGGTCTGATCATCGAGGGTGCCTGCCCAGGTTCTTTTCTGGTCCGACCCGGAATCGAGGACGAGTTTGTCGGTGTGCTCCGGGAACAAGGTCGAGTAGGCGGATCCGAGGTGGGTCCCGTAGCTCACCCCCATGACGGAGACGGTGTTCTCGCCGAGGGCTGCACGGACATCGTCGAGATCGTGTGCGATTTCCGAGGTATTGACCGAATCGGTGTAGCCGGGCGTGCCGATCTCGCAAGCAGCCTGGAAATAGCCTGCCGATTCCGTGAGGTTCGCGCGCAACGGGTCCCAGCCGGTCGGTTCGTGGTCACAGTCCAGAGGCGTGGAGCCGACAAGGCCACGTGGTTGGACGGCGACCATGTCCCACTCGTTCTTCATGTCCTGTGGCCACTGGAGCAGGTGGTCCTGAGCGCCGATGTGGGTGTACGCATCGTCCCCAGGGCCGCCGGGAACGGCGAACAGCGTCCCCCTGCGTGCGTCAGGGTCGCCGGCAGGGACGCGGACGAAGCCGACGGAGAGCTGTTCGCCGTCCGGTTCTGCGTGGTACATCGGGACCTCGATACGTCCGCACTCCACGGTATCCACGGTGACCTGGTCGGGACAGGCTTCCCAGGTGATGTCCCGGGACGTGGTGGTGTCAGCCAGGGCTGGTGGGAGCTCGCCGGCGGTAACCGCGACGGCTGCCAGGACGGCGAGGACGGACATGCGGGAACGCGAAGACGCAGATTCTCCTGAAACGTCGTGGGAGGATTCTGAATCAAATGTATATGACAGCTCAGACGTGATGAGGTTCGGGGTCTGACCGGGCACGGTGCCGCCACGTACGACCCCTTGTCCGATGCCGCTACTCCGTGTAGCGTCCACACACGCAAACAGACCGATCTGTCCGTCAGCAGATCTCACGGGAGGACCTTATGCTCATCACCGGACTGGCCGTCGGCGCCGTCCTCGGTTTCGTCATGCAACGCGGACGGTTCTGCGTCACCGGCTTCCTGCGCGACATCTTCACCCAGTGGACGTGGCGTGGGGTGACCGCGCTCCTGGTCGTCATCGCCGTCCATGCTGTGGGGCTCACCGCCCTGATGAGCGCCGGGGTCATCGACCCGGTCGTCAGCGATTTCGCTCCGCTGGCCGTCATCATCGGCGGCTTCGTCTTCGGCCTCGGCATCGTGCTGGCTGGCGGATGCGCCTCCGGCACCTGGTACCGGTCCGGGGAGGGGCTCGTCGGCTCGTGGATCGCCTTGGCAATGTATGCGTTGTCCTCAGCGGCGATGAACTACGGTCCACTGTCGGGCATGAACGACTGGCTCGGCGGGTTCACCGTCGGCGCCACGACGGTACCCGAGACCCTTGGCGTCAGCCCGTGGGTATTTGTTCTCCTCGTCGTCGCTGTCACTGTGGTGTTGGTACGTCGTTTTGTCCTGCAGGACCGTGCCGTCCCGAAACCGGCCACCCTCGCTCCGACGAAGACTGGCCTGGCACACATCCTCACCGAGAAGCCGTGGCACTTCTACGTCACCGCTGCGGTCATCGGTGTCATCGGCGTGATCGCCTGGCCACTGTCGGCTGCCACCGGACGAAATTCCGGGCTCGGCATCACCACTCCCTCGGCGGATCTGGCCTCCTGGCTGACCACGGCGAACCCGGCGAACTGGAACTGGGGCGTCCTGCTGGTACTCGGCATCCTCGTCGGTTCTTTCATCGCGGCCAAGGTGTCAGGCGAGTTCCGGGTCCGGGTTCCGGACGGACGGCAGGCGGTACGCTCCGTCGTGGGCGGCGTGATGATGGGCGTCGGCGCGGTGTGGGCCGGTGGCTGCACCGTCGGTAACGGTATGGTCCAGACATCACTGTTCAGCTACCAGGGGTGGGTTGCGATTGTGGCTATTGCTCTCGGCGTCGGTGCGGCAGCGAAGATCTGGCTGAAGCCGGACCAGCCCTACAACCCGCAGGACGACGGCCCGTCCCGACGTGTGGACGGAGATCTCGCCCCTGCCGCGGCCGAGATCCCGGGCGGCACCAGGACGTCAGGCAGTGCCGTGCTCACCGCACCAGTCGTGAATGCTTCCGCGCTGGGGGTCGTCGGTTCGTCCCCCGCTGACAAGGGCAGTCTCACCGACCTCGGCAACGGGCGTTGGAAGATGGACACCCTGGGTGCTGTGTGCCCGTTCCCGCTGATCGAGGCGAAAGACGCGATGAAGCGGATCAACGTCGGAGAAGAACTCGTCATTGAATTCGACTGCACCCAGGCGACGGATGCGCTGCCGCGTTGGGCGGCGACGGACGGACACGAGGTCACCCAGTTCGAGACCGCCGGGGACGCCGGTTGGGTGATCGCCGTGAAACGCGGCGCGTAGCGAGGGACGATGTGCCGGGGAACTATCGCGCCCCCGGCATACCCCCGGTGAACGGGGTTTCGCTAGCCTGTCATCATCGACGTTTCAGCCAATTCCTCGCCACCGGCCTGGCGGTACATCCCCGGCCGGTCCTTTCGGCGGTTCCTCGCATGTGGCTGTAGCGACCTCGCCGGAAGTCTGACGTTCCGGACGTTGCTCGCCCTGTTCCCCGCGCTCATCGCGCTGGTGTCGATCCTCGGCCTGTTCGGGCAGAGCGAGGAATCGGTCGTATCCATGCTCAACGAGGCGGAGGACATCGTTCCGGATTCCGCGTGGGGTGCGGTGGAACCGGTTCTGGCGGAGATCCTGAATACTCCGTCTGCCGGCCTCGGACTCGTTCTCGGTCTGGTGACAACCTTGTGGACCGCGTCCGGTTACGTCAAGACGTTCGGGCGGGCGATGAACAGCATCTACGACACCACCGAGGGACGGGGGCTGATCAAGTACAACCTCCAGATGTACCTGCTCACCGCGTTTCTGCTGGTGCTCGTGGCACTCGGAATCGTGGCGTTCGGCCTGTCCGGTCCTTTTGCAGAGCTTCTCGGCTCGGCGGTCGGGCTGGAAGAGACTGCGCTACGGGTCTGGGGTGTAGTCCGTTGGTTCGTGATCGCAATTGTGATCATCCTGCTTGTGGGGTTGCTGTACCGGACGACGCCGAATATTCGGGTTCGTGGCATGCGGTGGGTCAGCGCCGGCGCGGTGCTGGCGATCGGGGGAGCGGTGCTGGCGTCGATGGTCTTCTTCTTCTACGTCGTGAACTTCGGCAACTACAACGCGACGTACGGGACGCTTGCCGGAGTCATCATCCTGATGCTGTGGCTCTTCATCGTCAACATCGTGCTGTTGCTCGGTGCGGTCGTGGACAGTGAGGTCGAACGGGTGCGGCAGTTGAAGGCGGGAATGCCGGCGGAGGAGAGTCTGCAGCTCGAGGCCCGCGACACCGTGGCCATTGAGAAGGCGGAGGACCAGCTGGCACGCGACGTGGAGCGTGCCAGGACGGTGAGGGAAGCAGCCGAGGCGCACGAGGGCCACGAGTCCGGCTGTGCTGATGAGGACGGGGAAGCGAGCCCGTCGGGGCGGTAGTGCGTGGGGTGCGAAGGAGGGGTATCGGGCTCGCCGCCTAGTGATCCCGAACACATTTTTCTCGCGTTTTCACTTCCGGAATGAATGCTTCTCGGGTATCGTTCTGTGACACGTACTACATATCCACGACGACACGACGGAGGACACCATGTCTTGCCCGTATTCCGGCAGCGATGCAGAACTCGCTGATGCAACCGCTGACGGTTCGACCACGACTACTGAAAACCCCGCCAGCAAGAAGTTCCGTCGCGGTGGCAAGGGGGACACGATCACCCGCGCTGACGAAGGTTTCTTCGGTCCCGACTCGGTCGCTTGGAAAGTGTGGACCTACCCGGCATCTGCATTGCAGGGATTCTTCCGTGCGGTGACCATCGAGCACCTTGACCCGGACCTTGTCGCCGCCGTTGATGCGTCGGGTCAGGTCATCAAGCGCATGCCCGTGCGCTACGACCGCACGATGGAGTACTTCGCCGCTGTCACTTTCGCGGATGCTCAGACGGTGACCCGGATGTCTGACATCTTGATGAAGGTCCACGACCGCTCCTACGGCGTGAATCCGGTCACCGGGAACAACTACGAGGCGAACAAGCCGTCTTCGCAGCTGTGGATTCTGGTCACTGCCTGGCACTCGATCCTGTACGTCTACGAGAAGTTCGGCCCCGGGAAGCTTTCCCGTGACGAGGAGAACGAGTACTGGGCGCAGATGTCGATTGCGGCTCAGTTCCAGCCGATCGACCTGGATGATGTGCCGAAGACCCGTGGTGAGGTGCAGGCCTACCTGGACAGCTGGCGCGAGAAGCTCTCGGCGTCTGAGGCTGCGGTCTACAACATCTCTGAAATCCTCGATGCCTTCGAGAATGCGTTTGTCGACCTGCCGAAGCCGTTGCGCGTGGTTGCCCGCCCGCTGTTCCGTCGGAGTGTCATCGCGACCTACCCGCACTGGATGCGGGGCATGGCGGGCTTGAAGCAGTCCAAGGCTATGGATGCAGCGATGTTCGCACTGTGGAAGCCTATCCTCTCGGCGTTTCACCGCTCTCCGAGCGCTCTGATGTGGATCGTTCACCGGATCTGCCCGCGTGCTGAACGCTACATTGAGCCGGCAATCCGAAAGATCCCGGCGGAGTCACCGAGGGTGTACACCCCGGAGGTTGCCCGTCGGATGTTCGGCAACCCGAAGACCCCGCGTGAACAGCGCGAGGATCTGCTGAAGCTGCGTGCCGAAGGTAAGGGTCAGAAGGCCTACGGCCACAACCACGAGGACACGATCCTCGAATTCAAGAACGCCGAGTCGGAGGCGACCACCGAGGAGACTCTCAGCTCCGACGGCTACAAGGTCGGATAGGGCCGATCTCCGGTCCGGATGTTCCCGGACTCCGTCTACTCCTCCGGTTGGCCGCGTACCGCGCGGTCGGCCGGTTTTTCGTCTGTGCCGTGCCTGTCCCGGCTGCTTTTACGGCGCCGGTCCCGCACCACCAGATACACGACGAATGCCACGACTGCCAGCACCAGGGCGACATATACCCACGTGGAGTAGCGGTCCATCACATCAGAGACGGTAGTCCAGTTCTCACCCAGAGCCACGCCCAGCCAGATCAGCACGCCATTCCACACTCCCGAGCCGACCAGGGTGAGCAACGAGAACTTCAGCAGGCCCGTGCGGTGCACGCCGGCCGGGATGGACACGAGGCTCCGGACGCCAGGTACCAGACGTCCGAAGAGGATCGATGCCTCCCCGTACCTGCTGAACCAGTGCAGTGCCTTGTCCACATCCTCACCCTCGGTGAGCCACATCTTGTCCGCGATGGCGCGAAGTCGCTCCGCGCCCACAACGGCGCCCAACCAGTAGAGCAACCATGCGCCAAGCATGGATCCCGTCGTGGCTCCAAGGAAAGCGGCCCATACGTTGAGCTCCCCCAGGGTGGAGCTGAAACCGGCGAGGGGGAGGACGAGTTCGCTGGGGATCGGCGGGAACACGGTCTCGATGAGGATCGCGAGGCCGACGCCGACGGCGCCGAGGGTGTCCATGAGGGAGACGACCCAGTCGACGAGAGAATCAAACACGTGGGTCCTCCGGAATGGTCAGACGGGAATAGGCCATAATCCAGATAAATATAGCGACTGTAGCTGGGAAGGCACTGGCAGACGGCTGGGAACGCAGAACGACGGTTACTGTCTCGGGATCGGACAGTAACCGTCGTTGTGGCCTGGGCGTAAGCTGCTGCTAGCCCTTCAGCGACTCCAGCGGGGCGAAACGCTCGCCGTAGGCCGTGGCGAGCTCCTCGGCGCGGGCAACGAATCCGGCGACACCGCTGGTCGGGTAGTCGTCACCGGCATCGGCGGGCAGCGGGGCTGCGGCCGGACGGGCGTAGTTGCTGATGAACTGGCGGGAGCCACCGGTCCACGCCGGGTAACCGATACCCAGGATCGAGCCGATGTTGGCGTCGGCGTCCGAGGTCAGCACGTTCTCGTCAATGCAACGCTGGGTCTCGAGAGCCTCGATGAACAGCATGCGCTCGATGAGGTCGTTGAGCGTCGGAGCACCGTCGCCAGTGGTGGAGTTCAGGTCGGCACCGGCGGTGGCCGCTTCGCCGTCGGGGACGGTGACCGGGGTGATACCCAGCTTGTCGCGGACCTCGCCGCGCAGGCCGGACCACAGACCAGCGCGACGGCCGTTCTCGTCGTACTCGTAGAATCCCTTGCCCTCGAGTTTGCCGGGACGGTCGAAGTCGTCCAGCATCGCGTCGACCAGGGCATTGACGCCGCCGTCGTCCACGGAGACGCCGGCAGCCTTGGCAGCGGCGGCGGTTTCCGCGCCGATCTTGCGGGCCAGTTTCAGGTTCAGCTCGTCCTGCAGCTGCAGCTGCGGGGCGGGGTAGCCGGCCTGCCGTCCGGCGGCCTCGATCACGGCGGGGTCGACGCCCTCGACGAGCATGCGCATCGCTTCGTTGAGCACCGTGCCGATCACGCGGGAGGTGAAGAACCCGCGGGAGTCATTGACCACGATCGGGGTCTTGCGGATCTGGCGGGCGAAGTCCAGGGCCTTGGCGAGCACGGCCGGGTCGGTCTTCTCGCCGGAGATGATCTCGATCAGAGGCATCTTGTCCACCGGAGAGAAGAAGTGCAGGCCGATGAAGTCGTTCTGGCGGTCCACACCCTCGGCCAGGCCGGTGATCGGCAGCGTGGAGGTGTTGGATCCCAGGACGGCGGTGGACGGCACAGCCGCCTCGATCTCGGCGAACACCTTGTGCTTGAGTTCGGTGTTCTCGAAGACGGCTTCGATCACCAGGTCGACGTCGGAGAGGTCAGCGTAGTCGGCGGTCGGGGTGATGCGGCCCAGCAGGGCGGCCGACTTCTCTTCGGTGGTCTTGCCACGCTTGAGGGCCTTGGCCTCCAGTCCTTCGGAGTAGGCCTTGCCCTTCTGTGCGTTCTCCTCGGAGATGTCCTTGAGGACGACCTCGATGCCGGCCTTGGCGGCGACGTAGGCGATGCCGGCACCCATCATGCCTGCACCGATGACGCCGACCTTGCGGAACTCGGTCTTCGGGTAGGGCGTGCCGTCCTCCTGCACGGGACGGGAGCCGCCGCCGTTGCAGTGGTTCAGGTCGAAGAAGAAGGCCTGCATCATGTTCTTGGACGTGGGGCCGGTGACCAGGGACACGAACCACCGGGTCTCCACGGCGGTGGCGTCCTCGAAGCGTTTGAGCTGGGCTCCCTCCACGGCGGCGGACAGGATCGCCTGCGGGGCGGGCATCGGTGCGCCCTTGATCTGCTTGGTGACGTTGGCGGGGAAGCTCGGCAGCATCGCTGCGAGTGCCGGGGTGGTCGGGGTGCCGCCGGGCATGCGGTAGCCCTTCCGGTCCCAGGGCTGGGACGCGTCCGGCTCCGAGGCGATCCATGCCTTCGCGGCGTCGATCAGCTGGTCAGCGGGGACAATCTCGTCGATCAGGCCGGTGTCTTTGGCTGCCTCGGCACTGAACTGGCGTCCCGTGGTCAGCACCTTCATCAGGGCGTCCTGGATGCCGAGCATGCGGGTGACGCGTGCGACGCCGCCACCACCGGGCAGCAGGCCAAGGGTGACTTCGGGCAGGCCGAACTTGGCTCCCCTGGTGTCCGCGGCGATGCGGTGGTGGGTGGCCAGGGCGATCTCGAGCCCGCCGCCGAGGGCGGTGCCGTTGAGCGCGGCGACGACCGGGACGCCGAGCGTCTCGATGGTGCGCATGTCGGCCTTCATCTGGTCGATCTGCTTCTGCAGTGCCGGGGCGTCAGCCGGGGTGGCGGTGATCATGGATTTGATGTCGCCACCAGCGAAGAATGTCTTCTTCGCGCTGGTGATCACGACACCCTTGACGTCGCCGGCCTCAACACCGGACTGCAACTTCTCCGCGGTCTCCTTCACGGAGTCTCGGAAGGCGTCGTTCATGGTGTTGACGGACGAGCTGGGGTCGTCGATGGTGAGGGTGACCACGCCGTTGCCGTCGGTCTCCCAGGCGATGATGTTGTCGCTCATGAGGTGTATCTCCTTCAGGTGTTCAGCAGTGGTTAGACGCGCTCGATGATGGTGGCCACACCCATGCCCGCGGCGACGCAGAGGGTGATCAGGGCGTAGCGTCCGCCGGTACGGTGCAACTCGTCGACGGCGGTGCCGGTGATCATGGCACCGGTGGCGCCCAGCGGGTGGCCCATGGCGATGGCGCCACCGTTGATGTTGAGCTTCTCGTCCGGAATGTTCAGGTCACGCTGGGCGCGCAGAACGACGGAGGAGAACGCCTCGTTGATCTCCCAGACGTCGATGTCGTCGGCGGCGAGACCGGCCTGCTCCAGTGCGGCGCGCGCCGCCGGGGCGGGGGCGGTGAGCATGATCGTGGGCTCGACACCGGTGGTCACTGCGGCGACGACGCGTGCCCTCGGCGTGAGGTCGTTCTTCTTGCCGGCAGCCTCGGAACCGATCATCAGCAGGGAGGCGCCGTCGACGATGCCGGAGGAGTTACCGCCGTGGTGCACGTGGTTGATGCTCTCGAGCTGCGGGTACTTCGTCAGGGCCACGGCGTCGAAGCCGCCCTGTTCGCCGATGGCGGCAAAGGCAGGACGTAGGCCGGCGAGCTTCTCCGGGGTGGTTCCGGGGCGGATGGTCTCGTCGCGGTCGAGTACGGTCACGCCGTTGCGGTCCTTGACCGGCACGACGGAAGCGCTGAAGCGTCCTTCCTCCCAGGCCGCGGCGGCACGCTCGTGGGAGCGGGAGGCGTAGGCGTCGAGCTCCTCGCGGCCGACGCCGTCGAGCGTGGCGATGAGGTCGGCGGAGATACCCTGCGGGATGAAGTCGTTGGCGAAGGAGGTCTCCGGGTCCATGGCCAGGGCGCCACCGTCGGAGCCCATCGGGACGCGGGACATCGACTCCACACCGCCGGCGAGGACGAGGTCCTCCCAGCCGGAACGGACCTTCATCGCACCGAGGTTCAGTGCGGTCAGGCCGGAGGCGCAGTAGCGGTTGATCTGCACACCGGTCGCAGAGTAGGGCAGGCCCGCGTTCAGGGCAGCGGTGCGGGCGATGTCCATGCCCTGGTCGCCGAGCGGGGTGACCACGCCGGAGATGATGTCACCGACCGCTGCCGGGTCCAGCCCCGGGTTGCGGTCGAGGATTTCGGTGATAAGTCCGCTGAGCAGGTCAACGGGTTTGACGGTGTGGAGGCTGCCGCCGGGCTTGCCTTTACCGCGCGGGGTTCGTACGGCTTCGTAGATGAAAGCCTCGGGAATGCTGTTGTTCGTCATGACGGTCCTCACTTGCCTCACTTGTTGGTGCGACGACATCGGTGTGCAACATGTGTCGCCGATCACTCTATCCCTATATCTGGTTGCATGTGGCATTCGGGCGAGGTTCGGGGGTGCCGTTTTCCTGCGGTTTTGTGTCGTGAAGCTACATGTGGCGGTGGATGGGGTCGTTCCTGCGGGCCGACGCGGAGGGGTCTGTCATGTGAGCCACCGCACGGGTCATACAATCACCCTTCCTGTGACCCCGGAGGTGGCTCAGCTGACAAGCCGAGGACGGCCCAGGGAAGGGACCGTGTTGCCGGGGTGGCGACGCCTGATGTCCGACGCGGTCGGTCACCTTCGCTGTAGCACCAGAACCAGGTTCGAGACCGCCAGTTCCCGCACTCCCGGGACGTTGACCATCCACCACGCCCACCACGGGTGGTAGCGGGGGAAGGCGGCGAGGAACTCGGCGTCCTGCGCGCGCTGTCCGGCCGCGGCGTCTTCCGCGTAGCGCAGCCCGTCGGCGCAGGAGACGTTGAACAGGCTCTCTCCCCAGCGGTTCTTGGGCGGGTGCCCGTTCGCCCTCTCGTAGCGTCGGGCGGCGAATTCCCCACCGACGTAGTGTTGCCACAAGCCGGTTTCATGCCCGCCGAAAGGCCCCAGCCAGCAGGTGTAGGAGTAGATCATCAGTCCGCCCGGCCGGGTGACGCGCAGCATCTCGTCGGCCATCCGCCACGGGTCGGGGACGTGCTCGGCGACATTGGAGGAGTAGGTGATGTCGAAGACCCCGTCGGCGAAGGGCAGGTCCATGCCGGAGCCGCGCACCGAGGACTGCAGCCGGATCCCCGCCGCAGCCATCTCGCCGACATCCGGCTCGCAGGTGACATAGTCACCGGGCCCGACCCCTGCCGCAGCGAACGCCTGGCCGAAATAGCCGGGGCCGCCGCCGACGTCGAGAATGCGGCGTCCGCGGAGGGAGGCGCCGGACCCATCGTTCCAGAGGTCGGTGACAAGACCGACGGTGTCCTCGGCGAGGCGACCGTAGAACCTGTCGGGGTCGCTCTGCTCGAAGCGGAAGTCGCCGAGCAGGCCGAGGGAGCGTCGCAGTGTCGCGCGTCGACGGAGAGTAGGGAACCGGGAAGGGGAGGAAAGAGCGGAAGGATCCGAGGGCATGTGCTGATGATCTCACTGCGGGTTCCGTGCAGGAAATACGGTCGGGGGCTGCCGCGCCGGGAGCCCGGGGTCACTCTTTGGGCATGATCAGCCGGCGAGGGTAGGTGACGAAGACGGGCTCGATGTCCTCTTCAGGCGTGGTCGGGTCGTTCCAGATGATCTGCATGGTGACCTTGTCGCCTTCGACCCGGACCACGAAGGCGTCGAAGGTGTCGGAGCCGAAGACGATGCGGACGGTGTCGCCTGCTTTCGGGTCTATTGTGTTGGGGCTAGTCATTGCCGGTCACGGTCCTCTCCTCGGCTGGTGACTATGGTGATCTCCACCAAGTATCTCCTGACCACGGAGTTCATCGCAATGGCGAGCTCTGTCAGTCTCTTTCTCGTGTTTCCCCAGTAGGCAAAGGTCATCTGTTGCTTGGTGAAGAAGATGTCGATTCGTTCCTGATCACTGTGGGCCACCGCGTTCCGTATCCTGACCAGAGTTTCCAGCGATGCTCGCCAGTCCGGGTAGTCCTCGGGGTGCAGCTGCTGAACACGCCGCCAGATCGGCAGGCCAAGAGATCGGAAGTCCTCGTCTATGACCGACGGGGTCGGATTCTTGTGGTCGAGTCCCCGGCCCTTTCTTATGGCAGCGGTTGTGAGTGCTGCCAGTTGCTCGGTCGGCCACGCTGCCTCTTCGATGAGGGCAGATACGGCCTCGTTGTGTAGGTCGCGGCAGAACCCCTGGAACTCGGCGACCAACGCCGGGTACAGCGTCCGGTCGATGTTCTCCACGGCTCCGACAGCTGCTGTGCGATTCATGCTGATGGTCTGTCTGGCGAGAGCAAGGCTGTCCAGGAGTGCACCGCGGCTTGTCCGCCATGTCTCCAGTGCATCATGCTCCCCCATGCACAGAACGGTAGCTGCAGGTAATCAATCTCTCGGGGACGCCGAGCACGGGAGTCCTTGAGGCTGTGTACAACATTGTGGCTGTGCACAGTTCTGTGGCAGCCGGTCCTCTCCGGCTCTGGGGACACGATGATATTAGATCGGCAGGGACCCCGTGCCATGCCTGTATCGTGAGAACGGTCATGAAGGTTCTGTTGCTGTGCTGGCGCGATTCCGGCCACCCCGAAGGCGGTGGTAGCGAGGTCTATCTTGAGCGTGTCGCGGAGTATCTGGCACGGCAGGGGCACACGGTGACGTTCCGCACCGCCCGCTACCCCGGGTCGGCGCCGTCGGAGCAGCGTAACGGGGTCCACTACAGTCGCGGAGGTGGCGCTCTGACGGTGTACCCGCGGGCATGGTGGTACATGCTGCGGAGCGAGCGTCCGGACGTGGTGGTCGATACGCAGAATGGTGTGCCGTTCTTCGCGCGCATGATCGTCGGGGCAGGACGTGGCGGTGCGCGCGCCGTCCTGCTGACCCACCACTGCCACCGTGAACAGTGGCCGGTCGCCGGACCCGTGCTGTCGCGGATCGGCTGGTTCATCGAGTCGCGTCTGTCCCCGTGGATTCACCGGAGCACGCCCTATGTGACGGTGTCGGAGCCGAGCGCGGAGGAGCTCGTGGACCTCGGAGTGGATCGTGGGCGGATCACGGTGATCCGTAACGGTGTCGATGTCCCTGACTCCGTCACGACCGGTGACGCGCGGGACGAAGGACGGTTCCATCTGGTCACCCTCTCGCGTCTGGTGCCGCACAAGCAGATCGAGCACGCCATGGATGCCCTGGCCAGTGTCCTTCCCCGGCATCCGGAGACCTACCTCGACATCATCGGTGACGGGTGGTGGTCCGAGCGGTTACGACGGCACGCCGAGGATCTCGGGGTGTCCGGACACGTGGTGTTCCACGGTCATGTCACCGAGGAGATCAAGCACCGCATCCTGGCGCGTGCCGACCTGCACATCCTGCCCAGCAGGAAGGAAGGCTGGGGACTCGCGGTCATCGAGGCCGGGCTGCACGGGGTGCCCACGTTGGGTTACCGCTCGTCGGCCGGCCTGCGCGACAGTGTCGTTGACGGGGTCACCGGCGTGCTGGTCAACTCGGAAGGGGGACTGATCAACACGCTGGGCCAATTGTTGGAGGATCCGTCCCGCCTGGCGACGCTGGGGGCAGCGGCACAGGAGCGGGCGGGGACGTTCTCGTGGCAGCGCACCGGCGCGGCGTGGGAAGAGCTGCTCACCGGCCTCATGGAGTGACAGCCGGGCGACCCCGGAACAGTCTCCGGGCAACACGGGACACGAGAACGAGCAGGCATGCCAGACCCAGCGCACGTCCGAGGGGATAGAGAACGCCGAGCGAGAAGATGACCGGAAGATTCTGTTCTGCCCGTGACGTGGGGTAGGCGGCGGCGGCAATGATGAAGCACACCGCCGTCACCAGCGCGAGAATCTTGTCCGGCCACAGGACACTCGCTGCCGCGACACCGACAACGAGGATGAGCAGGATACCGCCCGCCACCAGTGAGCTGATGAGCGGATACAGGTCGTCGGCGGTGTTGCGGGGGAGGAGCTGCGACAGGGCGGCGGCAATCCCGAAGAGGGCGACGGCAGTCAGTAGACCGACGACGTATGCGCCCGGACGGCGCTCGCGTCCCGGGGGTCTCTGAAAGGGAACAACGTCTCCCCAGTATTCATCCATGACGTCTCCTGCGGTACTGCCGACGGGGAAACCAGTCTACGCCAGATGCTCGACCAGGATGCTCACGCCGATGCCGATGAGGACGAGTCCGCCGATGATCGTGGCGGGCGTGCCGAGCTTCCGGCCCCCGTGGTGGCCGAGCCATCCGCCGAGCAGGGACGCCAGGAACGTCGTCACTCCGATCAGTCCCACGGCAATGAGGATGTTGATCGGCACCAGGGCGAAGCCGATACCCACAGCGAGGGCGTCGATGCTCGTCGCGATGCCGAGGGTGAGGACGGAGCGGACGGTGAACACCGCGGCCGTCGTGTCGGACGGGCCGGCGGTGACGCTGTCCACGATCATCTTCGTTCCGATCCCGGCGAGCAGGGCAAAGGCGATCCAGTGGTCGATGCTCTCGACGAGGCCTGCGACCGACGAGCCCAGCGCCCAGCCGAGCAACGGCATCACGGCTTGAAAGGCGCCGAAGACCAGGGAGAGCAGCAGTATGCGGCGCATGACGTGTTGGCGGATCGTGGTGCCCTGGACGATGGAGACGGCAAAGGCGTCGGCGGAGACGCCCAGTGCGATGAGCAGGAGCTGGGTGATTGTCATGGTGTCGGTGACCTCTTCTTCGGCTGTTCCGGCATGGGGGCTGGGCCGAAGGTCTCGTTCGCCTGTTACACGCAGTTGCTGTGCAGGTGTGGTGCCGGGCCGTGTGGGACGGCCGGTATGTCGACACAACTCCGGCGGGTGAGGCCGGGAACTACTCCCCTTCTCATGGGGTGACGCACGGCGTGGACCGTGCGTCGGATAGGGACTGTAGCAGCAGGTCAGAGAGTGCGAAAGCGCGTTTTTCAGAGTTCGAACAGCGTAACTCCGGGGAGAGCGGGTATTGACAACAGCACTTCGTCGTGTCAGTGTATTAGGTACCTAATACAGAGATACATTGGGAGAACAAGAGGCGGAAACGCAGTGAGGAGGTGGCCGTGGAATTCGACAACTCGTCCCCGATCTGGAGTCAGCTGCTCGCGGAGTTCTCACGGCGCATCGTGGTCGGTCACTGGCAACCAGGGTCCCGCCTTCCCGGCGTCCGCGACCTCGCTGCCGAACTGGGCGTGAACCCGAACACCGTCCAACGGTCGCTGAGTGAGCTGGAGCGCGCCGGGCTGTGCCGCACCGAGCGGACGGTCGGGCGGTTCGTCACCGAGGACGACGACCGGATCAACGAGGAACGACAGAACCTGGCACGCGGCGCCGTCGACGATTTCGTCCGGCGCGTCCGCGGACTGGCATTGAGCCGGAACGAGGCTGAAGCCCTCGTCACGACCAGGTGGGGAGAAACGGACACTGAGATGGAGGAGCAATGACGGACACACAATACGCCACGGGCCTGATCCACACCCGTGGGCTCAGCAAGAACTACGGCAGCCGGACAGCACTGGCGACGATCGACCTCGACCTGCGCCCCGGGCAGATCATCGGCCTGCTCGGCGAGAACGGCTGCGGCAAGACGACACTGCTCAAGACCCTGGCCGGCGTCCTTTCAGGGTATGACGGCGAGGTGACTATCGCCGGTCACGCTCCGGGACCGGAGTCCAAGTCGCTCGTGTCCTTCCTGCCCGACGTCGGATTTCTCATCCCGTCCCACAAGGTCAGTTTCTGCCTGACGATGTGGAGCGACTTCTTCGCCGACTTCGACATCGACAAAGCCCGCTCGATGATCAACGACTTCGGGATCGACGAGAACCTCCGCATCAAACAGCTCTCCAAAGGGATGCGGGAGAAGGTGCAGGTGGCGATCGCCATGTCCCGCCGGACACCGGTCTATCTGCTCGACGAACCGATCTCCGGGGTGGACCCGTCCGCCCGGGACTCAATACTCAGGAGCATCATGGCGAACCTCTCGGAGGACTCGCTGCTGCTGATTTCCACTCATCTCGTCCATGATCTCGAGCCGATGCTCGACGCGGTGGTGATGATGCGCTACGGCCAGGTGATGCTCCAAGGCAGTGCCGATGACCTGCGCGCACACCACGGCACCAGCCTGGACGGCATCTTCCGGGAGGAGTACCGATGAACACCGCGACGACCGCAACGACCGCAACGACCGCGACGACGCCGACCCGCACCCTTTTCCGCTACGAGTGGTTGCGCACCCGCAGCATGCTCGCGATCGTCACCGGCCTGGCTGCGCTGGCGATCCTGTTCTGCGCCGCGCTGATCGCCGTTGACTGGACGGTTTTCAGCACCCTCGCCGCCGGCGTCGGAATCATGGTGGTCATGGGGTTCACCCCGGTCATGCAGATTGTGCTGGCCGTCGACTACTGGCGTTCCAGCTACGGTGCCTCCGGCTACCTCACGCAGACCATCCCGGTGAAGGGCGGCCGGATCTTCACCGTGAAGATGCTCTGGGCCGTGATCGTGACCACAGTGAGCCTGGTGGTGACCCTGATTCTCGGCTGCGTGCTCTGGGCGGGATTCGCCGCCGGGAACGAGCAGGTCACCGGCCTCGGTGACATGTTCCGCGAGCTCCGCGCCGCGCTGGGGGACTCCAGCGTGCCGGCGTGGCTGATGATCAGCGTGCTGGTGGGCGGCTACCTGGCCACCCTGGTGGCGCCCGTCCAGTATTACTTCTCCATTTCCCTGGGTAAGGAGCGGTGGCTGCAGACCCTGGGTGCCGGCGGACCGGTGCTGGTGTTCTTCCTGCTCGGTATGGTCAGCCAGGTGGTGGCGCTGGTCGGACTGTTCGCGATCCCGGTGGGTGTCACCGGCGACTCCACAGGCTGGACGCTGGGCGGCTACAGCTTCCTGGATGAAATCAGCCGCGAGCCGGGTGTGACGTCTCCCTACGAGTCGATGATGCCCCTGGGCTTCATCCCCCCGATGATCATCCTCGTAGTGCTCTGCCTGTGGCGGACCGTGTACTCGTGGAACCGCAAGGTGGAGCTGGAGTAGCCGCCCCTTTTACCTGTCGACGGCGTAGAGGCTCCACCGCCCGGACGACCAGATCTCGTTGCGATCCTTCAGGACATCGGCCACGCCACGGGTGTCGAGGCCGCCGTCCTCGACGATGACCAGATCGATGCCCCGAACGGCCAGGGTGTCCTCTCCCGACGCCAGCTCATTGAGCGCGGTGACCGTGTCTGGATTCCCGTCGACCAGGGCGTCGTCGACGATGAGGTACCCGGGGTCGAGGGGCCGTCCGGGCAGCATCTTGAGCGCCGGATCCAGGGCGGGACGGTCCCCGATCATCCGGTAGTTGCCGGGAGGCCACAACAGGATCCGGGCCGTCGTCCCGTGATCGTTCTGCCAGATAGCGACCTGGTCAGCGAGTTCATCGTAGGCGCTGTCGAGCTGCACCGGCGCCACCTCGGAGATATCCCGCGGTAGGGCGGGGACGGATGCCCAGACCAGGACGAGCACCGTGGCTGCGGCCCCGACCTGCCGTCCCCGCGAGAGCCGGACAATGCCCTGGCTGAGCACGACGATCAGGCCGGGTAAGGCGAGCACCACGAACTTCTGGGAGTCGCGGACCAGTCCGGCACCCGGCACATACTCAAGGAGCCAACCGGTCACGGCAAGCCCCGGCCCAGTGGACATCAGGGTGGGGACGACGACGGCCGCCAGGGCCAGCCAGATCAGGGGGCCGCCCCGCAGCTGACGGCGACGCGACAGCAGGACGGCAGTCACCACCGCTGCAAGCGCCAGAATCACCCCGGCGCCGGTGGTCACCGGAGCCAGCGCCTCGCGAGAGCCGGGGACCGCCTCGGCATTCCAGATCCCGCCGAGCCCGGCCAACGCCCCCAGCGTGCCGACCCCCGGTTCCGCCCCGGCAGCGAACAGCGCCGCGCCGGCAGCATCGGTCCGTGTTGCGTCGGCACCGGCGTTGAGCAGTGTCGGGATGACCCAGGGGAGCGACAGGACGATCCCGAGGCCGACGACGGTGAGCACCCGTCGCACAGGCGCGCTGCCGACGAGGGCGGCCACCGCAGCGGTCACGGTGGCGAGGATCAGACCGGTCGGGGTGAGCGCGCAGACCGCAGTGAGGGCGACCAGAGACACCACTGCCGCGGGGGAGCGGCGCATTGCGCTCAGGGCGACAGCGGGTAGCAGCACCCCGGCGAGGACGACTGACCAGTGCCCCTGTAGCAACCGCTCGGCGACGTACGGATTCCACAGAGTGACTGCCGCGGCGATGACGGCTGCGGCGCTGACACCGCGGCCACTGCCGACCTGCCGGGCGATGGCTGCCGCGCCGAGCGCGCCGACGTAACCTCCCACCAGCATGAGGACGCTGACCGTCACCGGCGGCGGCACCACCGGCGACAGCCAGGCCAGCACCGTGTCCTGCGGGACGGCACGGGGCAGTCCGTCGTGCCCCGTGGCCAGGTCATTCAACGCCATGGAGTGGGGGACGACCATGTCACGGAGGATCAGTGACGCCGCCTCCGAACCCGGTGTCGCGTAGCTGATCAGGGTGGAGAGGAACGGCCAGAAGACGACGCAGGCCAGCAGGGCGCACCAGAGGTGGAGCAGGAGCTGCGGACGCACCGTGGACAGCGGTGACGGTCTCTGGTCCTGCGTGGTCATCGTCTCATCGTAGGTGGGGGCAGGATATTACGCCTCGCCGGGAGACGCTGCCGGTGAAACCGCAGGTCGCCGCGAGACGGAGGCGTAATCGGTGACAGGCCCGTCCCCATCCGGCGGGCACCGCCGGTGTCAGTTGCGGTGGCGACCGGCGGACCGGGAGAGCAGGAAACCGATGATGAGCAGAATGACGCCGATGATCCCGGCGCCCCACGGGATGTACGTGCCGATGAGGTCCATGGACTTCAGGCCATCCTTCGCCCGGGTCATCTGGTTCTCGTGGGTCTCGTCGTTGAACTCACCGGGGTAGTACAGGGCGGTGCGGGTCGGGTTCTCCAGCTCGCGCTCGCGGTTCTCGGGCTTGGCCATCTCCTCTGCTTCCGCGTCGTCGCGGGCGTAGAACATCCAGACTTCCTCGGCGCCGTGGACGATGACGCCGGTATCCGGCTGGACGCGCAGGACGCGGTTGACCGTGTAGTACCTGCTCATCTCGACCTCAGGGCCCAGGTCAGCGTCTGCGGCGTCTTCGTCCGACCCCTCCTCGTCCTCGCTGGTCGCTGCGGGCTCGTCCTCCGGGTCCCATCCGTCGACCTCGTCGGGTGTGAGCCCCCACTTCGCGGCCGGGAACGCCAGCTTCAGGGAACCGAGGGACTGGCGGTCGGCGGCGCTGAGCTCACCATCGCCCTTGAGCATGGCCTCGACGTTGGGGTACATCTCCGACGGCCCGATCTCCTGCTCGAAGCGGTAGACCGTTTCACCGTCCATCTTCTCCTGGTCGACAAAATCGATGTCGTTGGTCTCCATGAGACGGTGGTCGAAGAACGGGTAGGCCTTCTTCTCGGTGTTGAACGGGAACTGGAACTGCAGTCCCGTGCGGGTGAACTGCGGGACGTCCTCCTGGACGTTGCCGCCGTCCGGGCCGGGGGCGGTGATGTTCAGCGACGAGGTTGGCTCATCGATGGGGAAGGCGGTCTTGCGGTCGAGGGTCACCCGGTCGATCTCGGCGGAGAGCAGGTTCTCCGGCTCGGGCAGGTCAGCCCGGTAGACGGTGCCACCGGCCTCCAGGGTGACCTCGTCATCGTCGGTGGGGTCCTGGGCCCGGACGAACCGTTGGGACTGGATGTCGGTCTCCGGCCAAATGAAGCAGCTGACCACCTTGTTCTCCCCCCGGCACTCCGGCAGTGAGTCCTTGCCGGCGACGGGCTCGTCGGCGGCAAGCGCCCCGGCGTCGGTCAGGATCCCTGGCGTGACCTTGGTGACGGTCGCCGACTCGATGTCCTTTGGGATGACCTTGCCTTTGGGAAGGACGTAGATCGGCAATGCCAGTGCAATGACCAGCAGTGCGGCGCCGAGAATGATGGCGAGGTGGGAGAAGACCTTCTTCATGTGGCCTGGTTCCTGTCCTGGTGAACGTCAGCGGGCGGAGTATTCACGGCTACTTTACCGGCTGAAACTACGATGCCGCGGAGGAACGCGCCTCGAAAAACAATAATGGTGAGAGACGTTCACCCGTGAGAGGCTCGGAGAGTAGCGTCACCACGGTATCCTGATCGACGATGAGCACGCCGAGCCGGTCCCCGAAAACTTTCCTCCCCGCCCTGGAGGGGATGCGCGCGGTCGCCGCGCTGGGGATCATCGTCGCCCATGTCGCGTTCCAGACCGGTAACGACACCGGGGCACTGGTCAACCGGATGATGGCACGGCTGGACTTCTTCGTCCCGGTCTTCTTCGCACTGTCCGGTTTCCTGCTGTGGAGGCGTCACGCTGCGGGCACCGGGTGGGCGTCCTACTATGTGAAACGCCTTGGACGGATCATGCCGGCGTACTGGGTGACGGTGGTTGTGGTGCTGTTGCTGTTTCCCGTGGCATCCGAGGGCGGTGCGCCGGGACCGGTCGCCACGGTGGCGAACCTGCTGCTGCTGCAGAACTACGTGCCGGACGGTCTGGTCGGAGGGCTGACACACCTGTGGTCGCTGTGCGTGGAGATGTTCTTCTACCTGCTGATGCCGCTGTTGGCGCTGGCAGTGGGACGGCGTAGCCGCCGGGTCAGGGTAGCTGCGATCCTTGCGGTGTGCTCGCTGAGTTATGTGTGGCCGTTCATTGCGTGGCATGACGCGGCGGTGAACGCACACATCATGCCGTGGGCGTTTCTGTCCTGGTTCGGGGCGGGGCTGCTCGCAGCCGAACTTGAGGGATGGCTGGCGGACGCCGAGGCGCGTGGTCACGGCCGTAAGGCCCGTACCGTCCGACGGTGGGCAGGACGACGGTGGATCTGGATCCTGCTGGCGGTGCTGGCGGTGTTCGTTGCCGCTATGGACGGCCCTGAAGGCTTGGTCACCGCGGGGGACGGCGAGTTCGCCCGGCGTAATTTCTACGGCATGGTGTTCGCCGCCAGTTTGATTGGCCCGTGGGCGGTGCAACCGGTGTCGCGGGTGCTGGACTCCGCGGTGATGCAGGCCCTGGGCCGGTGGTCGTACTCGATCTTCCTGTGGCACATGGCGATGTTGTCGCTGGTGTTCCCGCTGCTGGGGGTCGGACTGTTTCAGGGGGAGACGGTGCTCGTGTTGGTGGCGACGGTGGCGCTGACTATTCCGGTCGCGGCCCTGAGTTATGCATTGGTGGAGGATCCTGCGCGCCGGGCGGTGAACCAGTGGTGGCGGGGCAGTCTACTTGATAGGTCTATCAAGTAGCTATCAAGTAGAATCGTAATCGCAGGTCAACTGCTATGTCTACTTGTCATCGGATCTATCAAGTAGCTATCAAGTAGGTTGTATGAGAGCAGCCACTACGGCGTGAGTGTTGTGTCTGGCAGTGACCAGACAGCCCGAGGATCTCGAGGGGACTGACCGCTCCATGTCACGAGTCCTTCCTCTCTGAGGGCTTTGAGGGCGCGCTGAACGGCAGGACGATTGACGTCCATGATGTCGACGATCTCGCCCGTCCCCAACGGAGCCCGGGCTTCCCGGAGCGTGACTAAGACATCGTCCGCATATCGGGGCAGCCGATCCATTGTCCGTGCATCCACTGCATGTTCGGCGCGGAGGATCAGAGTCACGGTGCCGCTCGTCTGCCGGTATTCCGGGTCGGTGAATCCGCCGGCCCGCATCTCGTCGTAGATGCGGCGGATCCCCTCGCCCAGTTCCTGGCCGACTCCCAGATCGATCGCTACGCGGGCGATCAGGGGATTGCGGGCGAAACGAGCGATAGTCAGCGGTGTCCGCGGATCAGCCAGTCCTGGGAACCTCCCGGGGCTGGTGATTTCGATGCGATCGGGATACAACTCGACCCGGATATGGTCCCCGGTCAGGCTGTAGGAGCGGTGCAGTACCGCATTTACCAGGCCTTCGAGCCAGGCATCTTCGGGGAGCGTCGCCTGCCATGTGAAGGTCCCGGTGTCGTCGAGGCGTCGACGTCGGGGGAAGAGCCGCCGGACGGTAGCGGCGGCTTCTTCGATCATCGATGGGAGTGTCCCCTCGATACGGATGTCCTCGACGATGTTCTGTCGACGACCTGTTTCTCGTCGAGGCCCCTCGTACTGCAGAACCCGGATAAGAGCGTTGGGAAAGAACTCCTGCGGATCAGTGCCGAATAGGAGTTCCGCTGCAACGGTCACTTCGTCCCGGCGGGTCAGGAGATGACGACCCCTCAGGGCTGAGATGGCGTCACGCGCGCCAATGGTGCCTGCGTAGGCTTCCGCGTTCTGGGTGTTGAGAGGGGCCAGGCCCAGGTCTTCTGCTCCACGGACCGGTTGCGAGTCGAACTGACGCTCGCCTTTGCTGTAACGGAGCTCGAGTTGGTCATCGAAATTGAGCTTCATCGACTGATCGCCGACGCGAAGGTAGCAGGTTCCGCCCGCGGATTCATGGACCTGTTCACTGGCTGGCACGTCGATCAGGCAGACCTGGGCAGGGTTTCCGTCCTCGTCCCGACAGTCGAGAACCGAGAGGTCGTAACGGACTGTCGGGTTAACCTGCTCTACTCCGACCTGACGGAACTGGTTGAGTTGGTCGGCGCTGGGGAGGCCCTCAAGCTGTCCGCTGTGAATCCCGAGGGCGACGGTGCCGCCATCGGAATTCGCGAATGCGATGATGGTCTTAGCCAGGTCTTTGCCCTGGGTCCGGAAGCTCTTGCGGTCGAACCACTGGTCTTCCGGGGTGCTGACGACCGTGTTGCAGGTCCACACTGGTGGGGTCATGAAGGCAACGCTACTGCAACCTACTTGATAGATCTATCAAGTAGCTATCAAGTAGAAGCGTAATCGCAGGTCAACTGCTATGTCTACTTGCCATCGGATCTATCAAGTAGCTTCCGTTTTAAGGTGCATGGCGTCGAGCTGTGCGCTAGTGGCGGCTTTCAGTTGTGGCGACCGAAGTGCAGTTCTGACACTTTGACGGAGATGTCGCAGAGAGCTGCGGCAGCGGGGCTGTTGCTGTCATTGCGGGCAGCGAGGGCGAGGAAACTCTCCGCTCGGACATCTGAGAGCTTCACGAAGTCGACGCCGAGGTAGGGGATGAGGGAGAACTGGTGGGACACGAGGGCCACTCCGATGTGGCTGGCCACCAGGCTCATGAGCATCGGGGTGCTGCTCGCGTAGTCGACGAAGTTTGGTGCGAAACCCGCGGCAGCGCATGCCTGAGCTGTAGATCCGCTGATGCCGCCACCAAGAGCCTGGGAGTAGGTCACGAACCGTTCGTCGGCGAGCTCGGCGAGTGCGATGGTGGATCGCCCGGACATGGGGTGGCCGCTCGGCAGGGCGGCAATGAGTGGATCGGGGTGCAGCATCGTCAGATCGACAGTCTGTGACTCCACAGGTGGGCGCAGGTAGGCGACGTCCACTCCGCGGTGTTCGAGGTGGTCGACTGATTCGAAGGAGTTCATCTCCCGTAGTTGGAGCTGGACCTCCGGGAACTCCTGCCGAAACTGTTGGAGGACGTGGGGAAGAAAGTCGAAGGCCACCGGTTCGGTGTAGCCGACGGACAGGGAACCGGTTTTCCCGGCTGCGGCATCGGCCGCCACCCGCCGGGCGCGGTCATTGACTTCGAGAAGGACCTTGGCCTCGGCGAGGAAGGCAGTACCGGCGGCGCTGAGTTCGACTCCGCGTCCCGCCCGGTTGAACAGCCGCACGCCGAGAGCTGACTCCAACGACTGAACCTGCCTGGTCAGGGGGGACTGGCTGACGCGAAGTCGCAGGGCCGCGCGCCGGAAATTAGATTCCTCAGCCACTGCAATGAACGAGCGCAGTTGGTGGAACGTGAAATCTGATGCCATGAATAGCAACTATATCGGAGTTAATTGCAATAGACAGCAAGTATGACCTGAGTTACTGTTTCTCCTACAAAGTAATCCGCACCACACACTGCCACACTGAGGAGGACCGTGATGATCACTCTGGAGGCTGTTGACGTCGAATTTCCCAAGCCAGGAGCAGAATCGGAACGAGTACATGCCCTGGCGAACCTGGATCTGACCGTTGAAGACCAAGAGTTTGTCTGTCTGTTGGGGCCGAGCGGTTGTGGTAAGTCGACGGCGCTCAATCTGATCGCAGGATTCACCACCCCGAGCCGCGGCCACGTCGAGGTCGACGGCCAATCACTGGAAGGTCCATCACCGGAACGGGGAGTCGTCTTTCAAGAGGCCACGTTGTTTCCCTGGATGACTGTCCGGTCCAATGTGGCGTTCGGGCCGAAGATGCGGAAGTCGGAGTCATCCGAGGCCATCGAGAAGAACGTTGATCAGTACCTAGAGAACGTCGGTCTCGCAGGGTTCGACAAGCATCTGCCCAAAGAACTGTCCGGTGGCATGCGGCAACGCGTCGGTCTGGCCCGCGTTCTGGTCAATGATCCACCGATCCTGCTCATGGATGAGCCTTTCGGCGCCCTCGACGCGCAGACACGTATCACTATGCAGGAGCTTCTCCTGGAGCTGTGGGAGCGCGACCGGAAGACGGTCCTCTTCGTCACCCACGATATTGATGAAGCGCTGATTCTCAGCGACCGGATCCTGGTCATGTCGCCGCGCCCAGGGCGGATCAGTAAGGAGATCTGCGTGGATCTTCCCCGACCCCGGACTCATGAACTGATCACAGACCCGGATTATGTCCGGCTCCGCCAGGAACTCTTCGAGGAACTGCGGCACGAGACCCATCGTGCCGATGAACTCATCGAGCAGGAAATGTCGAAAGGACGCTGAGTCATGAGTACATCACTGACCAGAAACTGGGTCTTCCGACTTGTCGTGGCGCTCATTCTGTTGGCGGCGGTTGTCGTGGCAGGTCGTACCTACGCGGCGAAATCCGGCACGGCCGACGAGAACAGGGTGAGGATCGGCTGGGTCTCGGCCGCAACCTGGGTCCCGTGGGCGACCCTCGACGAGGAACTCGACGACGGCACCAATGTCGAACTCACTCCGTTCAAGAGCTCGAACGATGCCTTGACAGCCCTGGCCAACGGATCCGTGGATATGGCCCCGGTGGGGTACAACAACCTCGCGTCATTGCTGACGTCGGGGAATCCGCGTGTCTCCTTCGTCTCAGGTATCAGCTCCAATGGCTCGGTGTTCCTCGCTAGAGATGGGAGCAGCATTGAGTCCTGGGACGATCTGAGAGGTAAACGCATCGGCTCCGTCCGCGGGTCGACCCAGTACATCAACCTGGCTGCCGCGATGGAGACCCGCGGCATGGACATTGACCGGGACACCCAGTACATGAACATGCAGTCCTTCCCGGATCTGAATCTCGCGCTGCAACGCGGTGATGTCGATGGCATCGTCACGTTCCCACCGCTGTCCGGGGAAGCGGAGGAAGCAGGCTACGGTCACATCGTCCCGGACATCCAGGACAGCCTCTACGACGGATCATTCAGCGTCGCCAGCGGAATTCTCGCCAACGACGCGTTCCTGGAAAACAACCGGGACGAAGCGGTCGAGGTGATGCGGGCCTTCAGCAAACGACTCGAAACGCTGGCGGACGATCCGGAGACCTGGGAGCGCGAGTACCAGAACATCACGGGAAGCTCCGGCACGGGAATCGGTACCGCGCTGGAAGAGGAGTACATTGTCCCGATCCTGGAGATGCCCGAGGATGAAATCGACGGAGTTCCTCCCGTTCTCACCAGACTCGGAATCATCGACGATGATGACACCACTGCACTGACCGAGCACCTCGACTACTCACTCCTTGAGGACGTCACGGGGAGAACCGCGACGGACCTCGGCAAGAACGGGGACAACTCATGACTGCCACAGCATCAGCACACACCGTGAAAAACACGACCGCCGAAACGGCTAAGCTGCGGGGGAATCGCCGATCATCGTCTCATTCGAAAGTGCAGTCAATTTCTCTGGCCCTGATCATCCCCGTGATCATCGCAGTTGTCTGGGAAGTCGCGGGACGGGCCGGCTGGATCGCCGATGGGCTGTTCCCTCCATTGAGCGTCTGTGTCGCCGCGTTCGTTGACTGGGTCTCGGGGATCGGACTGTTCACATCCGACTTCACCCCCTCGGAGGCGTACTCGACAACATGGCTGGCGCACGTCGGTGCCTCTGTGGGGCGCGTGCTGATGGGCTTCGTCCTCGGCTCCGTCCTGGCCATCGTCTTTGGCATCCTGGCTGGGATCAGCTGGCACGCCAAGCGCATGATCGACCCGACGATCAACGCCATCCGACCGATTTCGGTCACCGGCTGGGTCCCGATCGCGCTGATCATCTTCGGTATCGGCGACCAGCCTGCCGTGTTCCTCACAGCGCTCGCGACTTTCTTCCCCGTGTACGTCAACACACTGTCAGGGGTGCAGCGGGTTGACCGTGGCCTGATCCGGGCGGGCAGGATGCTCGGTGCACCTCAGTACAAGGTCGTGATGAGCATCGTGCTGCCGGCCGCGTCACCGAACATCATTACGGGTCTCCGAGTATCGCTCGGTATCGCCTGGACCACCGTCGTCGTGGCCGAGATTCTCGGTGCGAAGTCGGGTGTCGGCTACGTCCTTATCGATTCGTACAACCAGTTCCGCTTCGATTACGTCATTGCCGCTATGGCGACGCTCGGCATCTGCGGAATCGTCACCGACAAACTCCTGCAGTGGATCTTCGCGGATGCGCTGCGGTGGTCAGACAACTGACCCCGTTCACAACATTTCATCACCTCCGCGACCGTCGCCGATGGTCGGGCCAAGAGAGAAGGATTCACATGGACCGCAATGATGTCGACTGGAAGGGCTATTTCACCGCCCCGGTCACTCCCTTCACCGCTGATGGTGACCTCGACGAGAAAGCTTTCGGTGACATCATCGGAAGCTCTGTAGACGCTGGTGTCCACGGCATCCTCGTCAACGGCAGTACAGGCGAATGGTTCAGTCAGCGGGACTCGGAACGACGACGTCTGGCAGAAATCGCCGTCGGAGAGGCTGGCGGCCGGGTACCTGTCATCGTGGGAGTCACCTGTACCCGTCCCGACGACACTGTCAGTCTCGTAGAGCATGCCGAATGCGCAGGTGCCGATGCAGTGATGGCTTCGCCACCTCCGATGGCACGCCCGACCGCGGTCGAACTGGACGCCTACTACCGCACGGTGTTCGGTGCCACTGGTCTCCCCGCGTGGATCTACAATTTTCCGCAGGACAACGGCCACTACATCGATCTTGATACGGTAGAGCGGCTGGCGGAGATCCCGAACGTCGTTGCCATCAAACAGAGCGCGCCGGGTGAAGACACCCTCATCCAGACGATTGAACGGGTCAGCGACCGCTTGATTGTCTTCGGACACATGCTCAGCAGGCTCGGGCTGGCATTCATTCGCTCCGATTTCGGAGGAGACGGGCATTTTGGCAGTGGTCTTCTCTTGGGGTCGGAGATGCCGGGATTCTTTGAACACGCCTGGGCGGGTAACTATGAGGCGGCCGGTGAGATCGCGGACCGGTTCGGCGAACTGATGTCGGTGATGCTGGGTGATCGGGCGGATGGGTACAACTGGGCGTTCGGTGGTATGCAGCCGACGCTCAAGGCGGCGATGAATCTTCTCGGCCAGCCGGGTGGGTATCCACGGGCACCCAAACTTTCGGTTACTGATCCTGACTCGCTGGACCGCATGGCCCGGGCACTCCGAGCTGCTGGTCTCACGGTGCACTGATGCCTTCCGTCGTCCCTCCTCGGGCTAGCGTTGACCGTGCAGAGCTTACCCGCACCGGAGCATCGGCGAGTCTGGCGGCACTGAGGGGCCATGCGCTGGAACTGCTCCCGACGGTGACGGCGGGCTACCTGGAAACCGGTGCCGGTGACCAGGGAACGGTGCATCTCAATACCGCTGATTTCGAGCGCGTCCGGCTGGCACCCCATGTCCTGCGGGATGTCGCCGAGGTGTCAACGGCCACGACTCTGCTCGGACGCCGCGTGGCGTCTCCTCTTGCGGTAGCCCCCGTCGGGGCGCACGGCCTGTTCCATCCCACAGCTGAGTGCGGGACAGCCTCCGGCGCCGATGCGGCGGGGCTCCCTATGTCGCTCAGTGCGTACTCCAACACACCGATCGAGCAGGTTGCCAGGCATACCGGCGCCGGAGTCTGGGCTCAGATCAATGTTCCACCCGACAGACAGTATCTCTGGGGTTTTCTCGACCGGGTGCAGCATTGCGCCGAGGCCGTCGTCATCACCGTGGATACCCCGGTCGTCGGCGCCCGAGAATCGCAGGTGTGGGACGGTCTCACGCTCCCTGACGGGCTGGCGTACCCCATGCAGGATGGGCTCGATCCCCGGTCTGAACGGGGCGACAGCATCTACCGGAGTGCGCTGGATGCAGGATTCACGCTGTCGGTACTGGAAGACGTGGTGGAGCGCAGTCCGCTCCCGGTCATCGTGAAAGGTTTCCTGAGAGGAGATGATGCACGTGCAGCGGTACAGGCTGGAGCAGCGGCCGTGATTGTCTCCAATCACGGCGGTCGTAACCTGGATTCAGGGTTGTCGACGATCCGTGCGCTTCCTGCAGTGTCTGCCGCCGTAGACGGCCAGGTGCCAGTGTTGATCGACGGGGGAATACGGCGGGGAACCGACATTCTGAAGGCCCTGGCCCTGGGCGCCCGCGGAGTGCTTGTCGGACGACCGGTGATGTGGGGGCTGACGGTCGGGGGTGCCGACGGAGTCCAGCATGTGCTGAGCACGTTGAAGCGTGAACTCGCGATGGCGATGGCACTCTGCGGTGTGCGCACGGTGGATGACATCACTCCAGACCTCATTCATGACCAGCAGTGGAACAGCCACTGAGAAGCACAACGGAAAGAGAAGGTACATATCATGTGGATCCTGAAACAGCCGGGGCCCTGCGAGTTCACCCGTTACGACGTGGACGTGCCGACATCAGAGGAGCTCGGTGACGGCGATGTGCTTCTGGAGTTCCTGTTCGGTTCGATCTGCGGCAGCGACATTCCCAAGTACCGCGGGATCATGGATCCGGACAATCCGTATACCGGAAACCCGGGTGTCCCTCTCCATGAGATCGTCGGACGGGTCGCGCTGAGCCGGTCGTCCAGGTTTCGCACCGGGGATCGCGTGGTCGGCATCGTCGAGGAATCCCGCGGGCTTTCGGAGTACATCGTGGATCCGGACAAGTACCTGGCGTCCGTTCCGGAATCGCTGACTGACCGGGAAGCGGTGATCATGCAGCCGGTCGCGACGGTGCTGAGCTCGTATTCACGTGTGAGATCACTGGCGGGGAAGCGGGTGGCTGTTCTCGGACTCGGGCCACTCGGGGTGCTCTTCACACACATCGCCAGGTCACTCGGAGCTGCATACGTGGTGGGAGTCGATCGTATCGACAGGGCGGACATCCGAGAGCAGTTCGGTATGGACGAGACAGTCACGGTTGAGAGTCGACAGTGGGCGCAGTCGCTGGCAGACGACGAGCGACCGGATCTTGTCATCGATGCGATCGGCCATCGTGAAGAGATTGTGGCTGATGCGGTCACTGCCGCCCGACCGGGCGGAGAAGTACTCGTCTACGGACTTCCCGAAGACTGGTACGCCTTCCCTATGCGGGCATTTTTCCGGAAAGGACTGACCATGGCGGCGGGAGCAACCCAATCCTGGGACACATATCTCGCAGCAGCGGGCGACTATGTTGTGGCGCACGGCGACCTGCGGCGGGGCTACATCACCCATGCTTTTCCCATCGCACAAGTCAGTGAAGCATTCGAGCTCTACGCGACGCCGGCGCGGAGCAGGCTGAAAGTCGGGCTCACCCCGGATGGCGCTGGAGCTTAGCCGACCGGTCAGAACTATCTGCCGTTAACGTCGGCAATGAGGAGGAAGACACAGTGATGGAGTCCACGTCGATGATCGAGGCGAAGTTACGTACCGACCGGATGACGCTTGGGGCGTACGCGTCCGACGCCAGCATCTTCCGACGTGTTCCGGCTGCTGTCATCGAACCGGAGTCGGTCGACGACGTCGTCGCTGCGGTTGCCTATGCTGCGGAGAGGGGGTGGGACGTGACGGTCCGCGGTGGTGGCACGTCGGTGGCAGGTAACGCCATCGGCGAAGGTCTTGTCATCGACCTGTCGCGGAGGTTCAACCGCATCCTCGAGATCGACACCGACAGTCGCACGGCGAGGATCCAGCCCGGTGTGGTCTGCGACGATCTTCGGAATGCACTGGCACCGTACGGTCTGACCTATGGCCCGGATCCGTCGACGCACAGCAGGTGCACCGTGGGTGGGATGATCGCCAACAACGCTTGTGGTTCGCACTCTCTGGCCTGGGGGACGGCCGCTGATAACCTGGTGGAACTCACCGTTCTCCGGGCGGATGGGTCGTTGGTCACCTTGCAGCGTGGTGGTACGTCCGACAGTGCCCTCACTGCGGACCTCCGCCGTCTGCGGGATGAGTGGATCCGTGAGTTCAGGGTGGAACTCGGCCGTTTCCCACGCCAGGTGTCCGGTTACGGGCTGCACCACCTGTTGGACGAGAACGGTTTCGACACTGCCAAAGCTTTCGCCGGTAGTGAGGGCACGCTGGGGATTATCGTGGAAGCGGTGGTGAAGACTGTTCCTGTTCCATCGCACAAGGCGCTCGCCGTGTTTGCGTTCACGGACATCTTTTCTGCCGCTGCGGCGGCACCGTCGACGAGACGGTCGGGGATAGCGACGAGTGAGGGGATGGGTGGGGACCTCCTGGATGCCCTACGGCAGTCCCAGGGGCAGGACGCCGGGGCGTTGTTGCCCGGCGTAGGGACGGCCGGCGGCTGGCTCTATTGCGAGGCGACGGGGGACTCACGGGAGGAGGCACACACGCGAGCGACACAGCTGATTTCTGAGTTCGAGTCTGACCCTGGATGTTCGGTGGTGGACGCGGTGGTCGTGGAGGATCCGCGTGAGATGCGTGAGCTGTGGACGATCCGGGAGTCCGCTGCGGGTCTGGTCACTCGGCTGCCAGACGGGGGCGAGGCATGGCCGAGCTGGGAGGACTCCTCGGTGCCGCCCGGGAATCTCGCTGGCTACCTGCGGGACCTGTATGCCCTCCTTGATAACCACGGACTTCGGGGGATCCCGTTCGGTCACTTCGGGGAGGGGTGCGTGCACATCCGGATCTCGTTCGATCTGGGGACGGAGGCAGGACTGGAGACCTTCCGTGCCTTCATGACGGATGCCGCCACTGCGGTCGCTCGACACGGCGGGTCGCTGTCCGGGGAGCATGGCGACGGGCGCGCTCGGTCAGAACTCCTGTCACTGATGTACAGCGACCGCACTCTCTCGTCTTTCCGCCGGGTCAAAGAGATCTACGATCCGGGGAGGAGGATGAATCCGGGGCTTCTTGTTGATCCTGAGCCCTTCGATCGTGGGGTTCGTCCAGGACCGGGGCAAAGAACGCACGAGTTCTTGCCGATCCACAGTTTCTCCGACGACGGCGGGTCCATGGTGAATGCGGTCAACCGGTGTGTCGGTGTGGGCCTTTGTCGGTCTCAGGACGGTGCGATGTGCCCGTCATTCCAGGTCACCGGCGACGAGGTACATTCCACTCGCGGACGCGCCCGGATTCTCTCGGAAATGTTCCGAGGTGAGGTGTATCCCGAGGCGCTCAGCTCCGATGACGTGAAGGAGTCGCTCGATCTGTGCCTGTCGTGCCATGCCTGCGCATCAGAGTGTCCGGTCAACGTTGATATGTCGGTTTACAAGTCCGAGTTCCTCCATCAGTACTACAGGGGCAGACGGCGCCCCGGGGCGCACTATTCGATGGGGTGGCTCCCCCTGACGAGCTTCCTGCTGCATGCGGTGCCGGGCGCGGCACGGATGGTGAACACTCTCCTGGGCATCGGTGTCGTGAGGAATCTCGTCATGAAGCTCGGTGGGCTTGATGCGTCCCGGTCGATGATCACGTTCGCGAACTCCAGTTTTCAGGCCGTCGGGCGACGTCGACGACATTCGTCGCCTGGCGCTGGTGAGGGAGGGGTACCCGGACGGGTCGTCCTGTGGCCGGACACGTTCACCAATCATATGGATGGACAGGTCGCTCAGGACGCTCAGCTCGTCTTGTCCGCCATGGGGTACGAGGTGATGGTGCCGTCCGGTTTCGTGTGCTGCGGGCTCACCTGGCACTCGACCGGCCAGCTGACGACGGCGAAGAAGGTTATTCGCCATACTCTCGATCGCATGGAACCGTGGTTGGACGGAGAGACGCGCATCGTCGTGCTCGAACCGTCCTGCGCCTCCATGCTGACCGAAGAAGCACCACGCCTGATGCCGGAGGACGTGCGGGCCTCGGCACTGGCGGAGCAGATCGTCACTCTGGGGGATGTTGTCGCGGAACACAAGCAGGCATGCATGCGGGACCATCGGCTGACATGGCCGTTTGGCGAGATTCAGGGGTCGGCGTTGACCCAGGTTCACTGTCATGAACGGTCCCGACGCGCCCACGGTGGAACCGAGAGCGCGCTCCGGCTGTTGGGAGTTGATGAATCAACTGTGGAGACCGGTTGCTGTGGGCTTGCCGGGAACTGGGGCTTCGAACCCGGGCACGCAGACCTGTCGAGGGACCTGGCGGAACGGGAGTTGTTTCCACGGATCCGGGGACTCGACAAGGACGCCTACGTCCTTGCTGACGGGTTCTCGTGTCGTACACAGATCCGGGAAGGGTTCGGTGGCGGGAAGAACGGTGTGCATCTTGCGCAACTGTTGCGCCGCGCACTGATTCGTACCGAAATGAGCCCCTGACGCGTCGAAGGGAAGAAAGCTGGCCTCAGCCTGTCACATGTCAGATCTATCGGGCTGTCGGCGCGTGTGTCCCCGCACCGCGGACGTGGGGCTGGTGGATACAGCCCCGCACGCCGTGGCAACAACGCAACCGAGGAACAGCAGCTCGGGGATCCACGAGTACCCTGCGTAGTCGCCACCGCCCCACGACCCGCGCACCATCATCACCGCGCCTGCGGTGCCCAGGATCATTGCCAGCGTGGCGGGCCTCGTCAGTCGACGGAGGAGCCGGGCACCCCGTGAGGCTGTGGTCCGCTCGGGGAGGCGGCGGAGACCAGCGGGCACACCGAGGACAAGCACCATCGTGGCCGCACCGACGATCCCGCCGGGAAGACCGGCGACTCCGACCGACAGCGCGAGTGTGCCCGCGCCTGTCAGCAGGTGTTGAGTTGGGCCGTCCCGGACAACAGACGTTGCCGCCACCCGGTCACCCCCGGAAGAACGTCGTCCGGGCCACCACGCACACAACCAGCCGAGCAGCAGCACCAGCGCACCGAGCAGTCCCGCACCCAGCCACCGCTGGTAGGTGTCCGTCGCCGTGAAGCTGACCTCGACAGCCGAAACGATGTCTTCATCGGACATGTCATCGGCCACACCTGCCGGGACAATCCACCCTTGTTGCCACCCGTTGATCGTCACGGAGTCCAGGGAAGTCCCGTTGATCTCGGCGGCGCGTCCGGTGTTGACGGCAGTGGAGGTCACCACGATCCGGTCGTCGGACGCCGACTCTGCATCATCAGCCTCCGGTGCAGCCCTGTCACTCTGCACCTCCAGTGACACCCACCTGTCGCGGCTGCGGACCTCGTGCTCACCAGGTTCCAGCGTCACGGAGTCGCCGCAGTTCACGGGCGTCCCGTCGATGGTGCTGGCGGTATTCCGGCCTGCGGCGCAGCGGTCGGAGTTCAGCGCCACGGTCACCGGTTCCGCCCCTTCGGGCACGGTGATGACGCGTCTCATCTCGAACTCGTAGATCTCCTGACCCAGAACCCACCGCTGCGGAGTGCCGGCCCCGGCGGGTACGACGATGTCACGCCGCGGAGTCACATCCTGACCGCTGGCCAACTCGGTGAGGGTGATCTCGCTGAGCGCCGGGTCGCCCCACGACCCGACGATGCGCAGCTCGACCCGGTCTGCCTCCCCGCTGGGAAGGACAATGGGGCGGTCAGTGCTGTCGGCTTCCCGGTAGCCCGGTACCAGCGTGGTCGTCGACGCGACGGTTTCGCCGTCGAGGTACGTGGTGGCCTGCACCCGTACCGGACTGCCTGCGGCGCGGGCCGACAGCGACATCTGCGTGTGGGGCTCGCCCAAATCAATGGTGAGAGTCTGGTTGATCGGTGACCCGGTGCCCGGTCGCCAGGCCGTTTCCGTGACACCGTCGACGGCGGCGGACGGCCCGGAATACGGTTCGGCCCCGCCGAGGGACGTCGGGTCGGCGGCGGACGAGCTCGCGGTGATCCGACCGCCGCGTTCCCGGACCTGGGTGAGGTCGGCATCGTCGAGCCCGGTGGGGTAGTCGCGGACCGGATTGCGGGTGTTGCGGGCGTCGTCGACGGCGCGAATGTCGGATTCGGCGCCGGTGACGTTGCCGTAGTTGTGCTCCCGCAGGGCAGGCGTGTCGGTGACGGTGTCGGGGGGAACATCCCCGGTGTTCTCGGGAACATCCTGCACGAGGATCCGGTCGCGGGACGGGCGTCCTGCTGCGGCATCGGCGGCGGTAAGACGTGGCAGTACCTCCGGCCCGCCGGCGGTAATCTCCAGATCATCGGCATCGACCACATGTGGCCCGGCGCCTGCGTCGCCGGCCCCGTCCACCCGGAAGATCCGGATGTCAGCCTCGTCATCTCCGTCACCGAAGTCGGCGACCTCAGTGAATCCGTCCGCTGCCGCAGATTCGGTGAGGGTGCGCAGGACGGCGCGGGCACCGGGCGTGTCGGCGGTGCGTGCCAGGTCGGTACGCACCAGCAGATACCCCACACCCTGCTGCGCCAGGGCATCGGCCAGCGCCGGGTTCGCGCCCGCCGCCCCGTCGGCGACGAATTCACGCTGGAGCCCGTCGAGTCCACGGATCGCCTCGGGAGGCACCAGCGGGACGGCGTCGCGCACCACCCAGGGCACGTCCAGTAGCGCCTGCGCCGGCTCATCCCGGGTGTTTCCCCAGTTCTGACGGGCGGTGCGTGCTTCGGGCAGGATCATGGTGCGGGTCTGGTCCGCTCCGTTGGCAGGGTCGTTGAGCCAGTCTGCGGCTGCCTGCCAGGACGAGGGCACACCGCGGTAGCCGTCCTCGGGTACCAGGCGCCCTGTCCATGCCGGGGCGGTGGCGACTGCCACAACGAGGACGACCGCCGTCGTCGCGACTACCGACCGGTCCTTCTCCGGATGCAGCCACGCCGTGGCGTTCCGGGGGACGGTGAGTCCGCCGAGGACGTGGGCGACGCCGACGACCAGTGGGAGGTGGATCAGGGGGTCGAACTTGTGCAGGTTGCGCAGGGGAGCCCCTGCACCGTCGAGGAATACCTGGACCTGGTCGGCAACGGGGGAGAACGGGGCGGCCGCGAGACCGAAGACCGCCACGCCGGCGCCGAGGATGACCAGCCACGACCCGGCGAACGGCAGGCGGCCACGCGCACCGGCCATCCCCGCGAGTCCGAGCAGTGCCACCGCCAGTGTCGCGGCCACGAACAGGGCCTCGGTGGCCAAGGCGAACCCGGCCTGCCGCTCCGTCGACAGGAACGCCGTCCAGCTCGTCGTCCCGCGCAGAACCTCACCCAGATTGAACCAGTGGGAGGTCAGCCCGGCGGCCTCGATGTAATCGGTGAACGGTGGAGAATACCGCCCCAGGATCACCAACGGGCCGACCCACCAGAAACAGGCGAGCACACCACCGGGGACCCACCATGCCGCGAAGCGCCATGCCGTACGGCGACGCACCGACGCCGCGGTACCCGTGCCAGCGGTACCGCCGGTGGCGAACACCCCCTGCGTCAGCCACCACAGCACCGCGGGCACCACCGCAGCCAGTGTCGCCACCGCATTGACCGCCCCCAGGCACAACACAGCCACGGCGGACCCCAGCCCGGCGACGGCGAGCCGTCGGGTCGTCGGACGTGGACCCGGCAACAGCACCCGCACCACCGGCAGCATGATCCACGGCACCAGGGCCACCGTCCACGCCTCCGAGGAGATCGCCCCCAGGGTGGTGATGATCCGGGGGCTCAAGGCGAACAGGACCGCCGCCACCACCCGCGACATCCGCGACCCGGTCCCCGTCGCCTCCAGGAGTTTAACCACCCCGGCGAACGCGAGGAACAGCAGCAGCGCCCACCACAACCGTTGCGTCAGCCAGTCGGGAAGGGGATCGAGCAGGGCAAAGAACAGTCCCTGGGGGAAGAGGTAACCGTAGGCCTGGTTCTGGAGCTGCCCCAGCGGGAAGACATCCGTCCAGGGGGAGAGTGCCTGCGTAAGGAAACCCCACGGGTTCGCCGTGAGGTCATGTTTGGTGTCGGCGACGGTCAGCCCCGTGCCCTGTAGCAGGGACAACAGGAGCCACAGAAGCCCGGCCAGGCCCCAGCCGCGACGGGAGAGTGTCACACCTGTCAGTGATTCTCAGTCAGTCCCCGATCCAGGTTAACGGCGCTCGCCGTACTGGATCGAGCCCATCACCGCGTCGTCCACGGCGATCTGGTTCGTCGGCAGGTCCGTGGAGTCGGCGATGCTCCCGGCGAACAGGGCCGCGGCGCCACCGAGGACAATGCCGACGACAGCAGAGGCGATGGCGGGGCCGAGCGTGCGGCGGGGCTGAGAGTCAGTCTCGGTGGGCATGGTCATTCCCGTCAGTGGAGGAAAGGTGGATCAGATTCACCAGATGATACTACCTGGTTTCCGCGTCCGCGCCGTTTTCGCCGGCTGTGTCGTTCCCGTCATCCTCGTCGTCAACCGACGGGACGATCAGCACAGGGCGGCCCGCATGCTTGACCAGGCTGTCGGACACGCTGGACTGCAGCAGTGAGCGCCAGCCGCTCAGTGCGCGGGAGCCCGCCACGATGATGCTGACGTCGAGTTCACGGGAGGCGTCGACGATCGCGCTCCAGATCGCCGTGGCGGACTCCACGAGGAAAGGCTCGGTGCTGAAACCGTGCCCGTCGGCGAGGCGCACACCCTCCCGGCAGATCGCCACCGCATCGGCGTAGGCGGGGTCCTCGGTGTCATCGGTGACCGCGGACCAGTCGTGCTGCATCATGCCGCTCATCCCGGCGGTCCGGGCGGCCTGCCGGTGGATCGGCTCCCACACGGTGAGGATGTAGGCGTTTTTCGTCGACAGGAATCGTCCTGCGTAGTCGATGGCGCCACGGGCCTCGTCGGAGCCGTCGAAAGCGATGAGGACGGTATCTCCGTCGAAGGAGCCGACATGGCCCTCGGGATTCTCGGGTGTCTCATTCCTGGATTCGCTAGCCATGCCCACGAGCGTAGTACGGTCGGGGAGCGATACGACGGCAAGGTCGAGAAAAGGTCGAGAAGTCGTCCCGAATTTTTCTGGGAGTATCTCCGGCACCATGTCCCGGTGCCGGGGATGCTCCCCCGAGGAACTGTAGAAAGCAGGAGGTCACGCGTGGTCACTGTCCAACGACGCACCCCAGCCACCATGTTCGCCGCCGCGGCGGCAGGCGCACTGGCGTTCAGTCTGGTGTCGTGTTCCTCGCCGGACGACGCCGCGGAAGGCACATCCTCGTCGGCCCCTGCGGCGTCGGCGACGCAGAGCACCGCCGAGACCGGTGCCGACAGTGGAGACCCGACCACCTCGTGTGTGGATGGTGAGCAGGACCTGGCGACACTCGCCGCGTCGACCCTGGCTGTCGGTGTGGTCGGCTTCGACGATGCGGCGGACGCAGTGGACGCCGGGGTGCGCCACATCTTCATCGGGTCGTCCACCGACCTGTCGATTCTCGACGGTCAGGGGGACCCGGAACGCAGCATCACCGCACTCAAGGAGCGTGCCGCGGAAGCGGGTGGGGAGCTGACCGTCTCCGTCGACGAAGAAGGCGGGCAGGTCCAGCGGCTCGGTGAGATCATCGGCGAGCTGCCTTCTGCCCGGGAACTGGCGGACACCCTGTCCCCGGAGGAGGTGCGCGGTGTCTTCGCCGAGCACGGTCGCAAGATGCACGACCTGGGTATCACCATGGACTTCGCGCCCGTGGTGGACCTCGCCGGTGGTGAGTCGATCAGCGACAACGCCATCGGCGACCGTGCGTTCTCGGATGATCCGCAGATCGTCACCGACTATGGCCGTGCCGCCGTCGAGGGGCTGCTCGACGCGGAGGTCACCCCGGTGATCAAGCACTTCCCGGGTCATGGCCATGCCACCGGCGATTCCCACGAGGGCACCGTCACCACGCCGCCGATCGAGGAGATGGGGGCGGATCTGGCGCCGTTCGCCGAGCTCTGGCAGATGCCGGGGGTCGCGGTGATGGTCGGTCACATGCAGACACCGGGACTGGACAGTCAAGATACCGGCGGCGTCCTCGGTGCGGAGACTCCGTCGTCGCTGAACCCGGCGGCGTATGCGTTGCTGCGCGATGGTCTTCAGGGGCTCGACGGTGAGAACGCGCCCGGATTCGATGGCGTCGTGTTCACCGACGACCTGACCGGTATGCAGGCCATCACTGACCTGCACGACGGGCCCCAGGCGGTGGTGCAGGCACTGCGTGCCGGGGCGGACGCTCCGCTGACGTCCACGGCCGCCGACGTGCCCGCCACGGTCGACGGCCTCGTGGCGGCGGTGGAGAACGGGGACCTTGACCGGGACCGGCTGACGGAGGCCGCCGACAGGTTGTGCGCGGTGTGACCGTGCGGCTCGGGTACCGCCGGGAGATAATCACCAGTTATTGTGAAGAGCGTGAGCAGTAGCAACCCGAATGCCAGCAGCCCCACTGGACCGACCGACGCGTCGGGCGAGCAGTGGGGCTCCGAGGGCAGTAAGCACCGGCGGAAGCGTCGTCTGTGGCCGTTGTGGACCCTGGTCGGCATTGTCGGGCTCGGGGGCATTCTCTACGCGACCGACATCATCATGACCGAGGGAAACGTACCCCGTGGCGTGTCTGTCGGTGGGGTCGACGTGGGGTCGATGTCGAAACCGCAGGCTGAGGCAAGGCTGAAGAATCAGTTGTCGGACGGTGCGCGCGCAGAGGTTGAGGTGGCCGCCGGCGACATGTCGACCACGCTCGACCCCGCCCAGTCGGGTCTGTCCATCGACTGGGATGCGACGATTGATCAGGCCGGACAGCAGCCGCTGAATCCGATCACCCGGATCACGAGCTTCTTCCAGCAGCGGGAGGTCGGCACGATCAGTGCGTACAACGACGCATTGCTGGACCAGACCCTGACCCGCGTTGAGCAGGAACTCACCCGCGACCCGGAGAACGCTGCGCTGTCCATCGATGACGCGGGCACGGCAGACATCGTTGACGACGTGGCGGGCCAGACGGTCGACACTGACGAGGTGCGTACCGCGGTCAAGGACCACTGGCTCAACGAGCAGCGACGCGTCGACGTGGATGCGGATGTCACCGAGGCCGATGTCCGACGGGACGCTGCCGATGATGCTGTCGAGGAGGTCGTGGACAAGGTCACTGCGGGTGACGTCATTTTCGCCGGTCGCGACGACACTGACGGGGTGTTGCGTCCGGCCGACATGGGGCGCATCGTCACCTTCGTCCCGGAGGACGGGGCCTTCCGGGTTGACTGGAACCGTGACGCGGCCCAGGAGATCCTCGATGAACAGCTTGGTGGCACGGAGGTGGAGCTGCGCAACGCCGGATTCACCGGCACCGGCCGCAACCTCAACGTCACTCCGTCCCAGGACGGTGTTCTCATTGACTGGGAGAAGACCCTCGACCCGATTGAGGAGAAGCTGCTGGACACTGCCGAGCGTCGTCATGAGGTGACCTACGAGGAGAAGAAGGCGACGTACACCACGGAGATGGCGGAGAAGGCCAGCTTCGACGATGTCGTCGGCTCCTTCACCACCGGGGGTTTCGCCGATGATTCGGGTGTGAATATCCGCCGGGTCGCCGAACAGGTGGACGGCGCGATCGTCCTGCCCGGCGAAACCTTCAGCCTCAACGGACACACCGGGCCGCGTGGTGAGGCCCAGGGCTATGTTGACGCCGGCATCATCCAGGACGGTCACGCCGACAAGGCTGTCGGCGGCGGTATCAGCCAGTTCGCTACCACGCTGTACAACGCGTCGTACTTCGCCGGGATGGAGGACGTGGCGCACACGCCGCACTCCTACTACATCGACCGGTACCCGGCCGGGCGTGAGGCGACCGTCTTTGAAGGGGCGATCGACCTGCAGTTCAAGAACACCTTCGACACTCCGGTGCTGATCGAGGCACGAGCCGACTCCAGTTCGTTGACGGTGGACCTGCGCGGTGTGAAGCAGGTCGAGGTCGAGTCCGACACCGGTGCCCGGACAAACTTCACCGATCCGGAGCGCATCGAACTCTCCGGTGACAACTGTTCGCCGTCCTCCGGCGCGCGCGGCTTCACCGTGACCGACACCAGGACAGTGCGTGACCTCAACGGCGGGGTGTTGTCCCGGGACACCACGACCACGGTGTACGACCCCGCCCCGATCGTGAGCTGCAGCGGATGACGTGCCTGGCCTGGTACTTCCTTACCGGACTGTAGCCCGGGGGAAACAGGTCGGTGACACGGTACTTCTAGATTAGTACCCAGTTCCCCGGGAATGCCGGGGGCGTTCACCCCTCATAAGGAGAATCATCATGGGTCTTGTTGCTGGTCTTGTTGCTATCGTCGGCGATCTTCTTCACCTTCTGCTCGGCGGTCTGTGACCTGACGCTCTGCTTTGTCGGGGCCTGTGCGTGACGTTCTGTCATGTGCAGGCCCTTTTTTCTGTGCCTGATGCGCCCGATGCTCCCGGAGGTTGGGGCCCGCCGTGGGACGAGCGTCAGAGGGTGGAACTTCCGGCCAATTCCAACCCACGGTCATCGTCCGGCAGTGGGGGCGCCCCGGCACACAGTCGGGCCCGCCACCGGAGATTGTTCCGGTGGCGGGCCCGACTGTTCTCATGTGTCACACCACCGGGTTCGTGAGGAGAGGCTCCGGACGTTTTCCACGCAGTGCACCGCCAGAGAGGAGAGGAGGACGATGCAACGTGGGCGTTGAGGGGTGCAGTGCCCGGAGGGGCCGATGGCGAACTGTTGAGTTGTGTGCCAGGGGCAGAGACCGGAGGCGAGGAGAGAACCGAGGATCACCGGTAGCTCGTTGCTGGCGTGCCATGAAGATAGGCAGGCCAACTGGTCATCTGCAACGGCGGAAAAAGCGCCGTGGGGGTAGCCACCTGGCTACCTGCACACTGTCCCCCGAGGATATTGACAGCGTTCTTCCAGTACAGATGCACCATCGTTTTTCTGCTGCGTTCGTTACGCTCCCGCGAGACAATTTCTTCCGGGGGTAGAACATCACCAAGTATATGCTTAGCTCATATTCTTGACATGATCCGTCAAGTTCGGGGAAACACGTCGGTAACCGTGGCAGCCGCAACCAGCCGGGACGGTCGGGTGTTCGCCCCCTCGCCTGGCCACGGAGCAATGAACAGGCCGGGTACCGGACGCAGGATCCGCCACAGCACCAGTGTCCCGCCCACTGTAAGGACGGTCAGGACCAGGGTCCCCGCCGTGGCCGTCACCGGGGAGGACGTGAGCCCGGGGTCGTAGACCAACAGCACGCCGAGCACGGGGAGGTGGAGAAGATAGACAGGCAGGGTGTTGCGTCCGAACCAGTCCAGGTGCAGCCAGGGCAGGTGACGGGCGATGAGAGTGGCGGTGATGATCCCGGTGCCCATGCCCAGTGCGGTCAACGGTAGCCAACACACCGAGGACAGCCCGATGCCGGTCACGGTCACCCCGGCGATTCCTGCCACCCAGGTCCCGCCGGTAGCGAGCAGGGACAGTGGTGACGCGCGCTCGGCGATGGCGGCGATGATCCAGTGTCCGTATACGCCGAACTGGAACACCACGAAGTGGGTCAGGGTGCGTTCCCAGGCGAAGTTGTCGACGGGGATCCAACCAAACGCCACCGGGAGGGAGATGGCCGCACCGATGCTGAACTGCAGCCACAGGGGCAGTGGCCGCAGGAGCTTGACTACCGCGTAGTACATCGCCAGGGCGTAGATGAACCATGGTCCGTAGCTCGGGTCGAGGGGAACGCCGATCAGGTGCAGGAGGCTGTAGTCGGCGGTATTCCAGGGAAAGACCTGGGCAGACAGGGTCCACAGGGCACTCCACAGGAGGAAGAGCCAGAGGAATGGTCCGAGTCGGTTCTGGACCTGCCACGGCCAGGGGCGGTCGATCCTCCGCAGGAAGAAATAGCCCGCCATGGCGAAAAACAGCGGCATGCGCACGGTGCGCAGCGGTGACATGGCGTCGAGGATGCGGGGGTCGTACCAGGACTGGTCCACTGCTTCTGTCGCAACGTGCATCAGGACGACCAGAAGGATCGCGGCGCCCTTGACGGTGTCGATCCAGGCGACCCGTGTCGTCGGCGACATGGCAGAAGTGCCAGAGATGGCGGACATGGCGGTGGAACCGGGAGTTTGTTCGGTCATGAGGCCTCCTTGGAGAGTGGGGAGGGGAGAGTAGGGAGGGTCAGCAGTTGAGGGTGGTCATGGCACGGGCCCATCCGGCGGTCTGATATCCGGCCTGTTTGACGTGGGTGAGCAGTGACCGGGAGCTGGCGGGCCGGTTGACTGAGAGCTCACCGTCCCAGCACCGGCTGAAGTACAGCCGGACCCGTTCCACGTGCTCGCGGCCGGTGGCCAGCACCATGGCAGAGTCCCAGTGGTGCTCGGCGGCCAGGCGGGCGAACTCCTGGGCTTCCCCACGGGTCGTCGAGGGGTCGGGTGCGAAACAGTGCACCCGGACTCCGTCCAGTGGTGCGCACCAGGAGTCGTGGAAGCGCTGCACGCCGGTGGGGTCCGAGATCACCAGGTCGGCGATGCCGTTGTCGTGCGCCAGCTCTCTGGCACGGGTGACATCGGCGGGAGCCGCGCCACCGACCTGCATCAGGACGTCGACGTCGGCGGGTATCGGGTCGAGGCGCGGGAGGTAGATCTTCGTCAGCGCGAACCATCCCCACAGGCACAGACAGAATACGAGGAGCAGGACGCCCAGGTGGCGGAGAAGGACCATCTACCCGTTCCCCACCTGGACCCGACCGTCAGCGTCCCTGTCACGCCTGTCGCCCCTGCCGGGACGGGACGGCGTCGTAGGGATGTTTCTGGTGTTTGCCCCGTCGCCCGTCCAGGGCGCGGTGTAGATGCCCGGGACCCGTCGGGTCACCCGCCAGATCAAGAGCGCACCGGCAACGGCGAGGACGGTGCACAGCACCGGCACGCCGACGGCTACGACCGCCGTCGAGGGGAGACCCAGGTCGAGACTGTAGACGGCACCGAGGAGCGGGACGTGCAGCAGGTAGATCGGTAGCGTGTTTTTCCCCACCCACGCGAGTTTCAGGAAGGGCGCATGACGGTCGATCAGGACAGCGGCGGTGATTCCCATCGCCATGCCCAGTAGCGTGACCGGGATGCGCGCGAGGTTGTCGAGGCCCAGGTCCAGGACGAACAGGGCCGCGGTGCACCCGCCCCACAGGGCACCGTAGCCGAGCAGCCACCACAGGGTCGCATGGTCGGCGATTGTGGAGAGCGTGCGGTGGGCCAGCGCGCCGATCTGGAAGGCGATGAAGTGGGACAGGAGTGAGGTCCATACCCACGAGTCGATGGTCAGGACACCGCAGGCTACCGGGAGGGAGACGGTGGCGCCGAGGAGGAACTGCAGCCACACCGGCAGGGGGCGCATCAGCTTCACGGCGATGATGTAGATCGCCAGGGCGTAGATGTACCAGGGGCCGATCGAGGGGTCCACGAGCAGCCGGACGATGTCCTGCAGCGAGGTTGTTCCGGAGTCTCCCGCGCGGTGCCAGGGCAGAATGTCGAAGACGAGGAGCCATACCGCGGTCCAGAGGATGAACAACCACAGGAACGGTCCGATGCGGTTACGGAGCTGCCATGACCAGGGGCGGTCGATACGGCGTAGGATGAAGAAACCGGACATGGCGAAGAACAAGGGCATGCGCACTGTCAGCAGTGCCGAGGTGAGCATGGACAGCTGGTCACCTGACCAGGACTTGTCCTGCGCCAGACTGACTGCGTGGTAGAGGACGACCAGGATCACGGCGATGCCTTTCACCGTGTCAATCCAGGTGAGCCGGAGTGTGGGCGGCATAGGGAAGCCTCCTAGGCGAGGGTCAGTGGGTCACCAGAGTGGCCAGTGCACGGATGTCATCGGCGATGGCGTCGAGCAGGGCGGTGTATTCCTCGGTGGAGGTGAATCCGACGGGGTCGCGGTGGTCGTGGAGAATCCGGGGCAGCTGGTGGCGCAGATGAGGCAGCTGAGTCAGGGAGGTGAGGTCGCCGCTGCGGTGCCATTCAGCGAGCTGGTGCAGCCGGAAGGTTCGTTTCAGCAGTGCAGGGGCGAGACGTAGGCAGTGGTCGACATGGGTCTTCTCGAGTCCGATGACGAGGTCGACGTCCTGCAGGACCCGACGGTTTACCCGGCGTGCGGTGAACCCGGATCCGTCAACGCCGTGGTCGGAGAGATACTTCAGGGAGCGGGGATCCATCGGGTATCCGCTCATCCCGGCGGTCCCGGCGCTGGTCACTGTGACGGTGCCACTGGTCGATCCTGATGCCGCCGGGATCGCCTCACGCAGCAGGTATGCCGCGGCGGGGGAGCGGCAGATGTTGCCGGTGCAGACGATGAGGATCTTCATGAGGAACCCTTTCCCGTTCGACGTGCCCGTGGCTTCTCTCCGAGGATGACCTGTCCGACCCGGACCCGGCGCAGAACCGTGACCCCGAGGATCGACAGCCCCACGCCGCCAAGGGTGAGTGTCACCAGAAGCACAGGTGTCGCAGTGACGCCTGCGGCGGAGAAGACCACACGGACGGCGCCGATGGCGAAGGAGTGCAACAGGAAGATGCCGGAGGAGTAGCCGCCGATCCAGGCCAGTGGGCGGTTGGACAGGTGCCATCCGAGGAAGACCAGAGGAAAAAGGATTCCGAGGCTGATACCCACCAGGCTGTGGCGGGAGTTGAAGGCGCCGTCCACCCCGGGCATGCGACCGGTCAGGGAGAGCTGGACGGCCACAGCGACCGTGGCCAACACCGCGGTCCAGGCCCACCGGGTGGTGCGGGTGGACGGGATCAGTGAGAATCGGCTCAGGGCGAGGCCGGCGAGGAAGAACGGGGCGAGGGTGAGAGCCTGGCCCACCTGGAGGAACCGGAACTGTTCGGTGTGCGCGACGAGGACAACGACCAGAGACAGGCAGAACGCCAGGGCGACGGAGAGGCGGGAGGACAACAGGGACCGCGAATCCAGCAGGGCGATCACGGCAAAGAGCCAGAAGGTCGTCAACAGGAACCAGTACGGGCTCAGGGAATAGAGCAGCCAGTGCACCGGCTCCAGTTCGCGGGCAGTGTTCGTGCCGTCGAGGTAGACCTGGGTGACGCCGATGGCGGGGACGAAGATCACGTAGGGCACGAGCAGGCGGCGGACTTTCTTTCCCATGAACGTCAGGTAGTCGCCCGGGGCATGCAATGGACGCCAGGCGTACACCAGGCCGGAGAGCAGCGTGAACAACGGCATGCGCAGGTAGTCCACGGAATCGGTGTAGTAGCGCAGGGCACTGTCGTCGGTGACGTGGAGACCGTCAGTGGTGTCGTACCCGATGACATGGAAGCTCACCAGGAGCAGGCAGGCGACGCCGCGGAGGGTGTCGACGGGGAGATTACGCGATGGGGGGCTGGAGGCGCGGCCGGGTGCCACGGCAGTCTCCTGCCGGATCTTGTTGGAGGTCATCGAACCGTCCTACGAGGTGTGAGGGGTGAATCGGAGGGGCGGGGGGGAGAGAAAGAGAGGAGAGCGTGCGGAGAGGAGAGAACGAGGAGGGCGGAGAGTGCCCCTGAAGTTCCTCTCATCCTAGGCAGGCTCCACGAGGCGGGCAACGTGAATACCCCCTACAATGTGTTCCATGACCAATGTCGACAGGTCCCTCACCCTGCCGTCGGAAGCCAGGACACTCTGGGTTCACTGGGGTCGCACCGGTGGCGGCCCCCGATTCCTCGCCGATCTTGTCGACGGGGATCAGAACCGAGAATCTCTCCAGGTCGGCGACGCCGACCAGCATGTCCGGGCTTCCGCTACGTCCGCAGTGTCTCAGGCGCCGTACCCTCTGTCCTTTCTCTCCTACAATCCCGACGCCGAGATCGCGCCCCGTTTCGCCGCCCAGGCCCGTGGCGGCGTCCCGGCGTTCCCCGTACCGACCTACACGTCGAAGGCCGGGGTTGTCCTCGGCCTTCCCCGCCTGCTGTGGAGCTCGTTTCGGCTACGTCGGTGGATCCGGCAGCACAGCATTGAGCGTGTCGTGTGTGTGATGGAGAGCGTCTACCAGTCGCTCGCCCTGCCTATTCTGGTTCCCGGCGACGTGGAGTACGTCGCCTGCATCCACGACGGGGCGGCACACCCTGGAGAGGGCAGCGTGGTCCAATCGGTGGGCCGGCACAATGAGCTGCGTCGAGCCGACCGGGTCGTGACCTTCTCGGAGGCGGTGACCGGGATCCTCGCCGATCAGGTGACGGTGCCGATCACGACCGGTGATCACCCGCCGTTCGACCTGGAGGATGCGGCGACCGAGCCGCGGGATCTGCCGCACGGTACTGACGGCTCAGGGCAGGTGCCGGTTATCGGTCTGTTCGGGCGACTGCAGAAGTACAAGGGCATCGACGTCGCTCTGGCGGCGATGCGCATTCTGACGGAGCGGGGCGCTCCGGCATGTGAGCTGCGGATCATCGGCTCCGGACCCGAGGAACGGCTGCGCGACACCGCGCTCGGACGCTACGCCACCTGGGACAACCGGTGGATCCCGGAGGAGGAGGTCACCGACGTCGTCCGGGGCTTCGACATCATGCTGCTGCCCTATACCGAGGCCAGTCAGTCCGGTCCGGTGACCCTGGCCCTGGCACACGCGGTGCCCTGTGTAGCCACACCCGTGGGGGCGATCCCCGACCAGGTGGACGGGTTCGGGGTGGTCACCGACGACGTCACTCCGGAGGCTATTGCCGAGGGGATCGAGATGCTGCTCACTGATCCCGCCCTCTACCGCACGCTGTCGTCCGGTGCGATTGGTCGTGTGGCCGAGCAACCGGACTGGTCAGATCTGGCGTCCCTGATCCGTGGTGACGTGCAGGCTCATCCCACTCCGTCGTCGTCCACCGATCCGGTGCCGTCGCGCCGGGAGCAGGCTGTGTCACAGGCCAAGTGGGCAGGCCAGCGCGTTGTCGGGCTAATAAACTCCCACCGGCCGCTGCCCCGTGCCCGTCCAGCCATCGGCGGGGCAGGGACGGGACGGGTGCGGGTGGTGCTCCCTGCATCTCACGGCTCCTTCGGCGATGAGGCCATGGGGCTGGTCGCGGCATCCTCCCTGCAGGACCTGCTGTCCGAGGCTGGTGCCGAGACTGGTGTGGATCTCGTGGTCCCCGGTGACGCGGAGCCGTGGCGGCGCCTGGTTCCCGCGGGTGTCGGCGTCCTGCCGCTGAGCGATCTGACCGTTGGACGCGGTACTGTCCCGACCGCCACGACGGTGCGGGAACTCGCCTCCGGGCCGCTGGTGGTCATCGGCGCTGACACGCTCGCTGGTGACTATGAACTGGCACTGTTGGCGACCAGGGTGCGGATGCTGAACGTCGCTGCCGCGGCAGGTCACCCGGCAGCCTTGGTGAACTTCAGCCTGCCGACGACGGTCCATCCGGCCGCGGCACGCATCCTCCGAGGTCTCGAACCGGCGGTGGCCGTGCGGGCCCGAGACCACCTGTCGGCGCAGCGTGCCACGGAGATTCTCGGGAGGACGGTGCCGAGCACCCCCGACATTGCGGCATTGCTTCCGCCCGCGCCACGTCACGAGCGCTCAGCCGCGCCCGTCGTCTTCGTTCCGAACGCCCACCTCGGCGGCATGTACGGCGTCGGCACGGAGCATCTCGTCACACTGTGGCGGGACCTCGGCCACAGGATGCGGGAGCGGGGCGACGACCGCCCTGTCGAGGTCGTCGTCCACGATGTCCGCGACAGCGTGGGCGACGTTGCGCTCGGTCGCCGCATCGTCGAGGCCCTGGCGGAGGTGGGCGTGGACGCCACGCTGACCGTCCCCGCCACGGCAGCCGAGGCAAAGGCTGCCATCGCTGCTGCGGACCACTGTGTATCGGCACGGATGCATGCCTGCGTGGCCGCGTTGAGCAGCGGGGTACCCACCGTGGGAATCGGCTACGTGGGGAAGTTCAGTGGCCAGTTCGACTGGTACGGGGACCTGGGCTCGGTGCTGGAGTACCGTCCCGACCTTGCAGCCGACGAGATCCTGGAACGGATTGCCATTGTCCAGGGCGGTGCGGTGACCACGTGCGCATCCGTTACCGACCTGGTCCGCGGCGACTACGGGGCGCTGGTCGGCGCGGTAGCCCGGTAGGGCCTTCTGTCACCACTGAGGCTCGACAACCAGCCATTCCGCGTGGTTGTTGACCCACCAGACGGCGCCGGTGACATCGCGCGGCGCCTGCCCGTCCTGCAGGAGCGTTTCCGGGTTCTCCAGCGCCGCCTGGTACACCGCAGCGGCATCGTCTCCGCTGATGGCGCCGCGCTCACCAGACGGCGGGTTGGGCTCCAGGACGTCCGACGGGTCGGGCCCGGGCCATGCCGGCACGTCGTCGGCGGTGAAGTTGTTGTCGATCGCCCCCGGACGGTAGACGACGACCGTGTCGGGCACCGGCTCTGTGACCTGCTCTGACTCTGCCACCGAGGTTGTCGCCGTGCTTGAACTCGGCTGGGCGTCTGTCTGGTCGTCCGCACTGCACGCGGACAACAGCAGTGCTGTCGCGGCAGTAGTGGCGGCTATGCCGACGGGCGTGTTTTTCACGGCGGTCCCTCCTCGTCATACTTTTCCCTACAATATCAGTTCTGGTATCGAACCGGACGCAGTGCGATCACCAGGAAGGCCACCGCAGCGAGGGTCTGCACCACAACGATGCCTCCCAACAGGACGGCACCGGTGGTCGCCATCAGCGCGACGAGGGGCACGAGTCGCCCGACCGACCACACGAGGAATCCTCTGTCGTGGCCCTTCATCAGGGGGATCTTCACCGACAGGTTCGTCGCCAGCGACGCCACGCAGAACACCGCGGTGGCCGCGAGGACCAGCGGGCTGAGGGCGTCGTCCTCCGGCAGTGAGAAGACCAGCGCTCCGGTCTGCACGACGGCGCACACGGCGCCGAGCAGCAGACCGCCGACGGCACAGATTCGGCACCAGCGTCTGGTCAGTGCAGTGTCATTCTCCCGGATCGACACCGCGATCTTCGCCTCCAGCGACGGGGCGATGACCTGTTGAGCCAGGGACCCGAAACCACCGGTGAGCCGCACGACAACGGCCCAGATCTCCTGGTACGGGCCGAGGAACGGGGTGAGGAACCCCTGGATCTGGAAACCACACTCCGACAGCAGCGTCGCGCCCGTGGCACGCGAGGAGACGGCGAGGTAGCCGCGATGCTCCCGGTCCAGAAGCCGAGGCAGGTCGCGGAAGACCTCCGGCAACAGTCGGTTACGGGTGCGGACCACGATCAACGCCGCGCCTACGAGCGGATTCACAATCGCGGCGACGATGAGCCCCGCCTGGAACGGGACGACGAACACCACCATAACGGTCACCAGGACGTTGACCACCCCGTAGACCAGCCGTGCCGTGGAGTAGACGTCCATCCGCTGCTCCTGGGTCGCCACGGCGACGGCCATGAGATAGACCCCGTTCGAGATGACGAGCAGCGCTGTCCATCCGGCGACAGCCGCTGCCCCGGGTGCACCGGTGGCGGCGAGAACTGCGGCGACACCCCCACACACCAGGGTGGTCAGCCACAACGACGCCAGTGACACCGAGGTCGCGGTGCGTCGCATCGGAGCCGCCAGCGTGAGGTACCGGCTGTGGAAGCCGAGGATCGTGGTGCGCGAGAGCACCGTGGCCAACGCCAGCGGCAGCATGAGGTAGGCCAGCTGACCGGTCTCCTGGCCGAGGATCGGCAGGAGCATCGCCAGGAAGTTCAGCCCCTGGCCGATCAGTGCAGGCCCCATGCGTATCACCGATGACAGTCGGCCGCGTCGGCCGGTGTCGTCGGTGTCGTCGGTGTCGTCGGACTCAGGCGAACTCAGCGGTCCGCTCCCACCGTCTCCCGGGCGTCGACTGCGTGCTGCGCCGCGGCCCCTGTGGCACTCGCGTCCACTGAGCTTCCCGACGTCTTCGCTGCCTGGGCGGACCGCTGGACGGCGGCTGCGGTGTTGCCGTAGCCGTACCCGTATCCGTTGCGGTAGTAGCCCTTGCCCTCGGACTTCGGGGTCATCGTGAACACGGTGCCCAGCACGTGGGCACCGACCTGGGTGAGGTTGCTGGTGGTCTGGGTGAGCTGGTCGACGGTGGTGTCACCGTGGCTCACGGCCAGGATCAGCCCGTCGGCCGCGGAGGAGACCAGGGCGGCGTCAGTCACCGGAATCACCGGTGACGCGTCGACGATGACGTAGTCGTACCGGGCGTCCAGGTCAGTCAGCACGTCACGGAAACGCTGGGAGCCGAGCAGCTCGGCGGGGTTCGGCGGCTGCGGACCGGAGGTGACCACCGTCAGTCCGTCGCGACCGGACTCCTGCACGATGTCGTCGACATGGGCGGCGCCAGACAGGACGGTCGACAGGCCGACCTCGGACTGCAGGTCTCCGCCCAGGTAATCGGCGACGCGGGGACGGCGCAGGTCGGCGTCGACGAGGCAGACCCGCTCACCGTCGTCAGCCAGGGCGAGGGCGAGGTTGGTGGCCAGCGTGGACTTGCCTTCACCAGGCATGCCACTGGTGACGGCGATGACCGTCGGCGGGTTGTCGACATCGAGGAAGCGCAGGTTCGTGCGCAGCTCACGGAACTGTTCTGCCGCGATCACCGGGGCCGCGGCGAAGTCGAGCACATGGGAGCCGGCCGACCCGGAGAGGTTGTCACTGGTGCTGATCGTGCCGATCGCCGGTGCGCCGACAATGTCGGCGATCTGACGACGATCACGGATCCGGTTGTCGGTCATGCCACGCACGACGGCGGCGACGAGACCGAGGATCAGCCCGGCACCGGCACCGATCCCCACGTTCTGCAGGATCTTGGGTGAGGACGGCGCATCGGGGGTCAGCGCGTCGTTCAACGGTGCCAGCTGGGGCGCGCTGGACGGCCCGTCGGGTGCGGTGGTGGTGTTGAGCTCGGCGACCATGGCGGTCAGCTGGGCGGCCGCGGAGTTGGCGAGGTCGCGGGCTTCCTCGGCGTCCTCGGCCACGGCGTTGATGTTGAGGATCACCGTGTCGCGGTTGGCTCCGGCGGTCAGCATCGAGGCAACCTCTGCGGGGCTCTGGTCGAGCCCGAGGTCCCGTGCGACACGTTCACCGAGCGCCCGGCTGGTGGCGATCTCGGCATAGGTCCCGACCTGGCTCTGGCTCAGCAGCGTGCCGCGGTAGGCGTCGGTGGAGTTGCCGGTGTTCGCTGCGCCGACGTACAGCTGGGAGGTGGCGGTGTACTGCTTGGTCATCAGGGCGGACGCGCCCCAGCCGAGGAGTCCGCCGATGACGGCACCCACGATGAGCATCCAGAACGACGTGCGCAGGTATCCCAGATAGGTGGCCAGATGGTTCTGTTCTGAAGGGGAGGAGGGGGTGGTCATGGGGGTCCTTTTCTGGTTGGTGTGTTCTGTCTGTTGCGTCCGGTACTTCTCCATGAGTGCGACGGCACCCACGATCAGCGGCACCATCGGAGTGGCGTGGCGCAGCGCTGATCCCCAGTCCGGCTCGAAGAGTCCCTGGACCACGAGGAAGGACAGGGGCACCGCGGCGAAGCGGGCCATCATCCGTCGGTCGCGAGGCGGGATGAGGTGGCGGTCGCTGCCGTGGGCGCGCCCGGCGGCCGTCGCCGCGGCCACGGCACTGATCCAGATCAGGGCGAAGAGAATGCCGATGACCAGGTAGTACGGGGAGAATTTCGCGGCCATCGGCAGCGGGACGATGAAGAACATCGTGGTCAGCACCACGTTCACCACACCGCCGAGAGGTTCCGGAAGTTCAATGAACCGGCCGATGATCGACCCCGTCACTGCCTGCCGGGCCTCGCCCTCGTTCACCGCGGTGCGGAAGTAGTCGGCCGGATCGCCGGTGCCGATCCAGACCGCGAGCCCGGCAAGTGCGCTCAACAGCGCCAGGATCCGCAGCACCCGCCAGGGGGTTGCGGCGATGCGGCGTCCCGAGACGGTGGCCCGTCGGGCCAGCAGCAGCCGGAGGACGACGTAGATGACCGCGACAATGGACCAGTACGTCCGGTACTCGGTGCCGAGCAGGGCGAGCGCGGCGACGACCACGACCTCCCCGGCCAGGTTCATCGGCATCAGGACGATCACGATCATGCCCAGGGAGATCAGGATCTCCTTGGTGTAGGTCGCCTGGTACAGGCCGATGAGCACCGGAGCGGCCAACGCCAGGACCAGGGAGATCCTGCCGGCATGTACTCCGCCCACGCGCACCAGGACGATGCCCAGTGCTGTCGCGCCGATCACCGCGCCGAACACCGAGGCTGCGGTGGGCGCGTCCTCCATGCCGAGGGCGGTGTAGAACTGTGCGATCACCGAGTACGAGCCGTAGCCCAGGTCCATGGCACTGAACGGGGAGGTCATGATCTCCCGGATCGTGCCGGCGTCATTGCCGAAACCACCGAAGCGTCCGGTGATCGTGGCGCGGGCCACCAGGCCGACGACCACCGCCACGGCGCCGAGAAGCACGGCGACGAGGAGTGGTGAATTCAGTGGTGAGTTCGAGGCCGTATTCAGGGAGTCCCGGGACGGGGGCCTAGCGTCTGAGCGTCTTCGCATATGTCCTCCTTCCTGTGAGTTCGAGGGCCAGCGAGTACGCCTCGGTGAGTGCCGCATGCTGGCGTTCGGGGGTGTGGGATTCGTCGAGACCGGCCCAGTGCGACGGGTCACGGCAGTCCCGCAGGATCGCCACGGACTTGTCCGCAGCATCCTGCGGCGAGTCGAACCGCGCCGTGGCCGGGCACTCCCGCAACGCGGGGATGTCACGCACCAGCAGTGGAACGCCCACCCGGCGCGCTTCGAGCACCGCCATGGGGAATCCGTCCCAGCGCGCGGTGTGCAGGACGAGGGACAGCCCGGCGACCCGTTGGCGTAACTGCTCCCCGGACAGCCATCCGGTCACCTCGACGCCGGCATCGGTCAGGACGTCGACCAGCGACGCGTCCTTACCGTCCCCGTCGCCGATCCACACGAACCGGGCGTCGGGGATGCGTTGCCGGATGAGCCGGGCGGTCGCGGCGAAGAATGCCGGGTCGCGTTGGGGCGTTACCCGGGAGACCACGCCGATGACCGGGTGTGACGCGTCCGGCGGGGGCGACCAGCTCCCCGGCACTGCCGGGTGGTCGTTCATCAGCGCATTGGGGACGACGACGACAGGTGTCCGGCCGAGGCCGACCATCAGCTCCCCTTCCCACTGCGCGCAGGACGCGCCGACGGTGGTCAGCGGGTGCAGGGAGCGCTCCATCGCGCGGAACGCCCGGCGCTTCCAGCGGGGGATGTCGGCGCGTTCGAAGGCGAAGCTGTGCGGGGTGTACACCACCGGTCGTGCCGGGCGACCGGGGGTGACCAGGTCGATCGAACGGGCGACCCGGGTGTAGGCCCCGGCGAAGCTTGAGTGGGCGTGGACCACATCGGGGCGGTGGCCGGCAACGGCCCGGCGCACCGCGGTGACCGCGGAGGCGGGGGACGACGGAAGCTGCTCGTCCACGGCGAATGCCCCGGGCGAGCGTGCGGCGGTGGGCGCGGTGCTGCGGGCGTTGTTGGCCAGCAGCAGATGGCGGTACTCCGGGGTCAGTCGGGCGTACTGGTTGACCGCGGTGGCTACCCCACCGTCGAAGCAGTCGGTCACGTGCAGAATCGTGGTCATCTAGTACGCCCCCCTCGACAGGACGACGGCGCGGACGGTCTGCAGGATGGTGCGGACGTCCAAGACGAGTGACCAGTTGTCCACGTAGTACAGGTCCAGTTTCTCCGCCTGGGCGGGTGTCAGGTCCGAGCGGCCCGAGACCTGCCACAGGCCGGTGATGCCGGGGCGCACCTCCATGCGCATGCGCATGTCATCGCCGAAGGCGTCG